>JBPCRW010000276.1:0-9717 GCA_050996405.1 Pyrinomonadaceae bacterium | reverse complement strand
GACGACCGAAGGCGCGTTATTGATTTTGGCGGGCGCAGGCTCTGGAAAAACGCGCGTCATCACGGTTCGCATCGCTTATTTAATCAGCGAAAAAAATGTCGCGCCGTATAACATTCTCGCCGTCACTTTTACCAACAAAGCGGCGGGCGAGATGCGCGAGCGCGTCCATCAGCTTTTGCAAAATCAAAAACTGCAATCCGCGCCGCTGATTTCGACTTTTCACAGTCTTTGCGTTCGTATTCTGCGGCAGGACATCGAAAGTTTGCAGGAAGGCTACAAAAAATCCTTTACGATTTACGACACCGACGATTCGATAAAAGTCATTAAAGCCTGCGTCAAAGATATTGGCTTAGACGAAAAACAGCTTTCGGCGCGGCTCGTTCAAAATCAAATTTCCGCGTCGAAAAATCGCGGTGAAGGTGTTGAAGATTACTCGGCGAAAATTGAATATACGGACGAGCGAAAAGCGGCGATTGCGAGAGTTTTCAAAATGTATGAAGAACGTCTGAATAATTCAAACGCGCTCGATTTTGACGATTTGCTGATAAAAACCGTCCGGCTTTTGCGCTTAGTGCCGGAAGTCCGCGAAAAATACAACAACAAATTCAAATATATTCTGGTTGATGAATATCAGGATACGAATGCGCTGCAATTCGCGCTGATAAAATATCTGACCGAGAAACAGCAGAATATCTGCGTCGTCGGCGATGACGCGCAATCTATCTACGGTTTTCGGCAAGCCGATATTCGCAATATCCTGGATTTTGAACAGCATTATCCGAACGCGAAGGTGATTATGCTCGAACAAAATTATCGCTCGACGCAGACGATTCTCGACGCGGCGCACGCGATTATCGAAAACAATGTCGAGCAGAAAAAGAAAAAACTCTGGACAAATAATCCATCGGGCGAAAAGATTTTTTATCATCAGGCGTTTGACGGCGACGGCGAAGCGCGTTTTGTCGCGCAGAAAATTGACGAGCATCGCAGAAAAAATCCGCAAGATAAATTTGCGATTTTGTATCGAACAAACGCGCAATCCCGCGTTTTTGAGGAATCTCTGCGCCGCGCCCGAATCGAATACAACATCGTCGGCGGATTTTCATTTTACGAACGCGCCGAAATTAAAGACGTTATCGCTTATCTAAAACTCGCGCTCAACCCGTTTGACGACATCGCTTTACTGCGCGTCGTCAACACGCCGACGCGCGGGCTAGGCAAAACGAGTTTGGACGAACTCGCGTTTCGCGCCAGAGATTTCGGCGCTTCGTTGTGGGAAACGATTGCGATTATTACCGACGAAAAATATGAACAGCCGCGAAATTTAACGCCGCGAGCCGTCGAAGCGTTAAAAAATTTCAAGAAAGTTATCGAAAGTTTGCAAACCAAAGTTTCCGAATTCGCGCAAACCGACCAGCCCGTTTCGCAAATCGTCGTCGCGGCGATTGAAGATACGGGTTACGCCAATATGCTCCGCGCCGAAAATTCTGACGAAGCGAATGCGCGCGTCGAAAACCTTGAAGAATTAGTCAATGCCGCCGTCGATTATGACAAACAGGAAGCCGAAGGTTTGCGCGATTTTATAGACCATGCGGCTTTGAGTTCCGACACCGACAAATATGACCGCAGCGCGAGTGTCACGATGATGACGGTTCACGCCGCGAAAGGTTTGGAGTTTCCGATTGTTTTTTTAGTCGGTTTGGAAGATGGAATTTTTCCGCATTCGCGCTCGATAAACGACCCGAAGGAATTGGAAGAAGAACGCCGTCTCGCGTATGTCGCCATTACGCGCGCCGAAAAAATTTTGTATGTCACGCACTCGATGCGCCGCCGGATTTACGGCGAGGAAATCGCCGCCGAACCGTCGCAGTTTTTGAACGAAATGCCGCTGGAAATGATAGAAGACACTTCGCGCGGCTCGTCGTGGCTTTCATTTAAACGAAGCGCAGGCGTTCAAAATAACAAGCAAGCGGCGAAAATCCTGCGCGGCGAAGAAAAGCAGTTTGAAAAACCGAAAAATCTTTACACTGGCAAAACCTATAATTCAACCGACGCGATTGCCGAGTTTTTTAATAAGCGAAAAGGGACAGGTGACGAGGGACAAGGAACGGGTGAAAAACCGCGAAGTTCAGCATTTGATAATCTGAAAGCCGCTTCGAGTCAGTCGAAACCAGAAACCAGAAACCAGAAACCGGAAATCGGCTTTGTCGCCGGAACGCACGTTCGCCACGCAAAATATGGCAAAGGCTTGGTTTTACGGCGCGAAGGAACGGGCGACAACGTAAAATTAACAATCAGCTTTCCAGGTTTCGGACAAAAAAAATTGATTGAAAAATTTGCCAATCTGGAAAGGGCTTGAAAAATATATTTTGTGTTTGTGAAAATAATTCAGGGTGTAGAAATTCACGGCTCAAACGTTGACGCGCAGACGCGATGCGGGCATTATCACGGCGAAGTTGACATTATCGCCATAAAATTTAAGTGCTGCGGGAAATGGTTTCCGTGTTTTGAATGTCACGCCGAATTTTCAAATCACGCGCCTCAAGTTTGGTCGTTTGATGAATTCGATTCGCGGGCGGTTTTGTGCGGCGGCTGCGGTTATCAATTAGCAATTTCGGAATATTTTGAATGCGATTCGACTTGCCCGCAGTGTCGTCGAAAGTTTAATCCGGCTTGCGCTAATCATTACAATTTTTATTTTGAAGTTCGATAGACAACTTAAAAATCAAATAATTTCGTTGTTAAACTTTGATAAAAATTTTCTTCCGATAGAGCAGCCACAGCAAAAATAACCAGACCAAAATAAAACAAATCGCAAAAGCCAGCGATGCATTTATCGGCGAAGCGAACGGCAGAAAGATGTTGTTGAAAATCGCTTCCTGCAAAGAAATTGATTTTCCGCCCGCGCTCGAAACTTTTATCAATCCCAAAAGCCTCGCCATCACGCCCGAACCGACGAATAAAACCAGCGCGTTCATACCGAAAATGACAAATGGTTTCGACCATTTTTTATAGCCTTTGATGTCAATCAGCCAGTAGCAAAATCCTAAGAAACAGAGCGCGAGTCCAGTCATATAAACGACGAACGAGCTTGTCCATAAAGATTTGTTTATCGGAAACCAGAAATTCCAAATCCAGCCGACGGCGCACAAACAAACGCCGAAGAAAAACAACGCCGCAACCTTTTGATAATCGTCGCGCTTTTGACGCAGCCAGTGTCCGGTTAAAACTCCCGCAAGACAAGTCGCAATCGCCGGAATTGTCGAAAGCAAACCTTCCGGGTCAAAAACCTTTGATTGTCTCCAGCTATGATTTTCCGTCAGAATCAGGCGGTCGAGATATGCCGCCAAATTACAGGCTTTATCGTTAAAAGTCGTCACTTCACAGCCCGGAACATTTATCAAAGTCATTAACGCCCAGTAAATCAAAAGCAGCGCGGCGGCGATAATTGCCTGCTGTTTCCAATTGGTTTTCAAAAAAATCAACGCGCTGAAAAAATAGCAGACGGCGATGCGCTGCAAAACGCCCATAATCCGCACGGTCGAAACGTCAAGCCACGACTCTTTTGTAAAATTGTAAAAAGGAAATGTCGCTAAAAATGTTCCGAGCAGAAAAATCACGACGGCGCGTTTGACGATTTTCAAATAAACGTCACGATTCACGCCGCCCGTTTCGACTCTTTTTCCCAAAGCCAGCGTTATCGCCACGCCGACGATGAAAATGAAAAACGGGAAAACGAAATCCGTCGGTGTCCAGCCGTTCCAGGTCGCGTGTTCGAGCGGCGGATAAATCGCCGACCACGTTCCAGGATTGTTGACCAAAACCATTCCGGCGACGCTCATTCCGCGAAAAACATCGAGCGACAACAAACGATTTGACGAATGACCTGCGTTTTCGACTGACATAATTATTAAAATTTCCTTAATCTTATTGGCTTGCCGCGACAGTTTTAGTTATATTTACTCTACAAACTCTTTATGTCAATCGAAGCGGGGGAAATTTACGTTTATGTCCTGGGATAAACTCAAAAAAATTTTTGTTCGGCTTTACGAAAAATCGTTTGACGAAGATATTTTCAGCAGTTCGGCGCAGGTCGCGTTTTATTTTTTATTCGCGCTCTTTCCGCTGCTCCTTTTTCTTATGACCCTGTTCGGTATAATTCTGGGCAAAGCCGACGATTTGCGCCAGGAATTGTTTGTTTATTTGCGGCAGATCATTCCGGGTTCGGCTTTTTCACTGGTCGAGAAAACTCTTTTAGAAGTCGTTCAAGGCAGTTCGGGCGGAAAATTAACAATCGGAATTTTAATTACTATCTGGTCGGCTTCTGCCGGAATTGACAGTTTGCGAATTGCCTTAAACGCCGTCTATAAATTTAAAGAAGACCGCGTCTGGTGGAAAAGAAAACTGATGTCGCTGTTTTTGATTTTCGCCATCGGTCTCTCGATTGTTATCGCGCTCGGAATCATTTTTTACGGCTCGCATTTTTTAAAGCTGGTTTTAAATATGGTCGGTTTGCCCGTTCCTTCGCCGTTTGTTTTGGGCATTCTTTCATTTTTAGTAGTTTTAATTCTTCTAATGTTCACTTTTGAATTGCTTTACAATCTTGTTCCAAATCATCCTCCGGCTAACTGGAGATGGATTACGCCGGGCGCGATTGTCAGCATTATTTTGTGGGTTTTGCTTTCAAAGGGTTTCGGTATTTACCTGCAATATTTTGATTCTTACGCCAAAACTTACGGCTCGCTCGGCGCAATAATTATCTTGATGCTGTGGCTTTATTTGACGGCTCTAGTTATTTTAATCGGCGGCACGATAAACGCGATTCTGGACGAATTTTCGGTCGGCAAATTTGAAAAAGATGCCGGAGAGAAAGCAGTTTCCGAAGAAAAAACAACCGATAAAAGTAACGCGAAACAAGCCGCTAATCAAACTCCGCCCGCAGTTTCGGCATCGCCTGTTTTGGCTAAAACTAAACCGGCTGACAATATAATCTCTCCGATAAGTTTGGCTTTATCGCCGCCGGTGAAAAACGATTTGCCAGCCGCGCAACCTGCAAATAATTTGTCTAAAAAAACACAATCGGAAAAAGCTCCGGCTGAAAAATCCGTCTTAAATTTGATGGTCGGCTCGGCTTTCGGCTTTTTGCTCGGATTATTTTTTTCAAAAAGGAATCGCTAATTTTATTTTATGTCTTTAATGCTCGAAGAAATTGCCGAACAACCCGTCGTGCTGGAACGCACGATTCAGGCGGAACGCGCAAAAATTAAAAAACTCGGAAAGTTTTTACGCGAAAAAGATGTTGACTTGATTGTTCTTGTCGCACGCGGAAGTTCCGATAACGCCGCGCTGTTCGGTCGTTATCTGCTCGAAGTGACGACGGGAATTCCCGTTTCGCTCGCCGCGCCGTCGGTTTACACGCTTTACGGCGCGAAGCCGAAATTAAGCCGCGCCGCCGTCATCGGCGTTTCGCAGTCGGGCGAAGGCACGGATATTAACACCGTTTTGGAAACGGCGAAATCGTCCGGCGCGTTCACCATCGGAATTACCAACGAAGCAAATTCTTCGATGGCGAAAATTGCCGACGAGACTTTGCTGATTCACGCCGGAAAAGAAAAATCGGTCGCCGCGACGAAAACTTATACAGGTCAAATGCTGCATTTTTATTTGCTGGCAAACGCGCTCGGCGAAAAGAAAATCGAGTTTGAAAAAATTCCGAATTTTTGCGACCAGGTTTTGCAGCTTAAAAGCGAAGTCGAAACGCTGGTCGAACGCTACGTTTTTATGGAAAACTGCGTCGTCGTCGGGCGCGGAATGAATTACGGGAACTCTTACGAACTCGCTTTAAAACTAATGGAAACCTGTTACGTTGTCGCCGAAAGATTTTCGTCCGCAGACTTTTTTCACGGACCTCTAGCAATTGTCGAACGCCGTTTTCCGGTAATTTTATTCGCGCCGCAGGGCGTGACGCAGCAAGGCAGTCTCGATTTATTGAATCGCCTGCGAGAACTTCACGCCGACAGTTTCGCAATCACGAACGACGAAAAAATCGCTTCGCTTTCATCGCGCGCTCTGCGAATGCCGAAAGACATTGATGAATTTTTATCGCCGATTCCGTTCATCATTCCCGCGCAGCTTTTCGCCGCGCTGCTGGCGCAGGTGAAAGGCATTAACCCGGACGCGCCGCGCTCGCTTTCAAAAGTGACGCGAACTTTATGAATGGAAAATGGAAAATTTGAAAACGATTTTCCATTTTCCACTTGCCCCGCGCCTGTGCATTTGTGCGTTGAAAATTCTTAGTCCGATTTGATGTTAGCTTACAGCCCGCAGCAGTGCTTCGCGCATTTCGCCCGCCGTGCGCCAGCGATTTTCCGGCTCTTTGGCAATCGCTTTTTCAATCACATACGCAATTGAATTGGGAATTTCGGAATTGCGAATGAAAAGCGGCACAATCGGTTTTTCAAAAATCGCTTTGACGGTTTCGGCGATTCCGGCGCGCGGGCTGATGTCGAGCGCGTGCGTGCCGGTCATCAAAGTATATGCCGTCATTCCAATCGCGTAAATGTCGGCGGGCGGCTGCACGTCTTTAAAATCTCGGACTTGTTCGGGCGGCATATAAGCAATTGTTCCCGCCACATCTCCAACCATCGTCACGCCGCTCATTCCGGTTTGTTTGAAACTTTTCGCCAATCCGAAATCCGTCAGCTTCGCAATATAATTCGGATAATCTCCGTCAACCAAAATATTCTGTTCCTTGATGTCGCGGTGAACAAAACCTAAGCTGTGCGCGAAATCAAGCGCGGCTAAAGTCTGCTCGATAATTTTCACGACTTCGCGGTAATCGAGTCGTCCGCCGCGCTCTTTGGCAAGTTTCGCGGCATCCATTCCGCCGACATATTCCGTGACGAGATAAACAATTCCGTTATGCGTTCCGTGTTCGAGATAGCCGACGATGTTTGGATGTTTGAGACTCGCCGCCACTTCGATTTCGCGCGTAAATCTTTTAAGTGACTGCTCGCTAACGGCGACTTCCGGCAGCAGAGTTTTAATGGCGACGGCGCGCCCGTCAGATTCGGCGCGCGCCAGCATCACGCAGCCCATTCCGCCCTGTCCGAGCAGGCGAATCATCTGATAATTCGGAATCGGCTGTGGATTTTTTTTCAGTTTTTCGCGGCAATCGTCGCAAACGTAAGAAAGTTTGGCATCGGGGCGCGAGGCTTCCGTCTTGGCAAGGATTCCGCAGTTAAGACATTGAATCGTTACAACCGACGGCACGACCGAATTTATTTGCGCGTTTCGCGTTTGTTTTATCCGCGAAGAAAAATCCGTCGGCGAATCAGTCGTTACCTCAACTGCCAGCGCGGTTTCGCCGCCCTGAATATGGTCGCCGCTTTTCAGATAAATACTTTCGACGCGCTGACCGTTGACATAAGTTCCGTTGGTCGAACCTAAATCACGCAGAAAAATCTGCGGCGGCGCGATTTCTAAGATACAGTGATTGCGCGAAAAAAAACGGTCTTCGGGCAGGCAGAAATGCGCCGTCTCGCTGCGTCCGATTAAAAAAGTTTCGTGCTGTTCAAACGTGAAAGCGCGTCCCGTATGCGGACCCGCAATCACGCGCAATGTTACTCGCATTTGCTTGAAGTATTTTTAATTATAACCGAAAAATTTATACGCCGCTTGTCTAGTGAATACTTCCGATTATAGCTATCAAAACAATCAACAGCGCAATCACAAAACTTGCCGCGCCGCAAATCATTCCGGCAATCGCCAAGTTCTTGCCGCCGTATTGCGCCGAATCGTTATTCGCATTGTTCATTCCGATGTAACCCAAAATTACCGCCGCGATGCCGAAATAAAACCCGCCGTAGCAGCAAATCAAAATCAGACTTAAAATACCGAACACCAGTGCCAGCGTCGGGACGGTTTGATTCGGACTTTGAGGAAAAGACGAAAGCGCAAACGGTTGATTCTGCATCGGCGACGGATTTTGCCAACTGCCGACGGGCGCGTTTCCCCATTTAGTTTCGTCCGCATATTGCGGATTGGTCGTCCGCGGCTGATTCATAAACACAGTCGGCGGCGGCTCGTCGCGCGCGGCTTGCGCTTGCAGAGTGCTGCCGTCGTTCAGACAAAAATTCAGCGAATCATCCGTGTAAGTTTGATGACAGGTCGGGCAAATTTTCACGCAAATATCCTCGCTCGGAAAATCGGAATTTCAGAATCAGACGTATTATACTTTAATTACACTTTAAGCGTTAAGACCCGTGCCGCACCGCCCGCAAAATTTTATATTCGGCGGAAACGCCGCGTTGCAGCGCGGGCAAACTCTCTGAACCGAAGCCGGATTGCCGACCGGATAATTGGAACGAAAACCAACCGGCGGGCTTGTTTGACGTGACGGTTTTGGTTCGATATTCAAACCGCACCGCCCGCAGAATTTGGTGGACGACGAAAGGCTCGCCGAACAACGCGGGCAACTAAACGATTGCGAATCTTCCGCCGGACTGATACGCGCGAAACTCGTGCTGCCGCATCGCCCGCAAAATTTTACGCCTTCGGCAAAACGCGCGTTGCAGCGGGCGCAGCCGACGATTCCCGGCATCACGCTCGATTGCGCCGCGCCGCTTTGACTTCCCTGCGACGACGAGGGCTGGCTTCCCTGCCGCATAGATTTTAATTGCGCTTGAATCACCTGTTCGTTTGTTTCTTCACGAATTTCGATGACCCGTTCGTCATCTTTTTCGCCGGGTTTTGAAACGCGCAGAATGTGATTTCCAACCGGAATTCCTGTCAAAATCAATCTGCCGGAACTTCCGACGCTTCCCTTTCGCTCGTCGTCCACATAAACTTCCGCGCCGACCGGAGACATAATTATCAATCTTGAATTTCCGCTCGGTTCGGATTGCGAAACGTTTCCGGCTGCGTTTTCGAGTTCGGAAATCCAGTCGGAAACTGTGTTCGGGCGTTTTTCCGGCTCGCGTTCGAGCGCGCGCATTACGGCGCGTTCGACTTCCGGCGGAATGTCCGACCTTAAACTTGAAAGCGGCGGCGGCGCGTTCATAATTTTCTGCATCACAAGCTGCATCATATCGCCGACAAACGGAGTTCTGCCGCCGAGCATTAAATACGCAATCGTGCCGAGCGCGTAAACGTCGGCGCGAACGTCGATGCCGAGTTCGGGCTGCATTTGTTCGGGCGACATAAATTCGGGCGTGCCGATAATTCCGCGCGAAGCGGGCGCGGTGTTTGCACTAATGTCCGTCACAGTTTGATTAACGATTTTCGCCAGACCGAAATCGCCGACTTTGACATAACCGTCTTCGCCCGTTTTGCGTTTTTTGGTGATAAAAATGTTTGCGGGTTTTAAATCGCGGTGCAGAATTCCGGCTTCGTGCGCGGCTTCCACGCCTTCGGCAATTTGTTTTAAAAGATTGACGGCGCGTTTAACCGTCAAAGTTCCTTCGCGGCGCAGCAGACGATGCAGAGTTTCGCCTTCGACATATTCCATCACGAGATAAAAAACGCCGTCCGCCGTTTTGCCGAAATCCGTCACGTCCACCACATGCGGGTGCGAAACGGAAGCCGCCGACCGCGCTTCACGCTCGAAACGCGCAATCGCTTCGCCTTCCTGCAAATCTTCGGAATTTAACAAATCCTGCCGCACGGTTTTAACGGCAACTTTTCGCACGCCGAGATTTTCGTCCGTTGCCAGATAAA
>JBPCRW010000200.1:0-29182 GCA_050996405.1 Pyrinomonadaceae bacterium | reverse complement strand
CCCCCCCCTCCCCTCTTCTCGGAAGTAGACAACCCTAAGCGAAGAACCCGCACAAAACAACCCCCTCCCCTCCCCCCGAGCTTCCACAAAGAGAAGAATCCCGTATTCATCAATTCTAAAAGTTTCGCTACGCTTCAAACGGAACTTCGGCGTTATGCAGAACGTTTGGTTCATTGCGCGAAACTCGCTCGAGAAGTTCCGGCTCGTCAAACATTTTCAGCAGCCCGCGCACGGTCGCGTAACGCGGTTCGTCGGAAAGCAGCACGGGAAGATTGACGATGCCGCGAAGATACTGGTCGATGCCGTTAAAAAGCGCGCCGCCGCCGGTCAAAACAATTCCGCGGTCAAAGATGTCCGCCGCCACTTCCGGTCGGAGTTCAGTTAAAGCGTCACTAATCATCAGTGCGACGCGGCGAATAACGCCTTCGACCACTGGATAAATTTCGCCCGCCGTAATTTCAACCGCACCGGGACTTCCCGTCTGCACGTCGCGCCCGCGAACCATTGTAGATTTCCCCAATTTTTCCGGCACGACTGCCGAAGCGAAATCGGTTTTCAGTTTTTCGGTTGTTTCGTCACCGATTTGCAAGCCCCGATGACGACGAATATGATTTGCCAGACCGTCGTTAATGTCGTTGCTGCCGATTCGCTCCGAGCGCGAATGAACGACATTTCCTTTGGCGATAATGGCGATATTGGTCGTGCTTGCGCCGATGTCAATGACTGCCGAAGCGCGTTTGTCGCGCGGGTCAACGCCCGCTCCAAACGCCGCCGCCAAACCTTCTTCCATCATAAAAACTTTGCCGATGTGTGATTCTTCCGCCGCATTAAGAAGCGCGCGCTGTTCGACGTGCGTCGCCTCGCCAATCATACTCATCACGGCTTGACGCGAAACTTGCGAGCCGCCGGATTTCGCTTTCTGGACGAAATGAGCGAGCATTTTTCGGGTGCGTTCAAAATCTGCAACCACGCCGCCCGTCAAAGGCGCAATCACGACGACATCGCGTCCTTCGCGTCCCTGCATATCGGCGGCTTCCTGCCCGTAAGCGACGATTTCTTCGGTCAATTCGTTGACGGCGACCAGCGTCGGTTCGTCCAGCACGACATCGCGTCCTTTGACGGCGATAATCGTGTTTGCCGTTCCCATATCAATTGCCATCGAATCCGTGACAAGATTTTTTAGCGACTTAATTCCCATCATAGAGGCTCTTTAATTTTAACAAAAACATCTTAAATAAATCGAACTTTTTTATTCGGGGAAAGTGAAATTGTCCGAATTATTTCAGCGGCTAATTTTACCTTAATTCCATTTTACTTCAAACATTGAAACCGGCTGCAAGCGATTTTTGACCTGCAAAGGCTCCAGCGGTTTCAGCGAAAATTCTTCGCAATGACACGCCCGCGCAGTGGCTTCGCTGATTAAAATTTGTTCGGCTTTGGCGTTTTGTTCGAGCCGCGCCGCCAGATTAACCGTGTCGCCGATTGCCGTGTATTCGCTGCGTTTATCCGAACCGATATAACCGATGGTCGCTTCGCCCGTGTGCAATCCGATGCCGATACCGATTGGATTGTAACCTTCGATTTTAAGTTCATCGTTTAATCCGATAAGTTTTTCCTGCATTTCGATTGCCGCTTCCAGAGCGTTTTTCGCGTCCGTTTCGGTTGCTGTCGGCGCGCCGAAAATCGCCATTAAACCATCGCCGATATATTTATCGAGCGTTCCGCCGTGCGCGAAAATTATCTCAGACATCGCGCTGAAATAACGATTCAACAAACCGACCACTCGTTCGGGTTTTTCATTTTCCGAAAATGCCGTAAAGCCTCGAATATCAGCGAACAAAACGGTTACCGTCTGATTAACGCCGCCAAGCCGGAACGAATTCGGATTTTCGAGCAATTGCTTAACAACATATTCGGGCATAAAACGGCTGTAATTTGCCCGCGCCACTTCTTCGCGCGCTAATCTCGTATGCGCTTTGACGGTTTCGACGACGATTGCCGTCTGCGCCGCGACCGCGCTGATAAGTTCCAAATCGTCCGAGCTAAACTCTGCAAACGGGTCGAAACGGTCGGCATAAACCACGCCGTGAACGCCCGTTTCAGTCAGCAACGGAGCGCAGATTGTCGAGCGCACTCCTTGCGAAACGATTGATTCCGAACCGGAAAATTGTTTATCGCTGCGCGCGTCCTGCGACAACAAAGCGACTTTTTCGCGCATCACTTTCTGCGTAATCGTCCGCGAAATCGTCAATTTTTCCGTCAGGTTTTCGAGATTTTCGTCGCGCGATTTGACGGCAATCGGATTCAGGCTGTATTCCAGAATTTTTCCGTCCGCGCTTTCGTCGGCAATCAGCGCGACGACTCTTTCGGCAGGCGTTCCGCGAAAAATCAAATCCGTCGCGCGGGCGAAAATTTCCTTCAAGTCAAAGACCGTGCCAAGCGTTTTCGAGAGTTCGTAAAGTAGTTCTAAAACCTTAGCTTTACGACGTAATTCCTTGATTTCTTCGGGCGTAGCGAGGTTGGTTTCAATTGAGATATTTGAATGTTTTCCTATAATTTCGCTTGCCGAAAGCAAAAGCTGCGTGTGTCCGAGCGGCTGGTCGTTGTAGATAACCTTTTCGGGAATTGGGGGCAGTTTTCCGGCAGGCTCTATGAAAGAATCTTTGGAGATTTCCGGCGGCTGCGGAAGATTTCTAGTAAAGGAAATCTGGCTCGCGCCAATCATAATGCGGTCGCCGTTCATTAAAATCTTTTCAAAAACGGGCAAACCGTTGACAAAGACGCGGTTGACGCTGCGTCGAATCTCGCCGCCTTCCGAATAACCGTCAATTATTTTGAAATTGAAACCTTCACGGCGAAGGAGGGCGTGATGCCGCGAAACGCGCTGGTCGTTTAGAACAATCTGGTTATCTTTTGCCCGCCCGATGGAATAAATCTTTTCGGGGTTTAAATCGAGCTTCCAGATTTTGCCGGTAATTTCAGTTATAGTCAGAATTGCGTTCACGATTTTGTTAATTGCAAATGGTAAATGGTAAATGGTAAATGAAAATCGGCAGATGAAAAGCGAAAAATTTTATGTTTTGATTAACGATTTATTTTTGAACGCGACCGGAGAGGTTTTACAGATATTTTCAGTTTTGGAAATTATCTCTCGCCTGTTGCCAATCGTATCCTAGATAAGCCAAACTAAAACCTGCGATTTACAATTTAAAAATTAAAATTTCGGCGAAAGATATTTTCGTCTTTCGCCGAAATTTTTCAGAAGGGAAAATATGTTAAAAGAAGGTGATGCCGCGCCGGATTTCGCGGCGAAAGACGAAAACGGCAACGAAGTGAAGCTGTCGGATTTGCGCGGGCAAAAAGTGGTTTTGTATTTTTATCCGAAAGACGACACGCCCGGCTGCACAAAAGAAGCGTGCAGTTTGCGCGATTCGCACAACGAATTTTCTGAAAAAAATATCAGAGTTTTGGGAGTTTCAACCGACGACGCGCAGTCGCATCAGAAATTTATCTCGAAATACAATTTGCCTTTTACGCTTTTAGCCGACACCGATAAAAAAATCGTTAATGACTACGACGTTTACGGCGAAAAATCAATGTATGGCAAAAAATATACGGGCGTTTTGCGAAAAACTTTTTTGATTGACGAGCAGGGAAAGATTCAGAAAATTTTCGACAAAGTTAATGTTTCCGAACACGCCGACGAAGTTCTAAAGGCGTTCGGAAAATAAAGTGAAACGGACAACTTTCGATTGTCATTTCCCGTCAAAATAACGTAGAATTGCTTTCCTCGACTTTTGGGGGCGACAGGCTTCGACAGGGGTTTGTATAGATCTTTGGATGCACGTCGGGCTTGCTTGTTAGCTCGTTAAAACACCAAGCGAAAAACAAATGCTAATCAAGAATTAGCTCTTGCTGCCTAATTAATTTTAGCCACAAGTGTTTCAACGGAAGTCAGCTTGAAGCGACCGATTGAAGCATAACAACAGTTCAAGCTAGGTCGCTTTCCCCGTCTGCGAAAGCGAGCGAAACGTTAGTCAGGCTAGCTTTTGATAAGGTCTTGTCGGTTCATTTACTTATCAAAAGCGAACATAGAAGTGAACTCGACTAAGCGTGTAGATTCTACTGGTCGCAACTCTTGGATGCGGGTTCGATTCCCGCCGCCTCCACCAAATATATTTTTTCGACAATTCTTAAAAAACTCCTGAAATTTATTGCCGCAGCACTTTACAAAACTAAGTCAGACGGCGCGGGCAACCGATAGATTTTATATGTTCCGCTTTTAAACACCAGCGGAAAATCATATTCGCCTTCGGTGACAATATATCGAGCTTTGTATTCTGCGGAAATTTCGATAATTTTTTCAGCCGGTAGATTATTGTAAAAAATCTTCATTTCTTTTACATCCCGCAATCCTTTTTCCGCAGGCGCGTTTCCAATCAATAAATTCAAACGCTCCCGCCATTCGCGCAAATTTGAAATTGGCGCGTAAATATAACTGACAATTTGCGCGCGCCCGGACAAATACCAAAAATCATTTCTCCAAGGCGGCGAGATGACAATCGTCCCGTTCGGAGTATTATTTTTCAGCCAGACAAACGATTCGGCAGCCCCGTCTCTGCCGGAACGCCAATAGTTTGCCGTCTGCTGAATTTGCATAAAGCCTCTGGAAATCGGACTTTCCCAACCGAGCAGACAGACGAACCCGATTAGCATCAAGAGCGTGACAGGCGGCACGAATACTTTTTGTCGATAGGCTTTCGCCAGCGTGAACAGAAAAAACAGCGGCGCGAACACCGGAAAAAGTCTCGCTGGCATAAACCGCAATAATTCGTATTGCCCGAACGCTCGTAAAATAATTCCGGCTGAAAAAAAGACACACAGCACGGACAAAAACGCGAGTAAGAATTTTTCCGCTCTCTCAGGTTTGTTTCGATGATAAAAAACCAAACAAAAAGCCAGTAAAAGAAACACTAAAATAATGCTGCTTTTCGCCCACGAAAAAGGGTCGAAATGAAACGGGTAGCCGACCAAGACCGCAAATTTCCAATCGTCGGCAGAACTAGGATTATCGGCTATCACGCTCGAAAGCAAAGGAACTAATCCGGCGAGCGAAAAAATTCCGGCGATAATTGTAATTTTTATTATTCTGACAAAATCCCGACGGCAAAACGCCAACGCCAGAATGACCGCCGGAATCGCCCACAAACCGACCGCCGGATGAAAACTAAAACTCAAGCCGAGCAAAATCGCCGGATAAATTTCCCGTTCATTACAAAACCCGTCGAGCGCGAACAATAAACAAACATAAGCGACGCATTTCGCTTCAAAAACTCCGATAATCCATTCGTCGGCGACGATTGATTGCCCGCCGCAAAGCCACAAAAAAATCGAAACCGTAATCATCCACAACGGAATTTTCCAATGCCTTCCGAGCCGCACAAGGGCGAAAAGCAAAATCGCCCAGCAGCCGATTCTGCCAATCCAGCCGATAAATTCGATTGAAAAAACGAAAGTCAGTAGTCCGAAAAGATGGTCAAAAAGCCAATGTTCGTTGGCGGGCGCGGAAAAAGTTAAATCATTGAGTAAAAATTGCGGGTGATAAACTTTAATCAGCCGCAGCAAATAGCTGGATTCGTTGCTGTATGGAACGGGCTTGCCGACGAACAAAAACGCCGCCGCTAAAAGAAGGGCATATTGCAAATAAAAATTGTCTTTGAAATTTTTCACGCCTTTGAATTCGCCTCGACCGTCGGCAAATTATTTTCCGCCGCTTTTTGCGCGTGGCGGCGCAGATTAACGATTTCAAAATTCTCGCCGAAAGCGTCTAAAATCTCGCCGAGAAATTCCAGCTTTTCCTCGACCGGCAAATTCATCGCCGGAAAAAATTTCAGTTCCGGTGCGTCTTCGCCCGATAGAAAATCGAGCGGATGCAGTAATAAACTCAACTGCGTTCCCGACCGTTTGCACATTTCAATCGCCATTTTCCAATAAATTTTCGCCGCAATGCGCGAAAACGTCGAAAGATAAATTACATAACTTGCGTGAATCGGCGTTTTGAAAATCGGAAGCGTCGTGACCGGAATTTCCACCAAACTTTTTTCGCCGACTAGCCATTTATAAGGTTTTAGAGATTGAAATCCGTCGGAAAACTTCCCGAAAAGTTTTTTGCGTTTTTCGCGTTCTTCTTCCGGCATTTCGGGCGATTTGAAAAAGTAATAAGCTCTCGCAAGCGGCGCGATATACGTCGGCAAAGTCGAGCAGTCGTATTCATAATTTCGCTCGGCTAAAACTTCTAAAACGGTCGGCGAGAGCGAATATCCGGGACCGCGAAAACCTTTCGGAATTTGCCCTGTAACTTGTTCCAGAGCGTTTTCCGTTTTTTCAAATTCGTCAATCAATTCCTGTTTTGAATAAAGATGCAGCCACGGTTCGTGATTAAAACTGTGGTTTCCGATTTCGTGTTTCGCGTCCGCAATTTGCCGAATCGCATCCGAATTTTCTGCGCGCGCCGCGTCCTGCCCGACGATGAAAAATGTGATGTTCAAATTTCTTTCTTTTAAAAAATTCAAAGCGCGTGGCGCGACGACATCGAGATACGTCGGGAAATTTTCCCATCCCGCATCGCCGTGCGTTTTCATATACGACCATTTGTTATCGAGGTCTAAAGACAAACTGGCAATTGTTTTTTTCATTCTGAAATCGCGGAATCGCTACTCAAAATATAGCAGAAAATTAAGACTTCGGCTGTAATTCGAGCGCGGTGTAAAGTTTGACAAACGAACTGCCGTATTTTGGAAAAGCGAGTTCTTTTTTCACGTCGAAATGTTTATAAAGCGTCGGCAAAATTATTTCGCGGCGGTCTGCAAAATCTTTTTTCGCGCTTTTTCCGGTTAAAATTTTCAAACCGAAATCGAGCAGCGGCGACGCGCCCGGCGTGACGACGAAAAAACTTCCCGCAGGTTTGAGAATTCTTTTTACTTCTTCGCAAACCAAATCCAAATTGGCGACGAATTCGAGCGCGCTGACGGCGACGACCGAATCGAAAAAGTCATTTTGCCAAATTATTTTTTCCGCGCCGCCGGAAACGAGTTCGGCTTTTACGCCAAATTTTGCGAGCGTTTTCGCAACTTTTTCCTGTTCGTGATGAACGTCAACGCCGTAAATCTCGTCTGCGTATTTTGAAAGTTCCGGCAAAAATACGCCGCTTCCGTAACCAATTTCCAGCAATTTTTCACCACGTCTTTCACCTAAAAGTTTTTTAATTAAATGAAATCGCGCCCGCGAAATCGCGCCTAAAATCGGCTTGTGATTCCAATCGGCGTGGTCAACATCGCCGGTTTTAACAAGCGCGTCCGGCGGCAGTAAATTTAACTTTTTCGATTTCATTAAAATCAGTTGAGAATTTGCGCGACTGTTTTTTCGGCAAGCTGAATTGTCTCGTTGACGTTTAAAGTCCCGTTTGTAATCTGCGCCGAATTGACGATGAAAACATTTTCGAGCGAAGTTTTTACGTTCGGAACATTCACCGAATAATTTAAAGTCGGCAACGGAAAAACTTGTCGAACCCGTGAAACTTTAAATTCGACGACATCTTTTTTATCGAAATGCGGATACATTTTTTCTAAAGCCGATAAAAATATTTCTTCGATTTCCGCATCAGTTTTTTCAAACAACTCGTCGTCCGGCGCGACATATTTCGGCAGATAAACCAGCGCGTTTCCGCCGAATTCCCGTTTATCAACCAGCGCGGACATTTCGATAATTCCCGTGAACGGAGTTTCGTCCGTGATGTTTGTCACGTAAAAATCGGAGAGAGATTTTTTCATCAAAACCGAAGCGCAGACGATGCCTTGATATTTGATGTTTTCGAGTTTCGCTTTTTCCGTTTCCGTCAATTGCGGGCAGATTTTCGCGGCGACGTTCGACGGGCAGGTTAAAATCACGGAATCGAATTCTTTTTCAACGGAAGATGGAAAATGGAAAGCGGAAAATGAAGAATTTCCAACTGCCGAAACTTGTTTGGCAACTTCATTTTTCGACTTCCCGACATTTTCTATTTTCCATTTTCCGTTTTCCGTTTTTTCAATTTTTTCGACGCGCGAATTCAGGCGAATTTCAACACCTTTTTCTATCAAATGTCCGCCAAATTTCGCCAAAACTTTGGCATAACCGCCGCGCGCGTAGCCGAACATTTCTTTCTTTAATCCAGAATTTCGCGCCGCATACATCCTTTGAATCGTCGCCCAGATAAACGCGGCGGAAGTTTCCTTGTAGGCTTCGCCCAATTTCGCTTTGAGAAGCGGCTTCCACATTTTTTCAAATGTTTTTTTACCCGAAAGTTTCGTCAGCCAATCTTCGACCGAAATTTTTTCCAGTGCCTTCCAATCTTTCACGCGCGAAGCGTAAAAAATCGTCGCGCCCAGACGAATTTTAGAAACCAAATCAAGCGGCGGAAATTTTAAAAATTCGAGTGTGTTCGACATCGAAAAAAGTTTGTCGTTTGAGTAAAATCCCGTCTTTGTTTCAACCCAATTGAATTCGTCTTTTAAACCGATTTCTTCGACAATTTTTCGCGTAAAAGCGTCGGACAAAAGCGTTACGTGATAATGTTTGTCCCAAACAATATCGCCGATTTGCCACGCGCTCGCCAATCCGCCGATTTCCGGCGCGCTTTCAAAAACGGTAACTTTCGCGCCCGCCTCGCTAAGACGCAAAGCGAGCGTCAAACCGAGAAAACCGCTTCCGATGATGGCGACTGATTTTGTTTGATTGTTAGACATCAATCCTTGGATAAACCGTTGACGAGATTATGAGACGATAAGGCTTTTTGAAACTAATTTTTATTTTTGAGTCTTTATAATTATTTTTTCTGTCGTTGTTGTTTTTGATTCTATATTCAAAAATTATCTTCACCGCTCTTTCTTCCAAATTTTTATCAGCAGAAAAAAGCCATTTACTAGCCGCTTCTTCTATTGGCTTTCTCAATATGGGGTGAACTTTTTCAACATCTGTCGAAATAACTTTTCCATTCTTGTCTATTTTTACATCAACAAAGAATTCACCTTTTAATCCGAGTGCGGCAGCGGCTAGCGAATTTCTTGGTATTTCATATTTCAAAACTTTAATTTTCGCCTGAGCAAAAACATTTAAACCAAAGCAAAAACAAACGAGCGCGACCAGAACAAATTTCTTCATAATTTCTCCCAAACATTATGATAGATGTTTCTCGCTCACTTTAAGTTTCTTAATCTCGTATTTCAAATCGCAAATCGAACACTTCGTTTCAAATTCTTCCGCATCTTCCGCCGAAAAGCGATGAAAAAGCTGCCCGCATTTGCAGACCGCGCCGACGCTTCGAGCGGGTGAACCTAAAACTAAATGAAAATCGGGAACTGATTTCGTAACGACCGAACCCATTCCGACCATTGCCCAGCGTCCGATTTCTAAATCATTGCCGATTGTGCAGCCTGCGCCGATGGTCGCGCCTTCCCGCACGAGCGTCGGCAAAGTGTGTTCGTCAGGTTCGCTTGGGCGCAAAGTTTTTAAATCGGGAAAAGTCGCACGCGGGAAACGGTCGTTCGTAAAAGTTGTCGCAGCGGAAATCATCACGCCATCTTCGATTGTCACGGCGGCGCAGATATAAACCATCGCGTTGATTTTCACGCGGTTTCCAATGCGAACGTCGTAAGCGACATAACTCTTTTCGCCGACGATGCATTCTTCGCCAATCTTCGCGCCGTGACGGATATGCACATTGTCCCAAACGCTCGTGCCTTCGCCGATTTTTACGTTTTCTTCGATGATTGCTGTCGGGTGAATTTTAAGCATTTTTTACATTTGGACTTGCTGACCAATTTGACTTTTTTCTTTCATACCAGAAAAAAAGCGCAGGCATTAAATAAAATCCCATCCAGAAACCTGACATTGCTCTTGTGTCATAGGATTTTCGCCATTCGTATTCCTGTTCCGAAATTTCTCGAATAACTTTTTCAGGCAAAACCTCGCTTTTAATCGGAAGCAATACATATTTGCCGTTTAAGACTTCAGCTTGGACCGTAGAAATCATTGGCAGACACAAAGCAAAATTTAATATGATATAAATTCCTAGAACATAAACGGCATATTTAATCCATTTCGGAATGAATAAAAAAAACCACTTTTGATAATTATTTTCATCAGTCTGTTTGTAAAGTTCAAATTGCGGTTGAGAAATTCCGACCATTGCTCCAAAAGGAATAAACATAAGAACCTGAAAGTAGAAATAGAAAAATTCGTTTTTGATAATGTTTATTCCGAAAACGGAGAATAAATGAATAATAAGACTTAACATAAAGCAGGCAAAAGAAAGAATTGCCAATATTCTTCGGTAAATCTTATTTTCAAATATTTTTATCATCGTTCTACTATCATCATTTTTTCAACAACTTTCTGCCACAGATTTTGATTCAAAGATTTATACGCTGCTTCGATGACTTCGACGGACGCGAGCGCGTCTGCGGGTTTTGTCAAAAGTTCTTCGCCGTCAACAATCGCGTTGCGAAAGTTTTCGATTTTTGCGCGGAAAGCCTGAACTTTGTCGTAGCCTGTGCCGAAAATTGTCCAATCGGGCGACGAATTAAGTTTGTATTTCGATTCGCGCCAGCCGATGTGCAGGCTGCCGTTTGTGCCGAAAACGCTGATGAAATTCGGCAATTCCTTGTTGATTCCCCAAGTCAAATCAACGCTCGCCGCCACGCCGTTTTCGGTTTTCGCCAGCAATTTTACGTTTTCGTCAACCGATAAATTTTGCGTTCCCGAAGTTTCGAGCGCGAGAACATCCGTGATTGCGCCTAAAAAATAACGAATAATATCAACCGAATGTGTGCCGTTATCCATCAAAACGCCGCCGCCGGAAACTTCCGCGTCAGAGTTCCAACGCTTCGACATATCAACCTTTGCCGTAAAAGCATTTTCAAACTGGACGACTTCGCCGAGAACGCCGGATGCGAGAATCGCCTTCGCTTTGACGACATCCGCGCAGTAGCGAAACTTCGTCGCCATCGTGAAAACAACGTCCGCTTTTTCCGCCGTTTCAATCATTTTTTTGGCTTCCGACACGGACAGACAGAGCGGTTTTTCGCACAAAACATTTACGCCGCGATTCATAAAATACGTCGCAATTTCGAGATGCGAATTCGGCGGCGTAGAAATAATTACCGCGTCAATTTCCGAGCTTTCGGCTAAAGTTTTGTAATCGCTAAAAGATTTTGCGCCGAACGGTTCGGCAAACGCTTTCGCCGAATCTTGATTGATGTCGGCAACCGCGACGAGTTTGCAGCAGTCGCTCGTTTGAAATGCCTGCGCGTAAGTTTGGGCGATGCCGCCCGTTCCGATAAGTGCGAATTTAAGTTTTTTCATATTCTTAAAAAGAAATTTACAGGGATTAAGGGGATACCGGGGATTTTAAGAATTGATTTTTATCCTTTCTTATCTCTTTTATCTCCTTCATCCCTGTAAATTATTTTCTGACCTGTGCAACCGCTTCACGGATTGAATCGGCTAAAAATTCGATGTGTTTTTCCTCGTATTTTTCGTTAATCGGCAGCACGAGAACGTCGTGCAAGCCTTTAATTGTTCCCTGAAAATTATCGTCGTTGTAATCAACCGCTTCGGGACGCGCCAGATTAAACGGATAATGCGAATCGCCGAATGTGTTTTGGTCACGGAAAATCTGACATTTATAAGCCGGTTTGACGACATAGCGCGGCGCGGAAGCAACATCATAAGTTTTCAACGCTTTTGAAAGCCCGACCGCGCCGTCTTCGATTTTCGCATCGTCCACTCTTAAACAGAATTTCCAATAAGTCATCGTCGAATTTTCCGCCGGTTTATAACTTTCGATGCCGTCAATATCAGCAATTTTTTCGTCCAAAAGCCGCGCCATTTTCTGACGCTGCGAAACTGAAAAGTCTAATTTTTTCAACTGTTCATACGCGACGGCGGCTTGCAGTTCGGTCATCCGGTAATTTAAGGACGCGAAATAATGGTCTGGATTCTGGTCGCCGTAACCCCACGCTTTGTTGATAAAAAGATACATTCGACGCGCAATTGCTTCGTCGTTTGTGACGACGATTCCGCCTTCGCCGGTCGTCATTTGTTTGCCCTGCTGAAACGAAAACGCGCCGATTTTTCCGATAGTTCCGGCGTATTTTCCGTCACACATCGCAAGAAAACTTTGCGCCGTGTCTTCGATAACCGGAATGTTTTTTGAATCCGCAAGTTCCATAATCGCCTGCATTTCGCACGGGTTTCCGAAAAGATGCGTAACGATAATCGCTCTGGTTTTGTCTGACAAAACCCTTTCGATTGTTTCGGCTGTGACGTTCAGAGTTTTCGGGTCAACGTCCGCGAAAACCGGAATCGCGCCCTGAAAAATAATCGGTGTCAGCGCGCCCATATCCGTAATCGAAGTCGTCACGATTTCGTCGCCCGGATTCGGATTTATCGCGGCAATTGCCGTATGCACGGCGGCTGAACCGGAATTGCAGGCGTAAGCGTATTTTACGCCGAGTTTTTCGGCGAAACTTTTTTCAAGCAGTTTGCCGTATTTGCCTTTGGTTGTAATCAAAACGCCGGATTGCAAAACTCCCGTCACAGCGGCGATTTCTTCCGCGCCGAAAGTTCTGCCCGAAATGTCCTGGTCTGATGGTAATTTTACGATTTCTTTTTCTGCTGCCGGTGTCATAAATTTTGTTTAATTTTTTGTTTGATTCTAAGATTTTTGCCGCGAATTTACGCGGGCAACGCGGATTAAATCCGCAAGGATTAGTCGGTAATTATTCAAATCAATTTTGCAGTTTATCGCTTATCTGCGCTCGTCTGCGGCTAGTTTTCCTTCTTTTGAAAGAGCTTCGAGATTCTCTTTAGGTAAAGAAGTTTTAATTTCTCCGGTTTTCCCGAAAAGTCTGATTTTTGAAAGACGCGAGAGCAATTTTAAATGTCCGAAAATTGTTCGAGCGGTTTTCATTTTGGAAAATCCAAATAGTCGAACTTCCAGCACGGACGGATATTCGACGATTTTTCCACCCTTTAAATCCAACCTTCCCAAAAGTTCCGCCACACCCAAAAACCCCTTTTCTTCGACCGGCAAATCAACAACCGAACTGCGGCGATAAACGCGAAAACAACTGGTGTAAGTATCGAGTTTTGAGCGCAAAACGCGGCGATAAAGAAACGACGCGCCTTTGGATAAAAACAAACGCCATTCGGGAACATTTCGCACGCCGCCCGCTTTGTGATAAGGCGAAGCGGTAACTAAATCAACATTTTCAGTCAAAAGCGGCAGCATCTTAACGAGTTCGTGCGGGTCGTATGTGCAGTCGCAATCCATCGAGCAAATAATGTCTGTGTTTGCCGCTTTTAATCCCGTCATAATTCCCGCCGCGACACCTTGATTCATTTCGTGCCGGATAATTTTCACATTCTTTTTCGCGCCGAAAAGTTTGTCTAATTTATCGAAGGTTTCATCCTTGCTTTTATCGTCAACAAAAATAAAATTTGTTTGATAATTATTTTCCGCTAAATCAGTTTCCAGATTTCGCAAAGTATTTGCCAGATACGGCAAAGTTTCCTGTTCGTTGTAACAGGGAATAATAATCGAAATTGGAGATTGAATTTTGGATTCTGGATTTTGGATTTCTAAAGACGGTTTTTCTTTCTCTTGTAATTTGTAATTTGTAATTTGTAATTCGTCTTTTAATCCGAGAAAATCCGCCGCGTTTGTAAAATTATATTTTTGCAGATTTTCCTTGATAATCCATTCCATTTTGTAGAGTTTGCGGTAATGGCGAACGCGATTGTAACGCGAAGCGGCGTTGATGCGCGGCTGCGCGGCATCGAGTTCCCAGACGTGAAAATACATGATAAACGGCTCGTCGTAACGATTTGTCCAATCTTCGACGGCGCGGCGCATCAGCGTGTATGGAATCTGCCGGAAATAATTTCCGCCGGAAATTGGCAAAAGCGCAACGCCGACATTGCGCGTCGAATACGGAAATTCCCGAATTATTTTTCCGTCCGCCAAAATTTGATGCGCGAAACGTTTCTGTTTTTCGTCTTTTTTCGCGGGCAAAAATGATGCGTCGTAAACAAAATTTTCTTCCGCGAGAACGTCGAAAATCCACGAATCTTTTTCGTAGGATAATTTTTCGGCGGCGCGATAACCGATAATTTTCTGTCCGCCCGCGTCTTCCAAAACGCGATTGGTTTTCCGCAAATCTTCCCGAAATTCTTCGGGTGTTAAATGCCGTAAACTGCGATGATAAAAACCGCGCGAAGCGATTTCGTGTCCGCGCGAAACAATTTCACGAACGAGGCGCGAATTTTGTTCGGCAATCCAGCCGAGAACGAAAAACGTCGCTTTAGTTTTGAGTTCGTCAAGCAAATCCAGAGTTTTCAAAGTATTCTGCTCGTAACGCGGCTCAAACCGTGACCAATTCTGCTGCTGAATCAGATTTTCAAACGCGCCGACATGGAAATAATCTTCGACCAGAACGGTCAAAAGATGTTTTTTAGTTGTCGCGTTTTCAGTCATTTTAAAATTTGCCGCAACCGGCGGAAATTAGGTTTTAGTATTTTAATTTTCGTTCGTTCAATCTTTATTGAACGCGCATTTTATGTTTTTCGATACGCAATGCGCTGTCTAAAATCCCGACGATTTTCTGCGCCGCCTTGCCGTCGCCGAACGGATTTTCGATTTTTTCAATCGAGTTTATCCAGCTTTGATCATTATAATTTGTTTCGAGCAATTTTTTCAGCGAATTTCCGCCGACAAGTTTTGCCGCGCCCGCCGCAATCGCTTCCGGTCGCTCGGTGTTTTCACGCAAAATCAGCAGCGGTTTGCCCAAACTCGGTGCTTCTTCCTGCACGCCGCCCGAATCGGAAACAATCAGCCAAGCCGCTTTCATCAGCGCGACGAAATCCGAATAATCGAGTGGTTCAATCAAAAAAATTCGCGGGTGATTGACGAAATGCCGCTCCGTCCATTTCCGCACTTGCGGGTTTGGATGAACGGGGAAAATCAGACAAACGTCTTCGTTTTCTTTGACAAATGTGCTTAGAATTTTTGAGTTTACACTCATTTTCGCGCCGAAACTTTCGCGCCGGTGCGTGGTCAGCAAAATACGTTTTAAGCCTTGCGTTTTTTCGAGTAAAGTTTTTATGCGTTCGCCCGTTCGCCCGTTTTCAAGAATAAAATGCAGCGCGTCAACAACCGGATTGCCGGTTATGAAAATGCTTTTTTCGTCCGCGTTTTCCAACAGTAGATTTTCACGATTAAGCGTCGTCGCGCAAAAATGAAACGTCGCCGTTTGCGAAATCATCCGGCGATTTATTTCTTCTGGAAATGGGCTGTTTAAATCGTCCGAACGCAAACCGGCTTCGACGTGACCGACTTTTATCCGGCGATTAAAAGCCGCGATTGCGCCCGCCAGCGCGGTCGTCGTGTCGCCTTGCACTAAAACCGCGTCCGGTTTTTCGCGTTCCAAAATCGCATCGAACGACGACAAAACACGCGCGCAAACTTGCGTCGGCGTTTGGTTTTCCGTCATCACGCGCAAATCGTAGTCGGTTTTTAAACTGAAAATTTTCAGGAAAGGCGCGAGTAAATCCGTGTGCTGACTCGAAGAAACGACAACTGTTTGAAAAAACTTCTTTTTCAATTCGTGAATCACCGGCGCGAGTTTTATCGCTTCGGGGCGCGTTCCGAAAAGCACCAGAATTTTGCGCCGCGAACCGCTAATTTCGGACGTTTTGATTATTGTATTTTGCGGCGCGGTGTCGAGCATTGTCGGTTAAATTTTATTTCTGTGATTTGGATAAAATCCAAATTCATTATAGGCTTGAAAAGCTGTTTTTCCGGCGATTATTCGGAAATATTTTATGTTGAAGTTTTTGTATTTATATTAAAGTTGCCGCCGGTAAAATCTGGGATGAAAGGTTTCTTGAAAATTCGTTTGAAAAGCGCGGTGTCCTGCAAATAAAATAACAGGACTTTTTTATTTTACGACAAAACTTTTGAAAACTGCAAGATTTTAAAATTTACCGTTAAACAAAAAAGACGAACTTTGAAGTCCGTCTTTGAAAAAATGCTGCGATTGAAAATAAAATTTATTCGGGCTGACCTTTGCAGCCTGCGCCGAATAATGCGGGAATTTTTGTCGAGATAATCGGATAATTTTCGGCTTCCTTATTTTTTTCGAGCCAGTCCATATATTCTTCCGGCACGCTCATATCCGCAAAAATCGCTTCGACCGGACATTCCGGCAAACAAGCGTCGCAGTCAATACAAGCGTCGGGATTAATAAGCAGTCTGTCGGGCAGTTCGTGAAACGCTTCGACGGGGCAGACCGCCGCGCAATCGGTATATTTACATTCGATGCAAGGCTCGGTCACGATATAAGTCATTTTTGATAAATCTCCTGAATCTATAAATATTAAAACAAATTATTAAAGTATTATACTTGTCATTAAACGATAGACAAATGATAGAATGCTTGCAAAATACTTATCACGATTTTAAGGGAAAAGCATAAATGAAACAAAAGGCAGAACGCGAATTGGCACTCGATTTCCTGCGCGTGTGCGAAGCGGCGGCAATTGAATCCGCTAAAACAATGGGACAGGGCGACCGCAAACACAGCGACCACATAGCGGTCGAAGCGATGCGCGAAGTGATGGACAGCGTGCCGATGCGCGGTAGAATCGTCATCGGCGAAGGCGAGCGCGACGAAGCGCCGATGCTCTACATCGGCGAGGAAGTCGGCGGCGGCGATTTTGCCGAAGAAATCCGCGCGACGTTTCCCGAAATAGATATTGCCGTTGACCCGCTCGAAGGCACGAACCTGTGCGCTTTGGGAGCAAACAACGCGATTGCGGTTTTAGCGGCGGCGGAACGCGGCGGACTTTTAAACGCGCCCGATATTTATATGGACAAAATCGTCGTCGGTCCGAGTTGTCGCGGCGCGGTGGATATTGACGCGCCGGTTAAGGAAAACCTGAAAAATATCGCGCGGCGTTTGGGACGCGATATTGACGATTTAACCGTCATGTGCCTTGACCGTTCGCGCCACCGAGCGTTGATTAACGAAGTCCGCGAAGCCGGAGCGCGGATTCGCCTGATTAGCGACGGCGACCTGTCGGCGGGAATTTCGGCGGCGGTGGCGGGAACAAATATCCATGCGCTGATGGGCATCGGCGGCGCGCCCGAAGGCGTGATTACGGCGGCGGCGATGAAATGTCTGAACGGCGAAATTCAAGCGAAATTAGTTTTCGACCCCGAAAGGCTGGACGTGGATAAATCAAAAGTTCCGCCGCGCGAAAAAGTAATGGAACGCCTCAAATCGATGGGCATCAACGACCCTGAAAAAATTTATGACACGAACGACCTCGCGCCCGGCAAGAAAATTATTTTTGCCGCGACGGGCGTGACCGACGGCGCGCTGCTGCGCGGCGTGAGATTTTTCGGCGCGGGCAAACGCACGCATTCGGTCGTGATGACAAGCGATTCAAAAAGCATCCGTTTCGTTGATACGGTTCACGTCGAAGGCGGACCCGATGCGGTTATTAGATTTTAATTTGGAATAGCCACAAAAAGACACAAAAGACACAAAAACTGAAATCACGGATAATATAGATGAGCGCAAATTAGAGAGATTTTTTTGTGATTTTTGTGCTTTTTTGTGGCGAATAAAAAAATGAAAAATTCAAAACCTTATGTCCTTGATTTAAGCGAAGTCAGCGCGGATGATGTCGCGCTGGTCGGCGGAAAATGTTCTTCTTTAGGCGAACTCTTTCGTGAATTGACGGCGCAGGGCGTTCGCTCTGTTGACGGATTTTCGACGACCAGCCACGCTTACGAAATCTTGCTGGAAACGGGCGGCTTGCGGAAAAAGCTGCAAAAACTTCTCAAAAATCTGGACGTTGATAATCTCGAAGAACTGGCGCGGACGGGCAGCGAAGCGCGAAATTTAATGCTCGAAACGCCTTTTCCGAAAGAAGTCGAAACCGCGATTTTTGAATCTTATAAAAATCTGGGAACGCGCATCGGCAAAAAAACTTTTGAAGTGGCAGTGCGCTCAAGTGCGACGGCGGAAGATTTGCCCGACGCTTCATTTGCCGGACAACAGGACACGATTTTGAATGTGCGCGGCGAAAAACAGCTTATCGAAGCGTGTCATCAGTGCTACGCTTCGCTCTGGACGGACAGAGCGATTTCCTATCGCGCGGCGAAAGGTTTTGACCATTTCGATGTCGCGCTTTCCATCGGGATTCAGCCAATGGTGCGTTCGGATATTGCCTGTTCGGGCGTGATGTTCACGCTCGACACGGAAAGCGGTTTTCGTGACGCGGTTGTGATAAACGGCGCGTGGGGTTTGGGTGAAGCGGTCGTGCAGGGAATGGCAACGCCCGACGAATGGATTATTTTCAAACCGACTCTGAAACTCGGATTCCGTCCGATTGTGACGCGCAAACTCGGTGTCAAAGAAGTCAAAATGGTTTTCGCGGACGACGGCACGGGAACGCAAGTCAGAGATGTCGTCGCCACGCAGCGCAATCGTTTTTGTCTTTCCGGTTACGAAGTTTTACAACTTGCGGAGTGGGCTTGCGCCATCGAAGACCATTACTCAAAACGCGCCGGAAAGCCGCAGCCGATGGACATCGAATGGGCGAAGGACGGCATCACGGGCGAACTTTTTATTTTGCAGGCGCGACCCGAAACCGTTCACGCGCAAAGGGCTGAGAATTTTATCGAAAAATATAATTTGTCTGACAATCACGGCGCGCCGCTTGTTTCGGGCGTAGCGGTCGGTGAAAAAATCGGATGCGGCAAGGCGCACGTGCTGCTCGATTCCGACAAATTAACAAGTTTCAAAGAAGGCGAAATTCTCGTCACGACGATGACCGACCCGGCTTGGGAGCCGATTATGAAACGCGCTTCGGCAATCGTCACCAATCGCGGCGGGCGCACCTGTCACAGCGCGATTATCAGCCGCGAACTCGGAATTCCGTGCATCGTCGGAACTGGAAATGCAACCGACATTCTGCGAAGCGGAACTGATGTCACCGTGTCGTGCGCCGAAGGCGACCGCGGAAATATCTATTACGGGAAAATTGATTTTACGGTTGACCGCCGTGAAATAACGGACGCGGAACGCCCGAAAACGCAGGTGATGATGAATGTCGGCGATCCTGACCACGCTTTTTCGGTTTCGCGTCTGCCAAACGACGGCGTAGGTTTAGCGCGGCTCGAATTTATTATCAACAATCACATCGGAATTCACCCGATGGCTCTGGTTAATTATCCGAATTTGCGAAACCGTAAAGATGTCGAAACAATTTCCAATCGCATCCTAGAAGAAGACCCGAAGGAATTTTTTGTGCGGAATGTGGCGGAAGGCGTTGGCAGAATCGCGGCGGCGTTTTATCCGAAACCTGTCATTGTCAGAATGTCGGATTTCAAATCGAATGAATACGCGCGGCTTATCGGCGGCAGCGAATTTGAGCCGGAAGAAGAAAATCCGATGCTCGGCTTTCGCGGCGCATCGCGCTATTACGATGACCGCTACAAAGCCGGTTTCAGGTTGGAATGTCTCGCGCTTCAGCGTGTCCGCGAAGATATGGGTTTAATCAATGTCAAAGCGATGATTCCGTTTTGCCGCACCGTCGAAGAAGGCACGAAAGTTATCGCGTTGATGGCAGAACACGGTTTGAAGCAAGGCGAAAACGACCTCGAAATTTACGCGATGTGCGAGCTTCCCGCCAACGTCGTTTTCGCAGACGAATTTCTAAAAATTTTCGACGGTTATTCAATCGGCTCGAACGATTTGACGCAGCTTGCGCTTGGTTTAGACCGCGATTCGGAAATGGTCGCGCATCTGTTTGATGAGCGCAACGGCGCGGTCGAAAAAATGGTCGCAATGGCGATTGAAGCCGCCATTCGCAACGACAAAAAAATCGGCATCTGCGGGCAAGCCCCATCGGATTATCCCGAATTTGCGGAGTTTTTAGTCAGAAAAGGCATCAATTCGATTTCGCTCAATCCCGACACCGTGATTCAAACAACGCATCATATTTTGGAAACCGAAAAAGCGTTGAAAGAAGTTAGGGAAGAAAAAATGGGACGCGGATGAACGCCGATTTAAACGGATTGGCGTGGGTTTTGAAGAATCCGCGTCCTGTTTGGTTTCCGCATTAGAAAAATGAGCCAGCCGATTATAAATTACACGCCGCAAATCGTCATCGCCAGACAAAAACGATGGGCATTTTTGGCTTGGAGCGGGCTTATTCTTTTGGCTCTCGCATGGATTTTGCTGATAGTTTCCGCGCCGGTCGCAAGGGCGGAAAACCTGACGGCTTTTTCAAGTCCGGTTTATAAATTTTTCAGTTATCTCTGCCACCAGATGCCAGAACGTTCGTTTTATTTTGACGGAAATCCGCTTGCCGTCTGCGCGCGCTGTTTTGGTTTTTATGCCGGATTTTTTCTCGGTATTATTGTTTATCCGTTGTTTCGCACGCTTTATTATACAGAGCCGCTGCCGCGCGTCTGGCTTTTCGCGGCGATGATTCCGATGGGCGTTGACTGGTCTTTGACGTTTTTTGGTATCTGGGAAAATACGCATTTTTCAAGGCTTGCAACCGGATTGATTTTAGGCGCGGCGTGCGCTTTTTTTATCGTTCCGGCAGCGGTTGAAATCGGTTATTTTCTCGGCGAGAAATTTCAAAAGAAAAATCGTTTCTCTCGCTAAAGTAGTTTGCCGCTTGTGAAGAATCAGCGTAATCGCCAAACTATTTAAATAATGAAAACCGATTCGACGACGATTTATACTATCGGACACGGGCGGCACGCCTGGCGTGATTTTCTCGCGCTTTTGCAAAAATTTGAAATAGAATTTCTGTGCGATGTCAGAAGCGCGGCGCGTTCGCGCTGGGTGCAGTTTAACGGTGCGGTTTTGGCGGAAAATTTGCGCGAAAACCGCATCGGCTACGAGCATTTGCCTGAATGCGGCGGCAAAGTTATTGCTAAGCCCGAAGATTTGGCGTATGGCATCGAACGCATTTTGGAAATCTCGGCAGACGCGAAAACGGCGATTATGTGTTCGGAATCGCAGCCTTTGACAAAACATAAAATGCCGCGCGCAAATTGTCATCGCGTCGGAATGCTCGCGCCTTTATTAAAATCAAAAGGCGCGTCGAGAATTATTCATATCTTGCCGGACGGCGGCGCGATTGAGTTTGACGAAGCGGCTGCGTCTTCGATTTGGTAGAAGCGATTTATCGGTTTGATAAGTTTTGCAAACTTAAAAATTATTTCTTGAAAACTTCGACAACCGGCTCGTCAGGATGAGTTTGGTGATAGCGCGATTCGCCGCGCACATAGATTAAATATAGAACAAGCAGAACATTGCCGAAAAAAATCACGAAGTGCAGAATATCCGGCTTTCGGAAAATCTCATACACTTCAAACGGCAGATAAATGCAGCCGGAGATTATCGCAAACCATTCCGCCCACGCTCGCAAACGCCACAAACCGTAGGCTTCAATCATTCTGACAATCGTATAAACAAATGCCAGCACGACGAAAAGTATAATGTTTGATTCGTTAATTTTCGAGGCGCGTTCGACAAATATTTGCGCGAAATGTCCGGTCGGGTCGATGTGCAGATAATCTAAAACATTTCCGGCGACGCTTTCCAAATCCTTGTGAAGCAGCGAAATCAAAGCGATGCCGACCGCAAATCCCAGCAAACCTTTGACCATTTCAAAAATGGCAATGGCGCGAATTCCAATTGCTGAAGTGAAATCTTTATGCAAATTTTTTAACCTTCGATTTATAAACTACAACATAGAATTATCATACGCAAAGGCTTTTGAGATAGAATCTACGGCAGAATGCGTTTTGTTTTCTCCCGCCGATTTTTTATTCTGCTTGCCGCCGGACTCGCGCCGCGCTTGTTGGAAACTTATTTAAAAGTCAAAGAAAGAGGTTTGCTTTAAACGTCAAGCGGGCTTTTTACAAACGATTTATTTTTCAAAACGTGCTTGTAAATCTGCGTCGTTCACACGTCTTTGTGTTCGGAAAGGTGCGAACGCCGGATTGGTTTTCGAGCAGATGCGCGGCGAAGCTGTGGCGGAAAGCGCGACATCTGCCGTGCTTGCTAATCGCAGCTTTTTGCATCGCTTCTTTTTGCCCTAAACGCTTCTCTTAGGTAAAATTTGCAAATATCATTTTATGAACTTCCTCAAACAGTCGGTCTAACTTCTAACAAAAAGAGCCGCAAAATTTTGCGGCTTTTTTTTATTATTCGGTAAATCAAATTACCAGATTTTGCAGGCGACGGCGCGGACCATCGCATCGCCTTGTTTGCAGCCGAAGGCTTGAGCAAACTGCGGCAGATTCGATAAAGGTCCGTCAACGCGGAAGCGCGGGAGCGCGTGCGGGTCGGTTAAAACCTGCTGGCGTTCGGCTTCGGCGCGCGCCTTTGCCGCCCAGACTTGCGCGTAACCTAAGAAAAATCGCTGTTCGGGCGTGAACCCGTCAATGTTTGCGGGGCGTGGTTTGCCTTCCAGAGATTTTTGATACGCGGCGTAAGCTATCGTCAAACCGCCGAGGTCGGCAAGATTTTCGCCCAACGTTAATTTGCCATGCATATTCAAACCGGGCGCGACTTCATAACCGCTGAATTGGTCTGCAACGCACGACGCGCGTTCGTCAAATTTCGCCCGGTCTTCCGGTGTCCACCAGCTTTGATAATTTCCGTTCGCGTCAAATTTGCTGCCCTGGTCGTCAAAACCATGCGTGATTTCGTGACCAATGACCGCGCCGATTGCGCCGTAGTTAATGGCATCATCGGCTTTATCGTTGAAAAACGGCGGCTGCAAAATTCCTGCCGGAAACACGATTTCGTTGTTCGTCGGATTGTAATAAGCGTTGACGGTCGGCGGTGTCATTCCCCATCGCGTGCGGTCAACCTTTTGCCCGATGTCTTTCAGATTGCGGTTAATTTCAAACTGCGAAACGGCGCGACCGTTGTCGAAATACGATTTGCGGCTGACGGTTAAACCGGCGTAGCCGCGCGGATTTTGATTAAAGCCGATTTTGCGCTGGTAAGCATTGAGTTTAACCAGTGCTTTCTGGCGCGTTTCGGGACTCATCCAATTAGCCTGATTGATTTTTTCACGATACGCGGCGAAAAGATTATCAATCAATTCGCTCATACGCTTTTGCGCGGCGGGCGTGAAAGCGGTTTTCACGTATTCCGCGCCGAGTGCTTCGCCGACCGCGCCGTCGGTTGAACGAATACAGCGTTTCCAGCGCGGCTGCTGCTCCTGCGTGCCGCTCATATATTTCCCGAAAAAGTTGAAACTTTCGTCAACGAATTTTTTCGGCAGAGCGTTGGCGGACGAATTTAAAACCATCCAGCGCAGATAAGTTTTCCACTGGTCAATCGAAACATCGGTCATCATTTTGTTGACTTCTTTAAAGAAATCCGGCTGTCCGATGTTGATTTCCGTGACGCTCGGCGCGCCGCGTTCCGAAATATATTTGGCAAGCATTAGGTTCGGAGCGAGTTCTTCGGCTTGCGCGAGCGGCATTTTATTGTAGCGCGCTTCGGGGTTGCGAAGTTCAATCGGGGCTTTCGAGGCGAGCGCGAGGCGGGTTTGAATCGCCATTACCGTATCGGCATCGGCTTTGGCTTTTGCCGCGTCTTCGCCCTTAAGCGCGAACATATTCGTCATATATTCGACAAATTTCGCGCGGGTTTCGACCGATTTCGCGTCGTCTTTCGTGTAGTAATCACGGTTCGGCAAACTAAGTCCGCCTTGCCCGACGCTGGCAATGTTGATGGTCGAATTTTTAATGTCGGGTGACGCGCCGAATCCGAAAACAGCCGGAAAGCCCGACTTGTGCAAGTAAGCGATTGTCGCCTGCAAATCGTTGACATTCTTAATCGAATTAATCCGGTTAAAATACGGGTCGAGCGGTTTTGTTCCGGCGTTTTCAATCGCGGCTTCGTCCATACACGAAGCGTAATAATCGCCGATAAGCTGGTCGTTTGAGCCTTTTGCCGCGCCGGTATCTTTGACCGCCGTGTCAAGAATATTGTGCAGAGCCGCCTGGTTATTGTCGGAAAGAATATCGAAACTGCCGAAGCGCGAGCGGTCGGCGGGAATGTCGGTTTTTTTCAGCCAAGTTCCGTTGGCATACTGAAAAAAGTCGTTGCAGGCATTTGCCGAAGTGTCCATTCGGGTCGTGTCGAATCCAGAGCTTTGCGCCATCGTCATCGCGGAAAGCGAAAACAAAACCAGCAAAGCTGTCGTAAAACGAAAACTAAAGTTACGCATTTTTATCTCCATTTAGAAATTGTAGTTACAGAAATTTTACAGATTAGATGGGAATTTTACGGATTAGGTTACAAAAAAGTTTCGCGGGCAGGATAAAAAGTGAAAAGAGCAAATAAAAAGCACGAAATTCCGCTAAGAATTTCGTGCAAAGTCTGAAGGCGAGTTTTTGCCGGTATAATCGTTTAGAACGAGCCGGTCGCGCCCCTGAAACCGTTCATCGCCTGTTTCATTCCCCATTTGATGACACGCGAAGTGTTGTAGCAATAACCGAGAATGTAGTTGCAGGTCGAAAGACAATGCTTCGAGCATTCTTGCTTCATCTCGTCAAGCTGCTTGACATCAAATTTTGAATTTTCAATCGTTCCCCAATCGTGCGTCGCCGAATACATCGGAAAACATGGAGCGAGCGTGCCGTCGGTGCGAATAATCAGCGAATTTTGTCCGGCGCGACACGCCCACGGCGGAATCTCGCCGCGCATCAGCTTTCGCATTTCGACAATGTGCATTTTCGGATTGACGATTTTATAACCTTCATCGCGCCTCTCTTCGACCCAATCGAGCAGTTCGTCAACTTTGTCCCAATCGTCGGCGCGCAGGTAAGTGTCGTTTTCGTGCAGATGTTTAAAATGCGTCTGCTCCATCATCGGCGTTTCGTTGATGTGATAATCGCAGGCGATACCCATATCGTGTCCGATTTGCGTCAGCTCCTTCACGTCCTCGTGATTGATGCGCGTGATGTTGATATTGAACATCACCGTATACCCGTGCTTGCGCTGCTGCGAAACGAGATACTCGAACTGCGGGCGAATCGTATCCAATGATTTCGGCAACTGCTTGCGGAATTTAACCGAGTCGACCGCCAAGTTCAAGTTTGCTAATCCAGCATCGCCCAAACGGTCAATGACATCATTCGTCATAAGGCGTCCGTTCGTCGGCAGATACACAAAAATGTCTTTCATCGCGCTGTAATAAACGATTTTGTGGATGAATTTCGGGCGCACAAGTGGTTCGCCGCCCATCAGCGCGAGAACGCGCGAGCCGATTGAATGCAGCCAGTCAATCGAACGGCGGGCGACATCTTCGGTCATCCCTTTGACTTTGTTGTTATACGACCAGCAGTAATGGCAGTCGTAATTGCATTTCCAATCCGTGAACAGATACGGAATAATCGGGCGCAATTCCTTATGATGCCAGCGCGATTGAAAATAAGGTTTGCCCCACGTTTTCCATGTGCGAATCGCATTCATCTTTTGATATTCGCGCTCGGTCATATCCTGCGGGTCGGGATGCAGCGGATACGGCGGTTCGGGCAATTCCACTGGCTCTGCCGCTAGTTCGAGCGTCGGTTTTGACGGGGATTTGTATAAAATCTGATGCAGCTTCTTATCGACACGGAAGGCGGGCGTTGCGTCTGCGGCTGCCGCATCTGCGTTCGGGGTCTGCGTTTGAACTTCGCTCATTAAAATTCTCCTGGTTTCGCATCACTCGTTCGGCGGGTGATGATTACGGGGCGAAAACTTTCGCACAAGGTTAAAAAACTGACTTTTTGCTTAAGTCGAAATACATAAAAGATAACGGTTTTTGCGAGATTTGCAAGTCCAAATGCCGCATTTTGAAAAAATTATTTTTAGCTAATTCGAGAACGCCGCTGCCCGCCGTTATCACAAAAGTCGAAACAGCCGCTTTCTTCAGCAAACAATAGACCAGCGGACGCTTTTCCATATTCGGCTTTTTTACAAAACGGGAACGAATCTTTCCCGCACTTTCTCGCGCAATTGCCGCGCTAGTTCTTTACGGTCGGTTGACTGAATCGGTTCTGCGCCGAAAGTAATCGTCGCTTTCGATTCGGAAACCTGAAAAAGCCGCCAGAGATGCGCCATAAAACTGATGTCTTCCCACCACGCAACCGCGAGACTTGCCGGAATTTCGCCTTCCGGCGTGCGGTAAGTGATGGCGGCGTAATAAACGGGCAAATCCGACTGCGCGGCAAATTCCAGAAACGAAGAATTAAATTTTAAAACTTCTTCGCCTTTCGTGCTTGTGCCTTCGGGGAAAACCATCACGCCTTCGCCGCCGTTGATTTTTTCTAAAATCTCCGCGCCCGCTCGCGGAATGTCGCGCCGGTTCTTGCGGTTGATAAAAATCGCGCCCATATCGCGGACGATTTTTCCAGCCATAAACCACGTTTCAATTTCGCCTTTGGCAACGAAAACCGTTTCCAGCACCGAACGGAAAACCGGAATGTCCGTGTAACTTAAATGATTGGAAACGAGAAAAAACGGCGGGCGCGGCAGGCTGCCGATAACTTCGACTTTGATTCGCGCGATTTTGACGAAACACTTTGCCCAAGCTCCGAAAATAACTTGCCGCCAAAGCTGTCGGTTCGGAATAAAAAACGAGACAATCCACCAAACCGCGTAAAGTCCGAGCGTGGAAACAAAAAACAAAAACATTTTGACAGCGGCGCGAAAATATTTCATCAGAAATTTTGAGCAGACGACGCGGAGAAAATCTTGACAGCTTCTTTATTCGTCATCGTGTTCTATTTTTTTAAAATTGTAGCGCAACAGAACGCGAACCGGCAAAGTTTTTCCGTCTTTTTCGGCGGCTCGCCATTGCATTTTGCGGATTGTTTCGGCAACGGATTCGTCCAAACCGTAACCCGCCCAGCGTATAATTTCGATTCTTTTGACAATACCTTTTTCGTCCAAATCGACCAAAGCGTCAACCGTCGCCGCGATATTGTAAAGATTTGCCAGCGCGGTATATTCGGGCTTAATCCGGCGATACGGAAGCGGCGGGCGAAAATTTTTCGCTTCGTCGGAATTTTCATCCGGTATTTCTGCTAGTTTTGATAACCGGTCTTCGGCGTATTCGTGTTCGTCTGCGGATTTTATATTCGCGGAAATTTCCGAAGCGAGATTTTCAAGCGAAGCCGACAGTTTCGTTTCCGCTTCGGCTGCCGTATTGCCTTGAAAGCTTAACAATTTCCAAAAATTTAAACGCCCCGTGCGCGAACTGACCAGATAGACGACCGCATAAGATTCGATGTAAAAACCCTGTTTTGACAAATCGGCGCGGCGCAAAGTTTCGGGTTTGACCAGCACGAAAAAATTACAGCCCGCAGCTTTTCCGAAATTTCGCGCGTCTTCGGTTGAGAGATTGAAAAAGTTTTGGTCGGGCGCGTTTAGCGGAACGGTTTCGACCATTGAATCATCTAAAATCTGAAATTTATTTGACAAAATTTGTTCGAGATTTTCGCGCGTCTTTTGACTGTCCGGCGATTTGTCTGGAATCAGAAAAGCGATTTTCTGCGCTGCGGCAGTAAGCAGCAAGCAGTGAGCAGTGAACAGAAAAAGCAGAATGTAAAATAGCCCGCGAAACTTTCGCTCCGGCTTGTATCCCGCAACTTTAGATTTGAAAATTAACTGCTCGCCGCTCACCGTTCACCGCCAACTTTTTTTGAATGATAAAATTCCGCAACTTCGGTTTTCAATTCGGACGGGAAACAGACGCGATGAATTTCGTAGCCTTTTTGCAGACCGCGCACCGCCGCGCTGACTTCGGAAATTTCGCGGATAACGGGACGCGAAAAGCCTTCTTCGACAAAAATCAAATTCTTCGGCTGCTGTAAATCCTTGGTGTAAAAATAATACGGAAAATCGCCGATTTTATCTTCGACGAAATAATATTCCGCGTCAAAGCCCGCGTTTTCAACCGCTTGCCGCGTTCGTTCTAAAAATTTTTGCCGTTCGTCTTCCGGCATATCGAGGTCAAACGCTTTGAAAAGGTTGCGGCGCAGAAAGCGTTTCGACAAATCGGATAAAATTTTATCACCGGAATTTTGCCATTGCTTGATATGAAAAATCATATCGGCATCGTCTATTTCGAGATGCTCTGTTAACGAAAGTTTCGCGCCGCCAAGAACTTTTTCAAATGCTGTCGCGGGCGCGAACCAAACTTGTTTTCCGTTTTGAAAAAGATGCAAAGCGCGGCGCAGAAGCGAGCGCAGAACCGCTTCCGCCGAGCGCAGCGTGCGGTGAAAATAAACCTGTCGAAACATATAATAACGCGCCTGCAAATAATCTTCGACGGCGTAAATACCGCGCGCCGAAACATACAGCCGGTCGTTTTCTTCGTCAATTTCGAGCGATTTGATAATCCATTCGGGGTCGTAAATGCCGTATTTCGCGCCCGTCATCAGTGAATCGCGCAGCAAGTAATCCATCCGGTCAACGTCGAGTTGCGACGAAACAAGCTGCGCCAGAGCCTGCGGACGAAATTTTCCGGCGATAATGTCCGCGACGTTCTGCGGCAGTTCGGCAGAAAATTCGCGCAGAATTTTCCCGACTTCGGTTTCATTGCTTAAAACCGCTTCAATCGTAAAATCTTCGTGGTGAAATCCGAAAATCGGTTCGATAACGTGCGAAAACGCGCCGTGTCCGATGTCGTGCAGCAAGGCGGCGGCGCGGACGGCGACGCGAGATTCGGCGGAAATTTTATATTTTGCGTCGAGATTATCCAAAATTCGGGTCGCTAAATGCAGCGCGCCCAGAGAATGCGTAAAACGAGAATGTTCCGCGCCTTGGTAAGTAAAAAGCGCAAGCCCAAGCTGCCGGATGCGCCGCAAACGCTGAAATTCCGGCGTATCAATTAATTTTACTAACAATCTGCCTTCATCCGAATCCGTTTTCAGACGAATAATATTGTGAACCGAATCGCGGTAGATTTTTTCCATTGGATTTGAAAAATAATTCTATAAAACTTTGCTCGATAATCAATAAATCACGGTTTGATT
>JBPCRW010000104.1:0-10385 GCA_050996405.1 Pyrinomonadaceae bacterium | reverse complement strand
ATACAAAGATTCGGCATCAGCCGCGTCAATTTCTTCCTGCAATTCCTTATTCGCTTCGTCGGCTTCCCTGCCGTCGCCGATTGAAAATCCGTTTTCGCCGTTGTAGCCTTCGATCCACCAGCCGTCGAGAATCGAAAAATTCAAACCGCTGTTCATCGCCGCCTTTTGCCCGCTCGTGCCGGACGCTTCCAATGGACGACGCGGAACATTCAGCCAAACGTCAACGCCGCGCACCAGATAACGCGCCACTTCCTGGTCGTAATCTTCAATAAAAACGGCGCGTCTAAGCCACGTTTCATTTTGTTTATGACTCATCATTTCCTGCAATAAAGTTTTCGCAACGCTGTCTTGCGGATGCGCTTTTCCGGCGAACACGAACTGCACCGGACGCTCGGAATTATCAATCATTTTCAACAAACGCGGCGCGTCCGACAGCAGCAAATTCCAGCGTTTATAAGCCGCCACACGCCGCGCAAAACCGATTGTTAAAACATCCGCGTCGAAAAATCTGCGCGTGTCTTCGCGTTCGTTAATCGTGTTTCGCAATCCGGTTTCATCCTTTTGCGTTCGCTCGCGGACAAAGGCGATAAGCTGATTTTTAAGCAGCAGATGCGCGTTCCAGATTTCCGCGTCGGAAATTTTATCGAGCGCGTTTTTCCAATCATTTTCATTACGCAAAACTTCCGTCCAGTTCGCGCCGATACGCTTTTCGTAAAGCGATTTGAAAACGGGCGAAATCCAGGTCGGCGCGTGAACGCCGTTCGTCACAAATGTAATCGGCACGTTTTCAACCTTCGTATCGGGAAACATTTTCAGCCATAATTCGCGTGAAACTTCGCCGTGTTTTTCGCTGACACCGTTCGCCGAGCGCGTCATTCTGATTGCCAGCGGAGTCATTCCGAACCATTCCGTTTTATCTTGCGGATTTGCGCGCCCCAAAGCGAAAAGTTCTTCTTTCGATAATCGTAAATCGGTAATGTAATTTTCGTCGAAACACGCTTCGATAAGCGCGGGCGAAAACGAATCGTTGCCAGCCGCGACCGGCGTGTGCGTAGTAAAAACGCATTTTTCGCGCACCTGTGAAATCGCGTCTTCAAAACTCGCGGTTTCGTTCGCCGTTAAAAATTCACGCGCCAATTCCAGCGTTAAAAAAGCCGAATGACCTTCGTTTAAATGATAAACCGCAGGCTGAATTCCGAGTTTTCGCAAAAGCCGAACTCCGCCGATGCCCAGAATTTTTTCCTGCACGATGCGCGTTTCCGTGTCGCCGCCGTAAAGATGTCCGGTTACAAAACGGTCAACGTCGGCGTTTTGTTCGACGTTTGTATCGAGCAGATAAAGCGAAATTCTGCCGACTTGCGCGAGCCAAGCCTGCGCGAAAACTTCGCGCCCGCGCATATGAATCATTACTAAAATTCTTTCGCTGTTTTCGTCTAAAACCGGCTGCAAAGCCAGTTCATTTTCGAGCGAATCAACGTAATATTCGCTTTGCCATCCGTCGTGCGAAACTTTTTGACGAAAATATCCGAAGCGATAAAAAAGTCCGACGGCGACGAGCGGCGCGTTCATATCGCTGGCGGATTTTAAATGGTCGCCCGCCAGAATTCCGAGTCCGCCAGAATAAATCGGCAAACTGTTGTGAACGCCGTATTCGGCGCAAAAATACGCGACCGGATTTTCTTTTGAAATGCGCCCGAAACTTTTCGGCGGCTGCGCCAGATAATTTTCAAAGCGTTCGGCAAAATCCGAAACTCGCCGGACGTAATTTTCTTCACAGGCTTTTTGCCACAAACGCAATTCGCTGACTTCTCTTAAAACGCGGCGCGGATTCTGCTCGCAGCGTTCCCAAAGCTCAAAATCCAAATCACGGAAAAGCGACGCGCCTTCGGTATTCCAAGACCAATAAAAATTATTTGAAATGCGTTCCAAAATTTGGAGATTTGCGGGAAAACTGCGATTAATTAAAAAGTTTTGTCGAAAAATTTGTTCGAGCTGCTGGCTCGCGGCTGGCGGCATATTTGATAAATCCTGATTGGATAATTCCTTCATAGCAAAATTTTATGTGATTTTTACTCCGAAATGAAACCGGAGATTATAACTTCACACGAATAGTCTTTTATTAAAAATAATTATTTTTTATAAACGTTTCAGCGTCGGCAGGGGAAAAGAAAACCAGACGCGCTTTTTTGATTGTGTTATTTTGCGAGAGAAATTCTTTTATTGCAAGCGAAGAAACTCGCGCGGCTTCAGGTTTCGGATAATAAAATGCGCCGGTTGAGATTGACGGAAAACTAATCGTTTCCAGATTATTTTCAACTGCCAGACGCAAAGAGTTTGTATAACAATCGTTTAAAAGCGCGGCATCGCGCCCTTGATTCTGCCCGTAAATCGGTCCGACAGTGTGAATCACAAAACGCGCTTTTAAATTTCCGCCCGAAGTGATAACGGCTTCGCCAGTCGGTAATCCGTTTGGATATTCGGTTTCGCGGATGCGGCGACATTCTTCCAAAATTTGTTTGCCGCCCGCTCTGTGAATCGCGCCATCCACGCCGCCGCCGCCAAGCAAAGTCCGGTTTGCCGCGTTGACGATTGCATCGATATTTTCCCGCGCAATGTCGCCGATTATTACTTCAACGCGAGCATCGAAAAATTCTTTATTCATTGTAAAAATTTTATTCCAGAGGTTTGACCGTAATTTCGTCGAACATCGCCTGCCGTCGCAGATTTTCGGTGAGAATTTTGGCTTTTTGTTCGGTCAGCGGTCGTCCGGCGCGATTGCTGGTGATTTCAAAAACTCCGTCGTCAATCATCGTCACGACTAAATCGCCGAGACTGATGCCGCCCGTCACTTCGATGTCGTCAAAATTGTGAATCCGAAATTTTCCGGTTTGTTCGACCCATTCTTCGATAAACGGGTCGCGCAAAGCGTGTTCGGCTTCATTTTCATCCAGATAATTTCCTTCGACAATCAAGCAGTATTCGCGGTGCTTTTCGCTCATAGCGAGTAATTGGAAAAGTTCTCCATAATGTTCGTTTGAATTAAAATTTCGGCTTTGCGAAACTTATGCGGAAAACTTTAGCATTATCGAATGGAAAATATCAAAGAATTTTCAAGGTGCGAATCACAAAAAGTTTAATCTTTCTTGTGAGAGTCGCAGATTTTCCGTAAGATTTGATTATCGAATTTTTACAAACAAGGAAATTTTAACTGATGATTATTCCTGTCAAATGGGCGAACGAAGGCGTTTTAATGCTCGATCAAAGGCTTTTGCCGACCGAAGAAAAATGGCTGACTTTGAAAACTTATACGGAAGTTGCCGACGCGATTCGTGAAATGGTCGTGCGCGGCGCGCCTGCCATCGGCGTGTCGGCGGCGTATGGAATCGCGCTCGGCGCAAAACAGTTTGTCGGCACGAACGTTTTGGATTTTGAAGACGAACTCGATTATATCTGCGACGTAATCGGCAAAACGCGACCGACCGCCGTTAATCTTTTCTGGGCGATTGATAGAATGAAACGGACGTTTCAAAAAGCGAAAGCCGAAGAAAAATCAATTTCGGAAATCAAGCAGATTTTGATTGACGACGCGAAAAAGATTCACGAAGAAGACATCGAATCGCAAAGACTGATAGCGCAATTCGGCGGCGAGCTTTTGAAAGACAACTCGACTGTTTTGACGCACTGCAACGCCGGTGCTTTGGCGACGGGCGGCGTTTGGGGACCGGCTTTAGGCGTAATTCGCGGCGCGGTGGATCAAGGTAAAAAAATATCCGTGATTGCCGACGAAACACGCCCGTATTTGCAAGGCGCGCGGCTGACGGCGTGGGAATTATTGCAGGATAATATTCCCGTGACGCTGATTACGGACAATATGAGCGGGCATTTGATGAAGCAGGGAAAAGTTCAGGCGGTCGTCGTCGGCGCGGACAGAATCGCGGCTAACGGCGACGCGGCAAATAAAATCGGAACGTATATGGTCGCGGTTCTGGCAAAGCGTCACGAAATTCCGTTTTACGTCGCCGCGCCGCTTTCGACGATTGATATGAATTGCCCGACGGGCGAACAAATTCCGATTGAAGAACGCAATCGCAGAGAAATTACGCACGTTCAAAATATACAGCTTGCGCCCGACGGAATCGCGGTTTCAAATTTCGCGTTTGATGTTACGCCGCACGATTTAATCACCGGAATCATTACCGAAAAAGGCGTGGCGCGCGCGCCGTTTTCCGAAAGTCTGAAAAAAATGTTTGAGAAATAAAATGGAGTGACAGAGAAAAAGCCGCCGCTCTCCTGATAATTTCCGCGCTCGATTCAGTTTTTATAAATCTCGACCACAGGTTTGCCGTTCGCGTCGATATAAGCGCGATACATTCCTTCGGAGTTGAACGAAATTCCGATATTGCCGTTTCTGTCAAGCGCGATAACGCCGCCGTCGCCGCCTAAATCCTGCAATTTGGTTTTGATAACTAAATCGGCGGCTTGCTGAACGGGCAAGTTTTTGTATTCCATCAAAGCAGAAATGTCGCGCGCCACGCCGAGTCGTATAAAATATTCGCCGTAGCCTGTGGCGGAGACGGCGCAGGTGTCGTTGTTGGCATAAGTTCCCGCGCCGATAATCGGCGAATCGCCGATGCGCCCGTATTTTTTATAAGTCATTCCGCCGGTCGAAGTTCCCGCCGCGAGATTTCCGTCTTTATCAAGCGCGACCGTGCCGAATTTGTTATACGGCTCCCAGCGATAATTTAATCCAGAAACTTTTTTGCCTTCGGCAGCGGCTTTCGCCTTGGCTTTTTCTTCCTTGTCAACTTTTTGAAAAGCGTCCCAGCGTTCCTGCGTGAAGAAATACTTTTCGTCAACCAGTTTTACGCCTTGCTCGACGGCGAATTTTTCCGCGCCGTCGCCAGCCATCATAACGTGCGGTGATTTATCCATCACGAGCCGCGCCAGACTGATTGGATTTTTAATATGACGCACTCCGGCGACCGCGCCCGCCTTCAAAGTTTTGCCGTCCATAATCGAAGCGTCGAGTTCGTTTTTTCCGTCGGCGTTAAAAACCGCGCCCTTTCCGGCGTTAAAAAGCGGCGAATCTTCCATCATATTGATTGCCGTTTCCACCGCGTCTAAACTTGTTCCGCCCGACTGCAAAACTTTGTAGCCCGCGAGCAGAACTTCTTCGAGTTTGTCACGATAGGCTTTTTCTTTTTCGGGCGACAAATCGCCGCGCCGGATAACGCCCGCGCCGCCGTGAATAACGAACGCGACGCGCGGCGTTTGCGCGCTCTGTCGCGGGCGGACAGCGGTCGAAGCATTGCTCTGCGAATATGCGGCGATTGGAAAAACGAAGAGCGCGAACAACAAGAAAAAATTCATTAGGCGTTTCATATTAAACTCCGTTAAAAATCTTTTACATTTTTAGATGTTTTTGCTAGAGTGGCTGTAAATACATCGTCTTCCACAAAGTTTATCATTAAAAACAATTGCTTAGAAAGACAACTCGTCGGATGGTTCAAAGGAAGTTATGAAAATTATTACGATTCGTTTTTTTATCGTTTTCGCCGCAGCGTCGGTGTTTCTTCCCGTCTCTATTTCGGCGCAGAAAAATGTTGCAGTTGTTCCAAATCAAACGGCGAACATCGTTTCGCAAAGACCGGAAGCGGCAGTCACCACTTCGTTGGTCGAGCAATCCGTTCTCGATGAAATCAACGCGGCGCGGGCAGACCCGCAGAGATATATCAAATATCTGGAAGATTACAAAAAACTGTTCAAAGGGAACACCGTTTTTCTGCCCGATTATCTGCAAATTCAAACCAGCGAAGGAACTTCAGTGGTTGACGAAGCAATCGAGTTTTTGAAGACCGCGCCGAAATTCGCGCCCTACAAACTTTCCGGCGGATTGAATCAGACATCAAATACGCAGCTAAAAGATTTGATGGAAAATTCCGCAATCGGTCATCTTGGCAAAGACGGCAGCGATTTGCAGACGCGCCTCACAAAAGTCGGCAGATTCACGGGCGAATACGGCGAAAATATCACGCGCGCCGCCGAAATTCCGCGTCAAATTGTGATGATGATGATTATCGATGACGGCGTGAAAAGTCGCGGGCATCGCAAAAATATCTTTAGCCCGAATTTTAAAATGGTCGGTATTTCATTCGGCAAAGGCAAAATCGGCGAAGGCTTGTGCGTGGTGGATTTTGCCGAAGGCTTTTACGAAAATAATTCAAAATCAGGAGTCCGCGAACTTTCATTCTGAAATCAGTTCGGAGTTAATAAAAATAGGACACGGATTTTTCAAAACTGCGCTTTTACTTCACTGAATCAGCGAAAATCTGCCAAAATCGGCGTTCATCCGCGCCCTATTTTTCTTTCATCCGAGCTGAAAAAATTCAAGTCATCATTTTCGCCTCGCGCCAAATACGCGGAATCGCAAGAATTTTTTGCAGTTTCGTGGTGCGCGAGCGGCGTGTGAAAACGTCGTAATTCTGTTTTTCAATTTCATCCAAAATTTTCGCGTAAAGCCTCGAAGCCAGCAAAACCGTCAAGCGCGTCTCTTTTTCGAGCAGCGGAATTCCCCGCTCGGCTTTGTGGTAAAATTCGCGCGCGCGTTCGATTTCAAATTTCATCAGCCGGATAAAATCTTCGTCCGTTCGATTCGCAAAAATCTGTTTTTCGGAAACGTCGAATTTTCGCAAATCTTCCTGCGGCAAATAAATTCTGTTCATCGCCGCGTCTTCTTTGACATCGCGCAGAATGTTCGTTAATTGCATCGCAATTCCCAATGCTTCGGCAAACTCAAGCGTTTCCGGTTTTTCATAACCGAAAATTTCCGACGACATCAAACCGACGGTCGAAGCGACGCGATAGCAATAAACATAAAGTTCCGCAAAAGTTTCGTAACGCTTGATGTGCGTGTCCATCAACACGCCGCGCGTCAATTCGAGCGGCAAATTTTGGGGAATTTTATAAGTTTTCAGCAAATCTTTCCACGCGACGAAAACGAGATTGGAAGGCGGATTGCGGAAGGCGGATTGCGGAGTTTCAAATTCCGCATTGTCAATTTGCGGTTCTGAATGCTCGACATCAGAATTTTTTGAATAAATTCGACCGCGACCGCCGACGGCAAAACGCTCTCCGCCGCGCCACCGACGATTTCCGCGCCGAGCAGAGTCAAAACGGGACGCAGACGTTTGCCGCCCGGAAACAGTGCGTATCGAACCGCCGCGTTAAATTCGGTTTCGATGTGCGACGGCGCGAGCGGCAAATGTTTTCGCAAAGCCTCTTCGATTGACGGCTTTTGTTTTTCCACATAATCCCACAAATCGGATTGTTCCAAAGTTTCCTGCTCGATTGTTTTATTCATCGTTTAGAATTTGCCGGTAAAAAGATTCTGCGCTTTCCGCCAAACCTGCGGGAATAGTCACATGAAATGGATGTTTGGCGCGAAACGGCGGCAGGCGTTTGACGCGCGCGCCTAATCTTTCCAGATTTTCGATAAGTTCCTCGTCCGTCAAATCCTGACCGCCGAATCTGTCGGCGGCACGACTGAACGCGCCGCGCAAGCGGTCAAGCGCGAGTTCGCGCTCCGCCAAAATTTTGCCGCGCGATTGAAATTCGCCCAAAGCGAAAAGTAAGACTTTCTCGATGTCAGGCGCGTTTGACGCGGCTTCAAATAAATTTGGCTGTTCAATCATTCCGGCTTTGCTTTGAACATCTTAGCATAAATTTTTACGGCGTTTGCAGTAAAATTTTATTCCGGTTTTTATCCTTTCGCATCTGTGCTAATCTGTGGTTAATTGCTATGTCCGAAAATAAAAAATATCGCGTCGGCTTAGGTGTGTCGGGCGGCATCGCGGCGTATAAAGCGATTGAAGTTTTGCGGCTTTTGCAAAAACAAAACTGCGCGGTGAGCGTGGCGATGACCAGGCATGCGACCGAGTTTGTTCAACCGCTGACGTTTCGCGCCTTGACGGAAAATGACGTTTTGGTTGACGATTACGCGCCGGAAAATCCAGACCCGATTGCCCACATCAATTTTTCGCAAAACATTGATTTGCTGTTAATCGCGCCCGCGACGGCAAATATTCTGGCGAAATTTGCAAGCGGCATCGCCGACGATTTTTTGAGTTCGACATATCTCGCTGCAAACGCGCCGGTTATGGTCGCTCCGGCAATGAACACGGCGATGTGGAGTCATCCGGCGACGCAGCGCAACGTCGAACAGTTAAAAAAAGACGGCGTTCTTTTCGTCGAACCGATTGCGGGCGAGTTGGCTTGCAAAACCGTCGGCACGGGAAAACTCGAAGACGTAGAAAATATCGTCGCGCAAGCCTTGCGGCTTTTAGTCCAGAGTCCAGAGTCCAGAGTCCAAAGTCTTGAAACAACGACTCCAGACTCTGGACTCTGGACTCTGGACTTAAAAAGCGAACGCTTTTTAATTACTGTCGGCGGAACGCGCGAGGCGATTGACCCGGTGCGTTTTATCTCGAATTATTCGTCTGGCAAAATGGGTTTTGCAATAGCGGAAGCGGCGCAGAGGCGCGGCGCGGACGTGACCGTTATCGCCGGAAGCGTGTCGGTCGAGCCGCCGAAAAATCTGAAAATTATCAGCGCGATTTCGGCGGAAGAAATGCGCCGCGCCGTGATGAATGAACTGAAAGATTCGACGATTTATGTTGGCGTGGCGGCGGTTGCCGATTATCGCCCGAAAACAATTTCTAAAACAAAAATTAAAAAGACGGAAGATAAATTGATTATCGAACTCGAAAAAACACCCGATATTCTCGCCGACGTTTCCAAAAATCGTCACGATGATTTATTAGTTGTCGGCTTTGCGGCGGAAACGAACAATGTCGAAAACTACGCGCGCGTCAAAATGGAGCGCAAAAATCTGGATATGATTGTCGCCAACAACGTGAGCGATAAAACTTCGGGATTCGGAACTGACAACAACGCCGCGACGATTTTCACGCGCGAAAATTCGTTGAAGTTAGCGAAAATGTCGAAGCGCGAAATGGCAGACAAAATTTTAGACGAACTGCTAAAATTGAGGGGCGAGGGACGAGGGACAAGTGGCGAATGAATTTTCAGAATTATTAAACGACGTAAAAGAGCAGATTTTGTATTTGCAGGAACTCGGTGTCGAAAACTTTGCGGTTGAACTGCCGGAAATCAAAAGTCCAAAGTCCAGAGTCCAAAGTCCAAAGCCGGAAGCGATTCAGCAGAAACTCGAACGATTTATTCCCGACGCGCCGGTTCAAAAATCCGAATCGAAAATCGCAAATACCGAAAATTCTCCGGCGCGGCGCAGTTCGATTCTTGAACAATCGAAACTTTCGCGGCGTTCGCCGGTTTCAGAAATGCCGAAGCAAAATCAAATTTCAGAACAAACAAGGGGTGAAGAAATGGCTAAGAAAAAAACTGTTGATGAAAATCCGTCGAGCGAATCGCTGTTCGGCGATATTTCGCAGACGATACCCGAAGCGAATGAAACGCTCGAAGATATTCGCGCCGATATTGGCAACTGCACACGCTGCCCGCTGTGGGAAGGTCGCACGAAAATTGTTCATTCAGAGGGGAACATTAACGCCGATTTAATTTTCGTCGGCGAGGCTCCCGGCGCGAACGAGGACGCGAGCGGTCGCCCGTTTGTCGGGCGCGCCGGACAGCTTTTGGATAAAATCATCGAAGCTATCGGATTGAAACGCGAAGACGTTTTTATCGGCAACATCAACCGCTGCCGCCCGCCGGGAAATCGTACGCCGACGCTGCCCGAAGCGCGGACGTGCAAGCCGTTTCTGCTGCGCGAAATCGCCGTTGTGCGCCCGAAAATTGTCGTCGTTCTGGGAAACACGGCGTGCCAGAATCTTTTGGAAACAAAAGTCGGAATCACAAAAATTCGCGGCGAATTTCAAGATTATTTCGGCATCAAAGTAATGCCGACTTTTCATCCCGCCTACCTTTTGCGCGACCCGACAAAAAAACGCGAAGTCTGGGAAGATATGAAAAAAGTTCGTGACGAACTGAATAAATCGAAGTAAAATTTATTTTCAAGAGGACTTAAATTATGCTGACTGTAATTGCAGATAATGATAATTCGCAAACTATTTCAATTCCGCAAGACGAACTGGAAAAGTTAGGAATAAACGATGGCGACGAAATTGAATTTACCAAAAATGAACACGATGAAATCGTTTTGCGCCCGAAATCCGGTGAACGCGCTGAAAAAGTTTTAGCGAAAACGCGCGAAATTATCGAACGTCGCAAACCGGCTTTAATCGAACTCGGCAAAGGTCACGAATGAGCGAAATTTTCTTTCCGACTCTGGATGAAATTCTGCTGATTCACGCTGAAATTATCAAAGAAACCGGCGGCAGCGAAGGTTTGCG
>JBPCRW010000046.1:0-3813 GCA_050996405.1 Pyrinomonadaceae bacterium | reverse complement strand
AATGGATACTGTTGGCGAATTCAAAAAGCTTGATTTATCATTCTCTAAAAACTTTTGGAGGATGCTATTTTATGTCACTACGCCCTGAACAGATTCCCGTCGTTCCCGCAGAAACTGTCCGTGTCGCCCGCGCCGCTTTTCCGAAGGGCAATCTGTATTTGAAGATGCGCGATGAACCCGGCACTTTCTATGAAGATGCCGATTTTGCTGATTTGTTTTCGACACGCGGACAACCCGCCTTTTCTCCCTGGCGATTGGCTTTGATCACAGTGATGCAGTTTGTCGAAGGGCTTTCTGACCGGCAGGCGGCGGAAGCGGTGCGCGCTCGGATCGATTGGAAATATGCTTTGAGTTTGGAACTGGAAGATGCCGGTTTTGATTTCAGCCTTTTGTCGGAATTTCGCGCCCGGCTGTTGGAAAAGGATCAGGAATCGGCATTGCTCGACAAGATGCTGGAACGATTTCAGGATAAGCGGTGGCTCAAAACTCGCGGCAAACAGCGCACCGATTCAACGCGCATTTTAGCGAACGTCAGACATCTGAACCGGCTTGAAAGCGTGACTGAAACCTTACGGGCAGTTCTCAATGAGATTGCCAAAGTTGCCCCGCGATGGCTGCGCGAGCGAATCACCGAGGATTGGCTCAAACAATATTCACGCCGGATTGAAGAATACCGGCTTCCGAAAGGCGAAAAAGCGCGAAACGAATACGGCTCGGCAGTCGGTTCGCACGGGTTACATCTGCTGACGCTGATTGAAGCCGACGACGCTCCGCCGGAACTTAAAGAACTAAAAATGGTCAAAGTTCTGCGTCGGATGTGGAGCAGCCAGTTTAAGATTGGTAACGGTATCGTGCAGTTTCGCCTGGCAAAAGAACTGCCGCCTGCCGGTGAAAGATTCGATTCGCCTTACGACACCGAGGCGCGCTACGGCAACAAACGGGCGACCGTTTGGCGCGGTTACAAAACGCATTTTACCGGGACCTGCGATGAGGATTGTCCGTTTTTGATTTGCAACGTCGAAACCACCGCCGCGATGATTCCTGATATTACAATGGGTGCGCCGATTCACCAATCTCTAAAGAAGAAGAAATTACTGCCTGCGACGCACCTGGTTGATTCCGGTTACGTCGCTCGCCAAATGGATTGTGCAAAGTGCCAACGAAGAAAAAGTTCAAATCGTCGGACCGCCGCGCCCGAACAATCAATGGCAGGCACTTTCCAAAAACGGCTTTGCCTTAAATGACTTTATGATTGATTGGGAAAACAAACGGGTCACCTGTCCAGCGGGACAAACGACTGCCAATTGGTATCCCCGCAAATTACACGGAGCGGAGAATATTCGCGTTCGGTTCAAGCGTTCACAATGCAGCAAATGCGAGAAAAAACCGCTTTGCACCCGTTCTCTGCGTGAAGGGCGTTCTTTGGGCTTTGCCAAAAAAGAAAACCATCTGGTTCTGGAACAAGCCAGAGAAATGCAAAATCAGGAATCGTGGCAGAAGTTGTATAGTCAGCGAGCCGGTATTGAAGGAACATTTTCACAAGCCGTGAGAAGTTTCGGACTACGACGGAGCCGCTACATCGGCGAGCGGAAAACGCATCTTCATAATCTGGCGACGGCAGCCGCCATCAACATCGGGAGAAGCATTAATTGGTTAGAAGAAAAGCCGCGCGAGAAGACAAGAATTTCGTGGTTCGGAAAGTTAAAACATTTGGAATTGTAGAATTCGCCAACAGTATCAGCAATGGAGAAATTTCCAACGATGTTGGCTAAAACTTATTCAACCCAGTGCTGATTCGGAATCGTCGTTTTCCCCTGCGTGCGGTTGAAGTTAATACTGCCCTTCAAAACGCCTTCCAGATATTCGTTATTGTCGTCTTCGATGGCGTAGATCGCCTGCGTCAGTCTTTGACCGACATTATCCTTCTCGTCCTTTAAGGCGGGAATTACTTTTCCGTCTTCGGTATATTCATCATTCCAGCGGGCGATTTTCGGAACGAAAAAGGTATCCGAATACGAGGTTTTATCTTCCAAAGCCGAATGCGAAACGGTGGTCGCTGCTCTTCGTCTGGCTTCGCGCGAAAACAGATACGGTTTGGCGCATCCCAAATCCGAAAAAATCATCACCGTTGACGAAGCGGTCGAAAATTACTTGAAAATCTTGATTGCCAACTGGACGGCAAAGCACGGCGCAAAATACGCCGCCCGCAATGGGGGTCAAATCAACGCCGTTCGCAGATGGGCAGAATTCGTCGGCAAGGAAAATCGGTCAAAGATTTAACGAAACAAGATTTTCTGCTGTGGGCGCAAAGCGAAATCGCCCGCGGGCTGCGGGCTTCGAGCGTTCAACGCCGCCTTAACAATATCCGCGCCTCGCTAAATTATGCGCGAGAAATTTACCCGGTTCTGCAAGATTTTAAAATTCCCCGTTACGCGCTCGGAAAAGAGGCTTTGCGCGAGCGCATGCGAATTTTAGACGAGACGGAAATCCGCGCCTTAAGCCGCGCGCTCCAATCAAAAAAAGCGTGGCGCGACGCTTTCGACTTTTTCCGCGTGGCATTAGGCTGCGGCGGAAGATTTGATGAAATCGTGCCGGTCGTCATCAGGCGCGATATGACAACCGCCGGAATTAAATGGTCGGATATTAATAAAACTCGCGGCACCGTTCGATTGTTTTCCGGGAAAACCGGAAAAGAGCGAGTTATCTACGCGCCGCAGGTGGTCGAGATTTTGCTCGACAGAAAAAAAGCGAAATTAGGAAACGAAACGCATGCTTTTTGCTGCCGTGACCACCATATCAGAAAAGTTTTCGCTAAAGTTTCAAAGCAATGCAAAATTCCTTACGGGCAGCAAACGCCCGGCGGCTGGACGGTGCATGACATGCGCCATACTTGTCTGACGAATCTTTTGCAATCGGGCGTTGACTTAGCGACCGTTAGAGGTTGTTTAAATTTTGAGTGGAGCAAGTTTTCTGATCATTAAACGAATCATTGCCATTTGAATAAATGCCTCTGAATGCTCAGTCTTTTCTTTGTAGTCTTTAACCAACCGCCGATTGAACATCAACCAGCCAAATGTTCTTTCCACGATCCACCGCTTTGGCAAAACTTGAAATCCACTGACTCCCAAAACCTTTTTGACAATCTCTAAAACAAACCCGAATAACTCTCCTATCCGAGCCGTATAATCTTCTCCGCTAAAGCCTTGATCGGCTACCACTTTTTCTAATCGCGGATATTTGCCGTTCATTAAAACAAATAATTTCTCCGCTCCATCTCGTTCTTGGACACTTGCGGCGACCACCATTAAACCCATTATCCAACCCAATGTGTCGGTCACCACAAACCGTTTGCGCCCGTTGATTTTCTTGTTGGCATCAACTCCCTTGACTTCAGTTAAAGATACCGTCTTCACGCTTTGCGAATCTAACAAACCCAAACTTGGACTCACCTCACGCCCCTGTTTAACTCGCACTCTCTGATGCAAAATCCGATGCAGTTTACCAATCAACCCACTGTTTGACCACTTCCGAAAATAGTAATAAACCAGTTGCCATTTGGGAAAATCTCGCGGCAAATTACGCCATTGAACACCTGTTTTGGTCACGTAAAAGATAGCATTAACAATGGTTTGCAAACTATGCTGCCGTTTTCTTCCATCCTCTAAAACTTCTGCTATAATCTCCCATTGAGAGTCAGTTAAATCTGTTTCATAACACATTGCGCGATAACCTCTTTAATTTTTAGTCAATCTTAAAGTTATCGCGCCTGACTCTCATTTTTCAAAAATCATTACCAAAATTTAAACAACCTCT
>JBPCRW010000042.1:0-13122 GCA_050996405.1 Pyrinomonadaceae bacterium | reverse complement strand
GCATCATCCGGAGAAACGGATAAATCGCCGGCAATTCTTGGAAGGGCGACATTGGCAATCGTCGTATCCAGAACTTCCATAAAGGTCGCAATGGTTAAAATGAAAATTGGGATGTAAGATTTGAATGAGGAATAGAAATCTCCGGAAGATTCGGTTTTCGATGGCGAAGCGGTAATTTCCATTCTTGTCTCTACCGAACTTTTACTCTGGGCACCGCCGACATTCCGGGAACCAGTAAATTAATTTTTTCAGTGCCCTCGTCAAAAACGATTTTTACCGGAATTCTCTGAACGACTTTGACGAAATTCCCAGTGGCATTTTCAGCCGGGAAGACGCTGAAACGCGAACCCGTTCCGGCTTGAAAACTATCGACGCGACCGCGAAATGTCACGTTCGGATAAGCGTCAATATAAACGTCAACGATTTGTCCGGGCTTGATTCTCTCGATTTGCGTTTCCTTGAAATTGGCGATAATCCAAACGTCCGAATTTGAATTTTCCTTCGATTGCGAGATGGCGATAATCGTCTGGTCGGGCTGGACGAGTTCGCCTTCCTGCACGGCTTTGCGCGAAACAAAACCGTCGTCGGGCGCGTAGATTTTCGTGTAGGAAAGTTCGAGTTCGGCTTGATGGACGGCGGCTTGCGCCTGCGCGACCTGCGCTTCGGCACTCGCCACGTCGGATTTATCGACGGCGATTCGTTCGGGCGCGGCTTGCGCTTCCTGCAAGCGTCCCGCCGATTCGTTTGCCTGCGAAGTTGTCGTGTTAATCTGCATCACCGATTGACGATAATCATTTTCCGCCGCCGTGATGTTTGTCTGTGCTTCATTCATTCGCGCCGCTTCGACTTCAGCCTGACGATTAACCGCATTAAGGCGCGCCTGCGCCGCTTCCGTCTGTTTCTGCGCGGCGATAAATTCAGCTTGGGCAAGGCTCAATTCCTTGCGGGCTTTGTCCATTCCCTGTTTGGAAATATCGCCTTTGGCGAGCAAAGTTTGATAGCGTTCAAAATCGTTTTGAGCAATTTCCAGATTGGCTTGCGCCGCCGGAACGCGCGCTTTCATTTCGGCGAGATTGGCTTCGGCTGAAGGAATCTCGGCTTGGATTTGCCGAAAATTCGCGTCGGCGGTTTTCAACCCGTTGCGGGCTTGCTCGATTGAAGTCTGCTTGGAATCGGCGGTGATTTTCGATTGTTCGATGCCGTTTTTCGCCGTGTCGAAATTTGACGAAGCCTGCCGCACACCGGCGTTCGCCGTCTTGCTGATGAACGAAACGTTAGCTAACGCTTTTTCGTTTTGAGCGAGCGCGACTTTTAACTGCGCCTGCGCCTGTTCGAGTTTGTTTTCGTAATCGCGCGAATCGAGTTCGACTAATAAATCGCCTTTTTTGACGGGCTGATTTTCCTTAATATGAATTTTCGTGACATACGCGGAAATTTTCGGGCTGATTTGAATGATGTTGCCTTCAACAAAAGCGTCGTCCGTCGTTTCAAACTGCCGCGAGTAAAGCCAGTAGCCCAAACCGGCAATAATACTGACGACGACAATTCCGCCGACGATATAAATCGGAACGCGCGAGCGTTTTTTAGCGGAGATTTCCGCATTTTCATTCACAAAAATTTCCGCTGGTTTTTCAGACATAATGCCGTCCTCAAAATTTTCTGCTGCCTGAGCCATAATTATTTAACTTATTCTTTCGCGGATTTGTCCGGTCTAAGGACATAAGAGATTGAAAGATATACTTAAACAAAAATTATGAGAAAGTCAAATATTTTTGATGCGTGAATTCCGAACCGGCGGAAGCGCGAAAGCGTGTTGAGGATTTTTAGCCGCGAATTACACGAATTGTTTTTATTTCTTTATTCGTGTAATTCGCGGCTAATCTTTTGATTAATTTTTTACACAATTTAATAACCGATTGCTTCGCCGTCGCTTCTGGAATCAATCGCGCCGAGCCGTTCGCCTTTTTCGTCAATCATAATTCCGGTCGCCGAAGCGATGTAGCTCGGACGCGCGGCAAATTTGTGACCGAGTTTTTCGAGTGCCTTCTGCGTATCGGGCGACATTCCGTAAGGCTCATAAACGATTTCATCGGGAAACCATTGATGATGAATGCGCGGCGCGTCAATCGCAGCTTGAATATCCATATCGTGGTCAATGACATTGATGACCGATTCCAAAACGGCGGTGATAATTCGCGGTCCGCCGCGCGCGCCGAGTGCAAACCAAGGCGAGCCGTCTTTTCGCAAAACAATCGTCGGTGTCATCGAAGACAGCGGACGCTTATTTGGTTCGACTTTGTTGCGTTCGCCCTGAATCAAACCGAACATATTCGCCTTTCCGGGACGCGCCGCGAAATCGTCCATTTCGTCGTTTAGTAAAACGCCCGTGCCTTTTGCCGTCACGCCCGAACCGTATAAATCGTTTATCGTAAAAGTGTTTGTGACGATGTTTCCGTCCGCGTCAACGATTGTAAAATTCGTCGTTTCCGTTCCTTCTTTGCCCGCGACAATGCTGCCGGGTTTAATGTCCGAACTGTTTGAAGCGTGATTTAAATCAATCGAAGCGGCGCGTTCGGCGGCATATTTTTTATCAATCAAAGTTGCCACGGGAACGTTTGTAAAATCGGGGTCGCCCATCCATTCCGAACGGTCTGCGAACGCGCGGCGCAGGGCTTCGGTTAAAACGTGATATTTTTCAGACGAGTTATAACCCATCGCTCGAAGGTCGTATTTTTCGAGCATATTCAAAACTTGCAGCATCACAATCCCGCCCGAAGACGGCGGCGGCATCGAAATAATTTCATATCCGCGATACGTTCCACGCAAGGGAACTCGCTCCTGCGGTTTGTAATTTTTCAAATCTTCGAGTGTTATCAAACCGTTATGCGCCTTCATATCGTCGGCAATCAGCCGCGCCGTCTCGCCTTCGTAAAACCCGCGCGCGCCGTTTTTCTGGATTCGCGCCAGAGTGTTCGCCAAATCCGGCTGAACCAATTTATCGCCTTCTTCAAAATACTTTCCGCCGTTTAAATAAATTCTTTTGCTGTCTTCGTATTTTAAAAGATTATTTTTGTAGGATTTAAAAAGCTCGGCAAGCCGGTTGGTTAAAACAAAACCGTTCTGCGCCAATGCCCGCGAAGGCTCAATCAAATCCGCCCAACTAATTTTTTTCGAGCCGTATTTTTGAAAAGCGTAATCGAGTCCCGCCGTCGTCCCGGGAACGCCCGACGCGCGATAGCCGACGGTCGAGCCGCCTTCGCCTTTTATCAAATTCCCGTTTTTATCAAGATAGACATCGCGCGTCGCCGCTTGCGGTGCTTTCTCCCGATAATCAATCGAAGTCGTCCGCCCGTCTTTAAAACGAATCAGCATAAACCCGCCGCCGCCCAAATTTCCCGCTTCAGGATATGTAACCGCCATTGCAATCGCCACCGCCACCGCCGCGTCAATGGCGTTGCCGCCGCGTTTTAAAACGTCAATTCCGATTTGCGAAGCCAACGGCGACTGCGACGCAACCATCGCGTGTTTCCCGCGCACAGGTTCGCGCCAAGCCGCTTTTGCAATCGGTTGCAAAGGCAGAAACAAAAAAACAAAATTGATGACTAAAAAAAATGCAGTAAAGTTTTTGATTGTTTTCATAATTAGAAAATAATAACGGTGAAATTTAATAAACGGAAGTTTCTCGGAAAAATTAAAAGGTCAAATCACAAATCCATTACAGTTTTTTACTTCTGCTTGCTCGGACGAAATGATCCAAAAAAACGCTCTGCTGAAGGCGAAATTAAGTCTTCCGCATTTTCGGCTTTGAGCGAAAGAAGATAAATGCGTTTTCCAGCATCTAAAATTCGACCTCCGGTCAGTATATTTTTAGTTGCATAAATAAATTCCTTGCCTCTAAGACCGCGAAAATTGATATTCGATTCGCTGGTTGGAATACCATTATCGCCACCTATCATAAACTCTAGCCCGCCAAGTTCATTTCCATTCGGATTTTTCTTACGCAATCCTTCAGAAACATTGATTACCATAATAAGAAATGAACGTAACTTTGGTGACGATTGTCTTGCGCCGTAAAAATTAATTGCTGTGTATCCATTTGGGTCTGGACTTAAATCGGCATCATCATCGAAATACTTTTCGGGGCGCAACGGGGCAGGTAATCTAATAATAAAACTTTTGTTAGGTGGTGAATAAATTCGCCAAGTTTGAGCGAAACTGTTTGAAACTGTTGCCAATAAAATAAATAACAATATTTTTACAAAACTCTGTTTCATAAAATATAAGTGCAGAAATTTATTTCGGCTGAATTCTCAGCAGATAACTGCAAACGGCAATCGGGTCACCGGCTCGGACGGCGGCGCGTTCTCCCATCGGAATTTCACGACCGGAAATCGTGGCGGGATTGCGACCTTCGTTGACGAGCCAGAAATTTCCGTTTGTGTCGCAAATCAGAGTGATGTGGCGGCGGCTGATTTCCGGGTCGCCCGAAAGCGGCACGTCAACGGGTTTTGAACGCGAGCCGCGACCGATGCCGATTTCGTTTTGATAAATCGGAAGCACGATTTGGCGCACGCCGCCGCGCCAGATTTCCAAACGATAAAGCTCCGTCGCCTCGCGCTTTCTAACCTGCGTTTTTTCTTCGCCGTCGCCGGAAACGGGCGGAACATATTGCTGAATATCCGAATGCGCGACAGTCGGCGGAGGCTGCGTGTAATTTGTCGTCGGCGCGACCGGATTAGCGGATTGATTTTGAATCGGCGGCTGATTCGGAATCAGAGTTACCGCAGTTGCATCTTTGATTTGCGACGGCTGCTGGATTTTGTTTCGCGCCAGAACGCCGGTTTTTTCTCGTTCGCCATCTTCCCAACCATGCTGAACGCGGACTTCGCCTTTTTCCAGAGTTCCGTCAACTCTTAATTCGACGGAGAAACTCTGCGTTCCGAGTTTTTTCTTGCCGGAAATTTCGCGGGCGCGTTCCGCCAAAACGTGATACAAACCTTGTTCAAGCCCGCGCCGTTTCACGCCCTGCCACTCTTTATCGTCCGCTTCGCTCATAAAAATGATATATTCGGTCGGAATTAAAGTTGTGCCTTGCGGCAGCGGCACCATTTCGTTCTGCATCACTTCTTCGACCGAACGCGCCAGCTTGACGATAAATTCTTCAGCCCGGCTACGCGGTTTAATCTGCGCGTCACGCGCCGCGTTTTCCAAAACCAACTCCGCGCTGTCGCCGTCAATCCAGCGGCGGACTTTATCTAAAACACTCATACGATTTTGGATTTTAGATTTTGGATTTTGGATTTCAAATTGTTTTCCAATCTAAAATCTAAAATCTAAAATCTAAAATCAGTTTATTCTTGAACGTCAATATACCGTTTATTCACCCAGCCGTGTTCGGCATCGGTTGGATTCGCCTTTGCCGGATTAAATTCCGTCACATCAATTTCATACCAGTTATCTTTGGAATTGACAATGCGAACGCGCGACCCTTTCGGCACGAGACCGACCGGCGAATTTTCCACGCCCGCCGTCGGACGCAGATTTATATCCTGAATCGCCACGCCTTCGGGCTTTTTAAACGGGTTGGAAATTTCCGGCAGAACCCTATGATTACGCATATAATTCTGCATGGCGAAAAGCGCGCCCGCAAAGAGTGCCAGCAAAATCAAATAGACTGCCGCGCGTCTCGCAGATTTACGTCTTTGAATCGCTTTTGCGTTCGGCGGATTATCAATTGTAGAAGTTTTGACGGGTTCGGGCAGGCGCGGCTGCGGACTCGGCTGAAATTGTTTTTCGCCGTCAATTTTAACGACCAGACGCGGATTATTTTCCTGCAAAGTCCCATTTTTAAATTTCAAATCACGCGACGTATTAAATCGCGGAATAATCGGGGCAATCGGCGAAAAACCTTCGCTTATCGAAGGCTGCGGAAGCGGATGCGGGCGCGTCGAAACTTCGGTTTCGGTTTCTTCCGGCTCGGCAAACAATTTTACTTTGCCTAAATCCTTCCAAAAATCGTTGACCGTTTGATAACGGTCTTGCGGATTGCTCTGCGTCGCCCGCCGCAGCACGCGCAAAAATTCGTTTGCCCAACTTTTGCCGCGAATCGAATCGGGTAAATCTGAAATCGCGGCGTTTGAAAATTTTCGGGGCGATTCGCCCGACACCAAAACATAAGCGGATTTTGCCAGCGAATAAATGTCTGCGGCGGGCGTTAATTTCGTGACGGTCATCACATTTTCGTCGCCTGTGAAATTCGGAGAATGTTCGGGCGGCGCATAAACGTTTGTGCCGACGCGCGTAATCGGCGAATCGTTTTCCAGCGTGATTCGCGCCACGCCGAAATCCGCGATTTTGACGGTCTGGCGGTCGCGGGTTAAAAGTAAATTTTGCGGTTTGATGTCGCGGTGAATCACGCCTTTGGAATGCGCGAAGGCGAGTCCGGCGCAGACTTGTTCGAGATATTCCAGAGCCGTTTCGAGCGGCAAACCCTGTCGCCCGCAAGCCTTTGCCAAATCGCCGCCCGGCAGATATTCCAGCACCAGATAATGAAAAACCGTGCCGCGCAAATCTTTCGCCGTGCCGTGTCCGAGACGGCTGATGATATTCGGATGGCGCACGCGGTCGAGCGCAATCGCTTCGTTCTGAAAATTTTCCACGAGCGTTCGTTCCAAATCCGCGTCCAAATCATTTCGCATAAAAACGTTTAAGGCTTTAATGACAACAAAACTATGCGGCGATTGAGGCGAAGCGAGAATATCGCGGGCGACATAAATCTCCGCGTAGCTGCCGCGTCCCAACAATTCTTGAACGTCGTATCGCCCGTCGAGCCGACAATTTTGCAAGGCAAGTTCTTTCATCTTCGATTCGGTAAATAAATGCTACATTAAAATTTCGGAGTTCACCAACAAAATTGATACGATATAAAAAAATCAAAGTTCAAAGCGCGAAATTTCTGCTTTCATTCGTCAACCGATTCGGTTAAAATGGCGGCACATTCGCGGAACTTAAAACGCCGTTTTTCGTAATCATTTCGGAGATGTCTGAAGAAAATAAATTGCCGGAAATAAAAAGAACTTTTTCGCCCGATTGGTTTGTGCGCGGCATTTTGACCAGACTCGGCGACACTTTCGACAAATTTACGGGCAGAAACTGGAAACCGTCGAGCAGTCTGGCAACCAGCGAACTCGTCGAACGGCTGAAAAAACTGCTTGATTCTGAGGTCGCGGATTTAGGCGCGCGCGGCAAATTCGTGCCGCACATCATCAAACTCAAAATGCAATGGAATAAATTTTCGACCGACGCGGCGGATGATTTTAAAAAACTCGAAAACGAACTGCTGACGGCGGCGATTGACCACATCAACGACAATCGTTATCACACCTACGCGCCTTTAAAAATCGAAGTCAAATCCGATTATTTTACCGAAGGCGTGAGATTGACGGCGAGTTTCGACGAAGCGGCAGATACTGACGGCGAAGCGGCGATAAAAGTCGCCGTGCCGGAAATGACGAAAGAACATCTGCTTCCCGAAAATAATCAAACCGAAGAGGTCGGCGAAAATTTTGTCGCCGAATTCACCGTCGGCGACAAGCAGAAAAGCGTCGTTTTAAATTTTCCGAAAGGCAAGCGTTTGAGCGTCGGCAGAACGCGCGAAAACGATTTGACGATTGACGACTCAAGCGTTTCCAAAATTCACGCCACATTGTTTGTCAACGCGGAAAATAAACTGCTCGTTGCCGACACCGGCTCGACCAACGGAACATATCTCGGCAACGAACGTATTGCTTACGGCGGGGCTTATTCGATTGGCGGCGACGATAAAATAAAATTCGGCGACGTTGAAGTTTTTCTGCGGCGCGCGCCGAAACAAACCGAATTCGTCACGCGCGAAGATTTGACGGCAAATGACGAATTTAAAACGAATGAAAACTTTCCAGACGAAAATGAATTCGTCCAAACACAAAATATTATCCGCATCAAACCGAACGACGAATAAAACGTTTTTAATTTTTGGAATTTTGTGAAAGTTCAGAATTGATTTTGAAATATGATTTACCTTTTTCTACTGCAATTCGACTGGCAAAAATTGAAACCGGAAAATCTTTTCGGCAGTCAGGTTTTAGAACGAACTCCGGCGGGTTTGAGTATCATTTACCTCATCGGCGTTGGCGTTTTGATTGTCTTTTTGCTGCTTTCGTTCATCCGAAATCTGCGCCCGCATTTCGCGTTTGAAGAAAATTTGCCGAAGGAAGTTAAAAGGAAAATCGGTAAAACTATCGCCGACCGCAGTTTGCGCGTCTGGCAAATCGTCTTTATTTTGCTCGCGTTTTTCGTCTATGGTTTTCACGTTTATTGGACGCTTTACGCCGACGAAAATAACGAGCAGTTTCAGGCTTTAAGTTATAAGGATTTGCGAAATCGGCGAACGAACGCCGCAAGTTTAAGAGGCTGGATGCTTGACCGCACGGGCAAACTCACAAATTCTCTGGCGTATTACAGGCACGAGCCGGACGGCTCGATTACGAGAACCTACGCGCTCGAAAGAGAAATGGCGCATCTCTTGGGAACGGAACGCGGCACGCCCGGACTCGAACGGACTTTGTATAAACAGCAAGCCGACTCGATGCCGTCGGCGTGGGAAATTTTAACAAAAATTAAACGTCCCGAAGAAGAACAAAAAGATGTGCGCGTGACGATTGACCGCGATTTGCAGGCATATTTAGCGCAGCAGCTTGACGGAAAAAAAGGCGCGATTGTCGTTTTGAATCCGCAGACGGGCGACGTTTTGGCGATGTATTCCAACCCGTCTTTTAATTTGTCGGACGCGCGAGATTTGGACGGTTATTTGAAACTCGAAGGCGACAAAATGAACAAGCCGCTTTTGAGTCGAGCCACCCGCGAATACTACACGCCCGGCTCGACATTTAAGACTTTTACGATGATGTCCGCCTTTCGTGCCGAAAAAGAAAACGCCAGATTTTCGAGTTTTCCCGAAGGATTTATTCCGACCAAAGGCTCGCGCCCGATTGTTGACGCGACGCAGCATTACGAAAACGGAGTCGTCACGGGCGCGTGCGACGGCGGCTGTGACGAAAAGGGAATTACGGACGCTTACAAAGTTTCGAGCAATCAATTTTTCGCCCAACTCGGCATTGATTTAGGACGCGACCGCCTGCGCGAAACGGCGAATCTCGTCGGCATCGCGCCGGTTGACACACCCGAAGAAGCCGTCACGCAGGGATTTTTTCCAGACATCTGGAACACGAGCAATAAACGCATCGCCAACGCACTCGCGCCGCAGCGTTCGACGATTGTCACGGGCAAAGGAATTTCGCTTTACGACATTGGTTTGGAAGGAATGGGGCAGGGTTACGCCGGACAAATGACACCGTTTCAGATGGCTTTGATTGCCGCGATTCCGGCGAATATGCAGGGCAATTTGATGAAGCCGAAAATCGAAGCCGACCTCGCGCCGCAAGCCTTCGCGCAGGTTTTATCGCCGCAGCAGGCTTCGGCGATTCGTGACATTATGTCAACCGTCACGGAAGAACCGGGCGGCACGGCGACCACTGTTTTTTCGCGGATGGCGGAAACGGGAATTCGCGTCGGCGGTAAAACCGGAACGGCGGAAAAAGAGGCTTTGCTGTATGACGAAAAAACCGGCAAGCTGAAAACTTTTACGCGCAAAGTGAAAGACGAAAACGGCAATTTGATTGATAAAACTTTTCCGCAGATGTATGAGAGAACCGACAGTTGGTTTATCTGCATCGCGCCGCTCGAAAATCCGCAACTGGCGATTTCGGTCGTCGTCGAAGGCGCGGGCTACGGCGCGAAAGTCGCCGCGCCGATTGCCGTTAACGTGATTATGAAAGCCCGCGAACTCGGACTTTTGGGCGAGCAATACAAACCGAAAGCACAAACGCCGAAAACACAAAACATCGCGCCGAAAAGAAGAAGATAAAAACGTTTCGCACTTTGCATTTTGCATTTTGCATTTTTAAAGTTTTGAATTTTGCATTTATGAAAAACCGCCCGTCATCGCATATTTTTATTTTGCTGTTAATTTTAGTTTTAACGGCAATCGCGCATTATTCGATTCATTACGGCGCGTTGATTCGCGGTTACGAAACTTCTGAATTGACGGCATATAGAAATCTCGGACTGCTTTTTGTTCTCACGATTTTGCCGATTTTTCTGACGCGCTTTTTTAAATTCAAGGGAAACTGGACGCTTTACACTTCTGCCGTGTTGCTTTTTTCAATCGGTTTAACCGTGCAGTATCGCCTGTTCAGCGACCCTGAATATGTTTCCAGAGAACAAAAAGCCGAAGCGCGGCAGGCGAAAATCGAAACCGCGCAGATGCACTACATTCAGGAAAATTATTCGGCGGAGAAAAAACAGATGATGGGTTTGCCGCCGTCGCCGCCGTCGCCGGTTGATTTGGACTCGGAGTCGCCGCGCCCTGCCGTCAACGATTCATTATTTGGAGTAGTTTTTTCGGGGCGGACGTTGATTCCGATTTTCGCCATTTTCTGTTTCGTCGGCGCGTTTTACGCTTTTACGCGCGAAGATTTTCTGGCGTTTTTACAGCGCAACGGTTTTGCGATTGTTCTTTTGACGCTCGTTCCGCTACTGCTCGCGGCGATTACTTCGCGCGCCGGAAAAACACTCGGCAATATGACGCCCTGGGAACTGGCGAAAGTTCCGTTTCTGATTGGCTTTGCGGCGGTGCTGGCAGTTCTGTATAACAATCTGGCGCGGACTTATTGGGGCGTTCCGCGAGCCAAAGATGTCGTGCCGCTTCTTTTTATGGCGATGATGCCGTTCGTTCCGTTTTTTGTTTTAAAAGATTTCGGGCAGATGATGGTTTTCAGCGCGGTTTATGTCACGCTTTATTTAATTGCCGTGCGGCGGCTTCCGCAGAGATTTGTTTTAATCGGCAGCGTCGTTTTGCTGGTTAGTATTTTAGTCGTCGGCGCACTGCCCGAAAAAACACAGGAAAAAATTCCGTTGCTGCCGACGCTTGCCGCGCCCGTCAAAAAGATTTTGCCGAACCGGATTCAGCAGCGTTTTCATTTGTGGCTTGACGGTTTCGACCCGCCTGACCCGGACACCGATTGGTGGAAAAAAGATTACGACGCTTATTACGCCGATTTGGTCAAGAAAAATCCGAATCTGCCGCAGATGCTCGAAGAAGACCCGAATTTGCAAAAATCAATCAACGTCGATGCGTGGTTTGATATTCTCGCGTTTCAACCGGCGCAGGCGACTTTCGGGCTGGCTTCGGGCGGCGTGACGGGGCGCGGTTTGGGATTGGGTTATGTCGAATTGATTCCGGTTGCCGATTCAGATTATATTTACGCGGCAATCGGCGAAGAACTTGGACTTTTCGGCGGTTTGTTGGTAACCTTTGCGCTGATAACGTTTGTCGGCGTGGGCATTCGCACGGCACTTGACGCGCGCGATATGTTCGGCAAACTTTGCTGCGCCGGACTAACGGCATTTATCGGCTTTCAGGCACTTGTTAATATGGGCGGCATCACGCGCGCGCTGCCGATGACCGGCATCACGCTGCCGTTCGTCAGTCACGGCGGATTTAGTCTGGTGACGAGTTTTATCATGCTCGGAATGCTGATGGCTTTTTCGCATCGCAACGCTTTGGACGTAAGCGTTGAACAGGTTCAAAGTTCCGAGTTCAAGGTTCAAAGTTAATTTTGAGTTGCGGCTTTGAGCTTTAAATCTTAAACTTTGAACTAAATTTTTTGGAGAAAAGAATGACGCAAAATATACAATCGGCGGCTGTTTCGGATAGAGGTTTGAGCGAAAAACGCCCGCAAAATGAAGACTCTTTTCTGGAACTTCCGGCGCACGGTTTGTTTGTCGTCGCCGACGGCGTGGGCGGGGCGCAGGCGGGCGATGTCGCTTCACAAATGGCGACGGAAATGCTCGGCGAAGCCTTTGCTAATTCGCACGGCGATGTCGAAGATTTAATGCGCGTGGCGATTGAAAAAGCCAACGAATCAATCTATCAGATGTCGCACGATTTGCCGCAGTTAGCGACGATGGCAACGACTATCGTCGCGCTGCATGTCGCCGGAAACATCGCAACCATTGGTCACGTCGGCGATTCGCGTCTTTATCGAGTTGACGCGCGCGGAAATCTTTTCCGCGAAACGCAGGATCATTCGGTCGTCGAAGAAGAAGTTCGCGCCGGACGTATGACTCCGGTGCAAGCCGCGTATCATCCGAGCAAAAACGTCATCAGCCGCGCGCTCGGCGCAGATACGACCGTTCAGGTTGATATGAAAACAATTATGTTCGAGCCGAACACTTTGTTTCTGTTATGTTCGGACGGCATCACGCGCCACATCGAAGACACGGAAATCCGCGAGCTTTTGAAAGGAGAAAATTCGCCTGCGGAAATTTGCGCCGAGATGAAAAACGTTTGTTACCAGCGCGGCGCGGAAGATAATCTGACGGCGGTAATTGTGCGCGTCGCCGGAGAACCCGCGCATCTCGATGCGGAAGAAAACACGATTGCGACGGCGCGTTCGCCGGTTGTCGGCAACGCGGCTTTTGCTCACGCGGCGACGGGCGATTCGGCGGAAATTCCGACGCAAAATTTACAAATACCGGCAACCGAAAATTTTCAAACGCAAAATTTTTTAGACGGCGGCAACCATGCTGCGATTCCGGCAAACGAGACGCGCGAAAATCTCAATAATGAAAATGTTTCGCAGATTGCGGAAACAAGCAATTATCAACCCGTTAAGGGCGATAAAATTTTTGCGGCGGAGCGAAACGATTCGGGCATCGGAAAATTAATCGGCGGTTTTGTTTTAGGACTTTTAGTCTGCGCGGTAATTGTCGCGGCGGCATATTCTCTGTTCTTTAAACCGCAGCCGCAGCAGGTTGTTCAGGAAACACCGAAAATAACGGAAATGCAATCGCCGAACATTCCGTATTCGGCTTTTGAAGACAATCGCCGCAATGTTGACCGCGACCCGTCGAAATACATCACGGCGAACGGCGCTAGTGCAGCGGACGCGGAAGATTATTATTTGCTCGGACGCGCATATTTGCTGACTGAAAAATATGTTGACGCGAAGAATGCCTTTA
>JBPCRW010000012.1:0-3778 GCA_050996405.1 Pyrinomonadaceae bacterium | reverse complement strand
GGCATAAACTTTAGCGGAAACAAGAATGTCTTTAGCTTTAAGAGTCACACGATAATACTCTGCGCCTTCAGCAAGAAGTAGCCCTTCTTGCTCCGATAACTGAAGCTCATTAGCACCACTTGAAGATTTGATAGTTACAGAGGTCATTGCTACAAACCGAGAGGCATCGAACTATCGATTAGACGTTCGCGCCCGGATAACTTTCGCCGAGTCTATTGCCGTCGCCTTCCGCCAGGGTATTGACTAATTCATAATGAAAATAATCAAATTTGGCGGCAACCGGCGGCTGAACGCGCTTGTCATACATTTCACGCGAACGGTCAATCGCTTCCCGCAGGCGTTCGTAAAGGTCGTTTCCTTCGCGCCCTTCTTTTACTTTTTGCTCATTGTAAAGTTTAATTTCCGAAACTAAAAGACGGGCAAATCTTCGCGCGTCGTTATGAAGTCGCCGTTCGTCTTCGCTGACTTCAATCGGCAAATCGACGTTGCGCTCGCTGAAACGACTCCTGACCGTCGGCGCGGAAACAGGCGGCGCAGCGGCAACGGGTTCGGCAAAACTTTCCGACGGTTTCGCGCTTTCGTTTTTAAACCGATTTATTTCCGGCGCGGGAGCGTAAGTTTCCGTTTGAGGCACAAACGAGTCGAAATTTTCGGCTTTCGGCGTTTCAACCTGATAATCGTTCACCGGATTTGCGGCAAAATCTTTATACGGCTGCGGTTCGGATTCGACCGGCGGTTCAAAAGAATAATTCGGAAACTGTTCGTCAGCTTCCTTAACGTAATTCCGCGCGAATTCCTGCGCGGAAATCATCGGAGTCGGTGTTTCCGCCGGTTCGCTCCACGAAGATTGTTCGCCGGCAGATGTCTCGTAATCGGAAGATTTTTCTTCCGCCGGTGCGAGATTTCCCGTCGGCTGATTCCATCCGCCGTCATTGTATGCCGGATAATTTTCTTCGGTTTGCGCGGGCGTTGCCGGATATTCATCCGTCGGTTTTTCAGCTTCGCTGAAATTTTTTTCTTCGCCGCTTTCGGCGGTTTCGTAATCGTCCGAAACGAAATTTTGATGAGCATTCTCCGGCGCGTGCGAAGGTTCGTCTGAATACAATTCACTTACATTATCTTCCGCGTAAGAATGTTCATTTCTATCTTCAAGCGACGGTTGATATTGATTCGTTTCCGACGGCTCGGCGACGGGAACATTATGGGAGGGAGAAAATCCCGTTTCAGCCCGCACGGTTTCCCTGGCGGATTCTTTCGCAACAGTCTCTTGAGAATGTTCGGACGCGGTTTTTTTCTTTGACGAAGTGCCGCCGCGCGACGAAGCTAAAACCTCGACCGTCAAACCCGCGACGTGAACCATCGTTTCCAGAGCTTCGACATTGACTTCGCCGCCATGCTCTCCGTAATCGACATACAAAACGGCAACGCCGCGACCACGCGCGACCAGCGGAATCGCAAACATTTTATCCGGCGCGCCGAAATTCAGTTTATTCAAAATCGCCGCGTCGTCCGAAAAGGTTTCGGAATTGCTTTCGACCGTCGCCAGAGACCTGACCGCTTCGCTCAAAATACTGTCGGATGAAACCGGCATAAAGACTTCGCGCACGGCTTCTTCGCTCGCGCCGTCTTCGCTGCCGAAGGTGCGCCAGCCGACGAAATGTTCATTCTTGATGATGAAAAACGCTCCGCGCGGGGCAAATGCGGAAGCATGCTGGACCAGAGTTTTTAAAATTTCGGATTGCGAATTTTTACTGCTGATGTCGTTAACGGCGGCGTGTAATTCTTTAATTCCGGCTGTCGGAACAGCAGATTGCCTGTCCATTTCTTCGGCTTCGGCAATCGCGGTCGCCGTAATTCTCGCGCCTTCGTCGCGCGCCAGCCGCAGATGTTCGACTACGCTGTCTTTGAATCCGGCATCAAAATTTCTGTCCGCGTCGGCGCGGCTTAGAGCCTCTCTGAAAACTCCGTCAAGCTGGGTTTTATGATTTTCCAGTTCGGTTTCGATTTTTGTTTGCAGTTGAGAAATTTCCTGCCGCATCTCGGCAAAAACGTCTTTGAGATAATTCTCGAACTCACTTCGCAAACTGATTTCGAGTTCTTCACTATTCACTTTTGTTCTCCTCCGTATTTAAACAAATACTATTTTATATCAGGAATGATAAATGGTTGGAAGCTGAAGCGACAATTGCTGTCACCTGGGAATGAAGCGGCGCGGGCTAGATGCGCCACCTTTTGAATTATGAACTTTTTGCGATGTGTCTGTCAAGAAACTTATTTTACGCAGCCAAATAGCTTTGCGGATTTAACTTAAAACGCGCGGGCGATGATTTCGGTCGTTCAAGACGAATAACCTTTCGGATGCGCCCGCTTCCAATCCCAAGCCGTGCGAATAATAGTTTCTAAATCCGTATATCGCGGCTGCCAGCCGAGCGTTTCAAAAGCCTTTCGCGCATCGGCAATCAGCCGCGCAGGGTCGCCCGCGCGTTTCGGTTCAATCCGTATTTCAATTGATTTTCCGGTCACGCGCCGCGCCGCTTCGATAACTTCCAAAACCGAAAATCCGCGTCCGTTGCCCAAATTTATATGCGACGACGCACCGCCGTTTTTTAGATATGCCAAAGCGCGAATGTGCGCGTCCGCTAAATCCGCGACGTGAATGTAATCGCGGATACAAGTTCCGTCCGGCGTGTCGTAATCGTCGCCGAACACCGAAACAAAAGGCAGACTGCCGTCCGCCGCGTTTAAGACGTTCGGAATCAAATGCGTTTCGGGGTCGTGATGCTCGCCGCATTTTGCGCTCGCGCCCGCAGCGTTAAAATAACGCAAAGCGACGAATTTCAAGTTATAAGCCGTGTCGTAAGATTCCAAAATCCGCTCGGTCATAAATTTTGACCAGCCGTAAGGATTGATAGGTTTTTGCGGATGCGTTTCGTCAATCGGAATTTTTTCGGGATTGCCGTAAGTCGCGCAGGTCGAGGAAAATACAATGTTTTTCACATTCGATTCAATCAAAGAATTAAGCAGATTGTTGGTTTGAACGGTATTGTTTTCAAAATATTTCGACGGATTAGCAACCGATTCGCCGACGTAGGCATACGCCGCAAAATGGATGCACGCTTCGATTTCGTGTTCCCCGACAATTTGTTTGACCAGTCCCTTGTCGCCGACGTTTCCTTCGTAAAAAGGCGCGTTCCGTTCAACCGCCGCGCGATGTCCATAGACCAGATTGTCTAAAACACAAACTCTCTCGCCCTTTGCCCGTAATAACTCCACCGTTACGCTGCCGATATAGCCTGCTCCGCCCGTTACTAAAATTGCCATTAATAAAGTTTCCTCAAAATTTACATCGCTCTAAATTCAGGTCTCAATTAAAATAAACCTTTGCCCGGCGAAAGGAATCGCCATTGCCTTTTCGGATTTTCTCGGTTTTAATTAACCCGAAGCAGCCATCATTGTCAAATAACGGTATTCTCGTTCATTGATTTTAAGTATTTTTTTCTCATATTTAAAGACAAACACTCGGTTTACTAAATAATCTATGTGAATCAACAGTAAAAGTTTAGCAAAAGCAAGGCAACTGTTTTGGTCACGTAAAAGATAGCATTAACAATGGTTTGCAAACTATGTTGCCGTTTTCTTCCATCCTCTAAACTCGACTTTATCCAATTTAGGAAACGAAGCACAGAGTTTCTGTCAAACATTCCAGATAGGAGCGGGGTATTTTTATTATCTCGACCTCCGCGCCCGATGTTTGAAAACTCTGCCATTCCCATATTTG
>JBPCRW010000010.1:0-9847 GCA_050996405.1 Pyrinomonadaceae bacterium | reverse complement strand
CGTCAACCTTTTTTTTGTCAACTTCAAAACCGATAGTCGGGAAACCTTTCAAAGCAAATTCCACAATTAACGGCAGTCCGACGTAACCGAGTCCGATTACCCCGACGCGCGCAGTTTTATCTGAAATAAGTTTTTTAATCTGTTCTTTAATCATTTTTTAATAAGATAACGAAAATGGAAGAATTTTTACATAGCAGTTTGATTACACAAACCAGAGAGTCGCCCATTTTATTCAAAGATAATTTGAAGCATTGCAATCTGTCAAAAATAAATTCAATAAAAGATTTCTGATTCTTTGTTACAATAGTAGCAGTTTTTAATTGAAAAACCACTTAGACATAAATCAAACGTTAAACTCCCGAATGAATGATATAACGTCAACTAATCCGGTTGTCAAAGCCGTCATCGAAGGAACTGCGCCGCATCCGGCACGGCTGGCGGCGGCGCGCGGAATTTTGCCGATTTCGCAGACGGATCTGCTGGAAGTTTTAGTTAATCTGGCAAAAAGCGATGATGTGGATTTAAGCCGGACTGCCGAAACGACGCTTGCCGGTCAGGACGCGCAAGGGCTTTGCGAAATTGTCGAATCCGGCGAAATTGCGCCGAGCGTTTTGACGTATTTCGCCGAGCAGGAAAACGCTCCGCCAGAGATTCACGAAGCCATAATCGCCAGCCGAGAAACGCCCGATGCGGCGATTATCAGTTTTGCGCGGAAAACGAAAAACGGAAATCTGCTCGAACTAATCGCGCTCAACCAGCAGCGTTTGATTCGCGTTCCGGCGTTGATTGACGCAATTGTCGCCAATCCATTTCGCACAGCGGAAGCCGAACGCCGCGCCGCCGAAACAAGGCGCGAGTTTTTTGAAAAATCGCGCGGCGCGCAGCAAATTGCCGACGAGCTTCGCGCGCGCGGAAAAACGGCGGCGGCGGAATTTGTCGAACAGGCGGAATTTGCCGGAAATCTGTCGGAAACTTCTTCCGGCGAGAATTTAAATTTTGAAGACGCTTTGCTAATCGCCAGGCACATCGAAATTCCCGATTCGGAAATTGACGACTCGTGGCTATCCTTAGAATACATCGAGGAATTTTACGAGGAAACCGAAGAAGAACGACAGGCAATCGTTAATAAAATTCTGGGCGAAATCAGAGCCGAAGACGACGAGATTACGGCGGAACGGATTTCGACCATCAGCCGCATTTTGCGAATGACGATGAAAGACCGCGTGAAAATGGCGCAAAAAGGTGATCGCGAAGCCAGAAACATTTTAATCCGCGACCCGAACCGCGTCGTCGCGCAAGCCGTTATTCAAAATCCGCGCATTACCGAACAGGAGGTCGAGAAAATCGCCCAGATGCGAACCGTGCCGGAGGACGTTTTGCGGCAAATCGCCATCGGGCGCAAATGGGCGCGAATTTATCCGATTGCACATAATCTTGCCAGAAATCCGCGAACGCCGATGGCAAATGTGCTAAGTATTTTGACCAGATTACAACTTAGAGATTTAGACGCGATTGCAAAAAGCCGCAACGTTTCCGAAGCCGTCCGCAAACAGGCTCTGCGTTTATCGAGCGCGAGAAAGGGCGTGAGATGACGGGATATTTTACAATTTGAAGTTTTAGTCAAACAACCCGTTTATATGGAATTAAAGGGTTATGCGAAAGAACTGATACCGCTTGAAAATTTCGGTTTCTATAATCCCGGCATTTTTCTTTTGACGTATTCCTGCACGTCATTTAACGCCTGCTCTTCCGACAGTCCTTTTTTGCGAAGTTTAATATATCTCCGGCGAATCTTGAAATTCATCCAATCAAGGTTTGGATCGCCGCCATATCGGCTGACAAAATTTTTATATTTATTTTTCATCATCAGCCAGTTAAAACCGGATAATTTTGAATCAATTTGTTTTATTCCTTCAGTAACGCCATTTTTAAAATGCATTTTAGCGTGATTCCATGCAACTTCCGGCGGCGACGGCAAGGGCGGATTTAACTTTTGCAAGCCCGATTCCAGATGAGGACGAAACATTTTGTTCCACCATGAATCGACATCGAAAACGGTATTTAGGGCAAAAGAAGGAGCGACTGCCGGAGCTTTTCCCTTATTGTAATCCGCTTGCTGCCGCGCGCTCGGCACTTGCACTCCGCCGCTTTTAATAATGTCGTTCGTTACCCAGTGATTCGCGGGTTGTGTGCCGGTGTCGTAAAAAGTATTTGAAGTTGAAGTCGTGTCATTTAAAATAGATTGAAAATTAGTGAGAATGGTCGTTGTGTCAATCGAACAAAGCGTGCCGTCGGTTTTAAAAATGATATTGCCGGTATTCATATTACTTAGACGGTCGCCGTTGCCGATGAGCGCGTCAGCCGCGAAAAGTTTTCCGAGATTGGTCATCAATAATGTATTGAGCAGCATCGTCGCCAATCCGCTCTGTTCACGATATTCATCGCCAAATTCTTTGATGCCGACCTGAGTTTCCTGAATCAAAAAAGCGTCGGCGCGGTCGTAATGCTGGAAAACTTCTTTCCATCTTTGTTTAACGGCAGGATCGGTTTCTTTATCACGAAACATTTTCAAGGTTAAAACCAATCCGCTGCCGCTCGGCGAACGGCGCGGAATCGGTTTGCTATTGGGCGAAATCGCGCCGCCGATTTTTGAAAGCAGATGCTCGGCAAATTTGGTCGGTGCCGCCGAACCCTGAATCGGTTTGATAACGAAAGCGGCGTGTTTCGCGTCTTTCACGTTCTGGCGCGAATAAGCCATTCCCGCCCAGACAAAAACTACGCCGACCGCGCCGCCCGAAGAAGGACGGCAATTTACGACCTGCTGCGTCCATTTATTGTTATCCCATTTATCTATATCTTTCGGTATCATAATTTATCCTTATTTTCTTGAATTTTTGAAACGAAAAAGCTTTGCCGAGTTTGGCAATAGACAGTTACGAAACAAGCATTTTGCCTAAGAAAAAACAGTCAAATTATCTCGTCCGGCTTTTTAGCGTCGGTTGAGGTAAATTAAAGAACAAAACTGATTTTAATTGGAGTTTATCGCACCAAATTTACATAAGTCAATAAAATACGGCGCGATGTGCCGGATATTTGGCTGCCCGAAAGCTAACCATTAATTTTTCACTGTTAAATGATTTGGCTTGAAAAGATATAAAACGAAATTAAATGCAGTATTTCATTGTCTATTCAATGCCGACAACACTTTAAAATTCAAATTATAAAAATTCCATAACGCGCCCGTGTTTGATAAATGAGCCAGCCATATCGGTCAAAGTGTGACTTGCCGCGCCGAGCCATAGCCCGATAAACACTGCCGGAAAAGCATATTCGCCTAAATCGCCGCGCACGAAATCGCCGACGTTGCGCCAGGTTTTGACGAATTCCATCAAATTCGGCAAGTTGCCGCCCGTATAAATTTCAAACAGATAAACCGCCAGAAAAGAAAGCAGCGTCAGCACGCCCATAAAATAGACGACGCGCAAAAGAGTGCCGAAAATTAAACCGTGCGACCAGCGCGAGCGATGCGGAAAAAACGCTTGATACGGATACCAGAGTAGTTTTAAAAATCCCCAGCGCGTATATTGCTTGCTCATCGTGTCGAGATCTGGACCAAACATCAGACCGCCGACCAGAAAAGCGGCGGCGACAATCGAAGCGAGCGGCACGCTTTCACTCGCTTTCCAAGCCGCCGCAAACGCGGGCGCGGTCAAAAAAAATGTGACGGCATCGTGTGTTTTACCTGAAGGCATATTCTTAAGTTTGGCGAGTTTGGCGAGTTGCGAGTTTCGGCGAGTCAAAGATTAAAGCTACGAAAATTATACAGCATTTTGCGATTTGAAGACCACAACTTTCGCAATCTGCCAATCGAAACTGAAAAAAACGCTTTAATTTGCTAGAATTTAACTTCGACATCGGATTTGATGAATCAATTCAAGATTCAGAATTTAGAATTCAGAATCTTGAATCCTAAATCCCAAATTTAATGAACGGCTTTTGGACAAAATTAAAAACGACGCTTGAGATGATAAAGTTCGAGCATACTTTGTTCGCACTTCCTTTCGCGTTTTTGGGCGCGGTTCTGGCGGCGGACGGTTTGCCGAGCGCGTGGCAAATTCTCTGGATTACGGCGGCGATGTTCGGCGCGCGTTCGGCGGCGATGACATTTAATCGGATTATTGATAGAAAATTCGACGCGGAGAATCCGCGCACCGCGAAACGCGAATTGCCAGCCGGAAAACTTTCGGTAAATTTCGCGTGGGCGTTTTTTATCGCCTCGATTATTTTATTTGAGATTGCCGCTTATTCGCTGAACTGGCTGACGCTTGCGCTGTCGCCCGTCGCGCTCGTGAGTATTCTCGGTTACAGCTACGCGAAACGTTTTACAAGTTTCGCTCATTTGATTCTCGGCTGGAGTCTGGCGATTTCGCCGATGGCGGCGTGGATTGCCGTGCGCGGCGCGATTGCGTCGCCCGTGCCAATTTTATTGTCGCTGCTAGTGATGATGTGGACGGCGGGTTTTGACGTGATGTATGCCTGTCAGGATTTTGAGTTTGACCGGAAAGCGGGCTTGCGTTCGATTCCGGCGCGTTTCGGCATTAAAAATTCGCTGTGGATTGCGCGTCTTTTTCATTTGCAAGCGTTTATCGTCTTAGTTTTACTTTTTCTCGAAACAAATTTGGGCTGGCTGGCTTTAATCGGAGTTTTCGCCGTTGGCGCATTGATGATTTATCAGCATACCTTAGTCAAACCAAACGATTTATCACGAATGAACGCGGCGTTTTTTACGACCAATGCCTTCGTCAGCGTGATTTTATTTTTAACTTTCGGCGGCGCGGTTTTCGCATCCAAGTTTTGAAAAATTATGGCTTCGCGCAAAAGAAATATCGCGTGTCTGGAATCGCTCTGGAACAAGCGGATGGAAAATCGCCTGAACGTGCTGCCGACGCTCGAACTGACTTCCAAAACGCAGGGCGCGAAATTCAGTCATCTGACGTGCAATACGCGCGAGGAATTGAAATATAATTTAAATCTTTTGTGCAAACGTAATTACGGCATTTTGTATTTCGCCTTTCACGGATCCCCGGGCAAAATCCATCTGCACAGCGATAAATTAAGCCTCGAAGAATTAAGCGATATGATGAACTGCCGTTTCGCCAACTGGATAATTCATTTCGGAACGTGCAGCACCTTGCGAAAACCGAAAGCCGTCACGGAATTTGTCGAACGCACCAATGTTTCGCTCGTCACGGGTTTCACGCGCGACGTGGATTGGATTGAATCATCCGCCTTTGAACTTTTACTTTTTCAGGCGTTTCACGTTTTTAAAAGTCCAAGAGTCGCCTGCCGCAATCTTTTGAATAAATACCCGGATTTGGCGGAGTTGACGGGCTTTAAAGTGTTTCCCGAAATTGTTTAAATGAATACTAAAAACATAAAATTTATTGACCTTTTCTGCGGACTTGGCGGTTTTCGTACTGCTGTTGAAAAACTGCGGCAAGACGGCGAATGTGTTTTTTCGTGCGATTTTGACGCGGACTCGCAAAAATCCTATGAAGCGAATTTCGGCAAGAAACCTTTCGGCGATATTACGAAAATTCACGAAAACTATATACCCGAACACGACATTTTGTTGGCGGGTTTTCCGTGTCAGGCGTTCAGCATTTGTGGCGACCAGAAAGGTTTTGAAGATACACGCGGGACTTTGTTTTTCGACATTGCGCGAATTTTGCAAGCGAAACAACCGAAGGCATTCGTTTTGGAAAACGTCAAACAACTCGTTTCACATAACCACGGCAAAACTTTTCATCGAATTATTGAAACGCTCGAAAATCTAGGGTTTCAAGTTCATTACAAAATTTTGAACGCGCTCGATTTCGGTTTGCCGCAAAAACGCGAACGGGTTTTTATCGTCGGTTTTCGTGAGCCGCGCTCATTTGTCTGGCAATTAAATAAAATACCGATGAAACCTTTGCGCGAAGTTTTGGAAAAAAAAGTCGCGGAAAATTATTTTGCTTCGGAAAAGATTAAGGGAAACAGGTTGCGAAGTGTCGAAAATAAAATCATCAACGACGATTTAACAATCTGGCACGAAAACAAAGGCGGCAATATCAGCCCTTTGCGGTATTCGTGCGCTCTGCGTTCGGGCGCGTCTTACAATTATTTGCTCGTCAATGGCGAACGGCGTTTGACTGAACGCGAAATGCTGCGTCTGCAAGGTTTTCCCGAAAGTTACAAAATCGTCGTCGGTTATCAGGCGATGCGAAAACTTGCAGGAAATTCGGTGGCGATTCCGTGCGTCGAAGCGGTTTTGCGTTCGGTTTTTGAGGCTTTGGAGAAGCCGACGCAAGCACAAATTATTAAACCGAAAGCTGCGATACAAGAATCGCTGTTCACGCAAATTTGAAAATGCCGACCATTGAAGAAGCCAAAATAAGATTAGATTTAATCATCGGTAAAAGCCGGGTTGATTTATACAAACCGATTCACATTGCCGAAGTTTTGCATCGTTCGCGCGCGGTTGGCGATTTTGATATTTCAAAACTCGAAACTTTTCAAAATCCATCTTTGCGCTGGCGAAACAAAGTTACACAAAAACTCGCCGGAAAAGTTTCGACATCTTCGGCGCGCTATCAGCACGACGTTTGGAGTGAAACGGCGATGCCGATTGAATTTTTAGTTGTTCTCGACGCAGAAAATAGAGCGACGGGCGGCGCGGTTGAAAACTATATTTATGCGCGTTACGGAGAAAGACAAGGAACAGTTTCAGGCGTAATTTCAGCAATCAAGGACGCAATGCCCGAAAGTTTTAAACTCGAAAATCTTTTGGAACTTTTCATCAAAGAATCAGGCATCAGACGAAGTATTGACAAGGCTTATGAAATTGTCGTTTATAGTTTGTTTGAAACAGTAATTTCCGCTTTGGAAGCAAGAGTAAAAGTCAGCGTTTCGGAAAATTCAAAACCGATTTTGCAGGAATTTTCGGATTTAGCAAAAGTTTTGCTCGGCGTTGATGAAAACAATCTTTCGTGGGAACAAACGGCGCGTATTTTCCGCGTCGGCGTAACCAATGCCGCCGACAGAGGTTTGGATATGTGGGCGAATTTCGGCGTTGCCGTGCAGGTCAAACATCTGACTTTAAACGAAAAACTTGCAGGCAGCATCGCCGCCCAAGTTGAAAGTGATTCGATTGTAATTGTTTGCAAAGATGCTGAAGCTAAAGTCATCGAAACAGTTTTAAGGCAAATCGGCTACGGCGTGCGAGTTCGCGGAATCGTTAAAGAATCCGATTTGGTAAAATGGTATGGGAAATGTCTGCGCGGAAAGTTTAGCGACAAACTTGCGAAGCCTTTACTTGAAAGATTATTAAAAGGGTTTGAAGCCGAATTCCCATTTTCGACAACTTTGGCGGAATTTTTAGAAGAGCGCGGTTATAAGAGTTTAGAAGTTCCCGAATTTTGGGAAATTTAGAATATGCAATTTTCATTTGATGATAATTTAAATTTTATTTCAGAAAAGATTGAAACGAATGAGTGTTTGACCTTTGACGAAGGCGTTGCGCTTTATAAAACCGACGATTTGAACGCGCTCGGCAAATTGACGGATTTTGTGCGGCGAAAGACAAGTTTTGTGTGAAATAAGAGATGGAGAAAGTTATGCAGGTTACGGTTGAACAGATAGAAAATGAAGTGAAACAACTATCGTCGGAAGATTTGCGAAAAGTTCGTGAGTTAGTTAATTCGCTTTTGGAAACGAAAGAGTCAAAGCCTAAAATGACTGAAGAAGAATTTGCTCGGCATCTTTACGAAAAGGGAATCATCGGCAAACCGCCGCCGCCAATCACGGATTTTTCGCGTTACGAAAATTACAAGCGTGTCGCGGTTGAAGGCGAGCCGATTTCGGAAACGATTATTCGGGAGCGCAGGTAAAAATGGCGACTTTCTTTTGCGATTCGAGCGCGATTGTCAAACGCTACATTGCTGAAACGGGTTCGGCGTGGCTGGCGGCAACGACTGATCCGAAAAACAATCGCGTTTATGTTGCAAGGATAACTTTTGTCGAATTCGTTTCGGCAATCACGCGGCGCGAAAAAGGAAATCATATTTCGCTGATTGATGCCGATAAAGCGAGATTGGCGTTTGAACACGATTATTTGAATGAATTTCAGAAAGTGGAAATCAGCGAAACTTTGATAAATGAAGCGGCAAATCTGGCAAAGAAATATGCTCTGCGCGGCTATGATGCGGTTCAACTCGCGGCACTTTTGGAAACTGAAAAAGAAAGAATCGCTTTCGGTTTGCCGCCTTTAACTTTGCTTTCCGCCGACACGGATTTGAACGACGCGGCAGTTGCCGAAGGTTTGACGGTTGATAATCCGAACAATCATTAAGAAATTTAGAGATTGAGTTTATGAAATTAGCGAAAATTTTTATTGTTTTTACTTTTCTTCTCGCGTTTGCCGTTTGCATTTCAGCGCAAGATAATCAATTTCCAAATGAATTGAAAGGTTATGAGTTTTTTGGAAAGGGAAAATTAAAGGAGTTAAAGCTCGGAATTTCTACAAAAGAAGATGTAGAGAGAGTTTTTGGTGAATCTTGCAAAAAACCCTGCAAATACAATAGAGATTGGAATATTTTCTTTAAATATTTTGATTTTGCAAGTATCGAAAAAAATGGAGTCAAATTTGTTCCCAAACAAGAATTTTATGGAAAACTTTATTCGATTACACTCACTCCCAAAAATAGAATCCCATTTCAAAAGATTCAGTTTCCAAAATTATTTGCTAGCGGTCATGGAAGCGGAAGTGGTTATTCTGATAAAGGCTATTCTTCCAAGGAAGAAAAAGACTATCGAGATGTAAATGGTTTAATTTATACAATATGCGAAAAAAGTTTTTCTATTCCTTGTAAGAAAGGCGATTTGACAGCAATTATTTATTCGATTCCAGAGAAATTGGAAGCAGAAATGCTTACTTTGAAGAAATAGATTTATGCAATTTTCATTTGATACAAATTTAAACAAAATCGCGGCAAAAATTGAGCGAGGTGAGCGTTTGACCTTTGACGAAGGTATTGCGCTTTATCGAACCGGCGATTTGAACGCGCTCGGCAAATTGGCGGATTTTGTGCGGCGGAAAAAACACGGGCGGACGACTTATTTTAATGTCAACCGGCATTTTAATCACACAAGCATCTGCGTTGCCGATTGTAAATTCTGCGGTTTTTACAAACGCGCGCGGCAAGAAGGCGCATACACGCATTCCATTCAAGAAGGCATTGAGATTGCGCGAAACGCCGTTGCGGAAGGCGCGACGGAGTTGCACATTGTCGGCGGTTTGAACTCGAAATTGCCGTTTGAGTATTACACCGATTTGTTTTCTTCTTTGAAACGCGAATTCCCGAAATTGCATTTGAAGGCGTTGACAATGGTCGAACTCGATTTTTTTGCGCGTTTTTATAAAATGGCGGACGAGGAAGTTATCGAACGGCTGAAAGCGGCGGGAATGGATTCATGTCCGGGCGGCGGCGCGGAGATTTTTGCCGAACCGACTCGCTCGCGGATTTGCGACCACAAATGCGACGGCAATCGCTGGTTGGAATTATCGGGAAAAGTTCATCGCGCGGGTTTGAAAACGAACGCGACGATGCTTTACGGGCATATCGAATCAATCGAAGACCGCGTTGACCATTTCGTCAAATTGCGCCAGCAGCAAGACAAAACCGGCGGCTTTCAATGTTTTATTCCGCTGGCGTTTTACCCGAACGGCACGGCTTTATCTTCTCTGCCGGGACCGGATGCGATTGATAATTTGAAAACCATCGCCGTGTCGCGCCTGATGATTGACAAT
>JBPCRW010000293.1:0-9450 GCA_050996405.1 Pyrinomonadaceae bacterium | reverse complement strand
AAGCGAGTGCCAATGAAGATAATCAATACGCGATAACTGGGGGCGTGAAAATTTTTCGTGATGCGATTGTCGAAAAGACGAAGTGGTTTTTAGGTTGGGACATTGACGCGGAAACGGAAATTACCGTCACCTGCGGTTCGACCGAAGGAATGATTGCCGGAATGATGGCGACGGTTGACGCGGGCGAAGAAGTCGTCGTCTTTGAGCCGTTTTATGAAAACTACGCGCCGGACGCGATTTTGTCGGACGCGAAACCCGTTCACGTGCCGCTTTATCAAACTGCAAACGGCTGGCATTTTGAAAAGGATGAATTGAAAAATGCTTTTAACGAACGCACGAAAGCGGTTATCATTTGCAATCCGAACAACCCGACGGGCAAAGTTTTCACGCGCGAAGAATTGGAATTTATCGCCGAACTTTGCAAAGAATTCGACGCGATTTGTTTTACAGACGAAATTTACGAACACATTATTTACAGTGCAAAACGCAAAGCGCAAAGTGCAAAATTGGAAGAACCGAAACATATTTCGATGGCGCAAATTGAAGGAATGCGCGAGCGAACTGTCGTAGTAAATTCGCTTTCAAAAACTTATTCGGTGACGGGCTGGCGCGTCGGTTACTGCATTGCGCCGCCGGATATTTCTTCGGCGATTCGCAAGGTTCACGATTTTTTAACGGTCGGCGCGGCAAATCCTTTGCAGCACGCGGGCGCGTATGCTTTAAGTTTGCCCGAAAGTTATTACGATAAACTGAAAAATGAATATCAACGAAAGCGCGATTTTATCGTGCCGGTTTTGCAGGACGCGGGTTTGAAATGTGAATTTCCGGACGGCGCATATTATGTGATGACGGATATTTCGGATTTCGGGTTTTCGGACGACATCGAATTTACCAAATATCTGATTCGTGAAATCGGCGTGGCGGTCGTGCCGGGTTCGTCGTTTTATCACGATAAAAATTTGGGTTCGCAAAAGGTCAGATTTTGTTTCTGCAAAAAAGACGAAACCTTAGAAGCGGCGGCGGAACGTTTGCAAAAACTTAAAAAAGGCTAAACTAAATTTAATTTCTCCGCCCAATTTGTGTCCGCGTTTTGCAACCTTTCCAAATCTTACCGCAACCAAATTTATAGTTTCTGCGTAATAAAAGAGACTTTTTATAAGAAAATTTTGGAGGTTTTATGTTTAGTAAAAATAAAATTTTCGCGGCGTTTCTGTTTTCCGCTTTGACGGGAACGGCGGCATTTGCCCAGCAAAATCCGCAGTCGCCGCAACGCATTGAAAGACAAATGCAGATTTTTACGGGTGACGGCGGCAGTTATCTCGGCGTTCAATCGCAGGACGTGACGAAGGAAAATTTCTCGAAATTCGGTCTGCGCGAAGTGCGCGGCGTGGCGGTGGAAAAAGTTCTGGAAAATTCGCCAGCCGCGCGAGCCGGACTGCAAACGGGCGATGTAATCATTAAATTCGACGGCGAAGATGTAGCGAGCGCGAGAAAATTAACGCGCCTGATTTCGGAAGTCGCGCCCGACCATCAAGCCAAAATAACCGTTTTGCGCGGCGGAAACGAGCGCGAATTGACGGCGACCATCGGCAAACGTCCCGCGCCCGTTTTTGGAAATGGAAATTTCACGATAACCGCACCCGAATCTTTTGGGCAGCAGGGATTTCAATTAGGACAAATGCCGCAAATTCAGCCGGTTCAGCCATTTCCGCAAGGCGGCGCGGTAATTCCGCCGATGGGCAACAATCAAAATTTTTTCGTCTATCGCGCTAACGGACGACAAATCGGCATCGGCATCACGCCGCTGAATAATCAACTCGGCGATTATTTCGGTGTCGCTGGCGGCAAAGGCTTGTTAGTCAACAACGTTCGTGAAAATTCTCCGGCGGCAAAAGCTGGTTTGAAAGCCGGTGATGTCATCACGGAAGCCGACGGTAAAGCCATTAATTCAATGTCTGATTTAATTCGAGCAATTAACGATAAAAAAGAAGGCGACATAAATTTGACGATTATCAGAAATAAAAATCGTCAAACCGTCCGCGTCACGCCGGAAAAAATGACGGGCGGTAACGCGCCGCAGAATTTCTTTTTCCAAAACGACGGAATGCCGAACGCGCAACAGCGACAATTTCAAATGCTGATGCAGATGCCGGATGAAGATTCCGCGCCAAAACTTCAGAGGCAGCCCGCGCCGCGAGTTCAGTAAATTTTTAAGCGAATAATTGATGAAAGGAAGTTTCGACCGTAGCAATCGAAACTTTCTTTCTTTTTGAAGAATTTGATTTTGCTGCGAGTTATTTTGAAATCAAACGCGCCGCTTTTTCATCGAGCAGAAACAGTAGTTTTCCACTTTTCGGTTTAACTTTCTGCGACGGAGATTTTTGCGGGTTGTATTCGCCTTCTAAAACTTCGCGCGCGGCTTCGGCTTTGTCTTCGCCCGCGACGAGAAAAATTACATTGCGCGAATTATTGATTGTCGGAAAAGTAAAAGTTAATCGAAACGTTTCAAATTTCGGAACGTAATTTTCAGCAACAATTCTTTCCTCGTCTTTCAACGCCGAAGTTTCGGGAAACAGCGAAGCCGTGTGACCGTCCGCGCCCATTCCCAAGAAAATCAAATCGAAACGCGGAAATTCGTTTTCTTCAAGTTTGAAAAACGCTTTAATTTCGCCCTGCATTTTTTCGGCGACAGTTTTCGCATCGCCCGTTTCGGTTAAAAAACGATGAATGTTTGCGGGCGGAATTTCGAGTTTTGAAAACAGAGTTTCGTCTGCCATTCGGTAATTGCTTTCTTCCGAATCGGGCGGCACACAGCGTTCGTCGCCGAAAAAGAATTGAATTTTACGCCACTCGATTTTTGAACGAAATTCGTCGGAAGCCAGCAATGTATTAAGTTTTTTCGGCGTTGAACCGCCGGAAAGCGCGACGGTAAAAATCCCGCGTTCCGCGATTGATTCATTGCAAAGACAAACAAATTCATTTGCCGCGAATTCGTTTAAATCTTCCACGTCCGCAAAAATTTTTATTTTCTTTTCGTTCATTTTTCTATGTCGCCGTATGATTCAGCCAGCGTCTGCCGTCTTTGGCGAGCAACTCGTCGGATTCCTTCGGTCCCCAGGTTCCCGAAGCGTAATTCGGAAAATCGCGGGCGGGCAACGCGCTCCAAACGTCGAGAATCGGCTGAATCACCGTCCACGCTAATTCCGTCATATCGGCGCGTTGGAAGAGCGTCAAATCGCCGGTCATACAATCGAATAATAATCTTTCATAACCCGTGCTGGGCGATTCGTTAAACTGCGCCGAGTAATTAAAATCCATATCAACGGGGCGCATTTCTAAATTTAAGCCCGGGACTTTCGCGCCGAAACGGAGCGCGATTCCTTCGTCGGGCTGGATGTTGATGACGATGCGATTGGTCGTAAGCCGCTCGATTGAAGTATCGCGGAACAGCATCAGCGGAGCTTGTTTAAATTGAATCGTAATGTCGGTGTGGCGCGTCGCCATTCGCTTTCCGGTGCGGACATAAATCGGAACGCCAGCCCAACGCCAGTTGTCAATCTGAAATTTCAAGGCGACGAAAGTTTCGGTTTTGGAATCGGGCGCGACCTTCTCTTCCGCGCGATAAGCGATAACAGGTTTTCCGCCAATTTCGCCCGCGCCGTATTGCCCGCGCACGGTTTCCTGCAAAACGTCTTCGGGCGTAAAAGGATTTATCGCGCGTAAGATTTTCGCCTGTTCGTCACGAAAAGCGTTGCCGTCAAACGAAATCGGCGGCTCCATCGTAATCAAGCTGATAAGCTGAAAAATATGATTCGGGACCATATCGCGCAGACTTCCAGCCGTATCGAAATAGCCGCCGCGCGATTCAACGCCGACTTTTTCCGCAACCGTAATCTGCACGTGGTCAACGTAATTTCGATTCCAAATCGGCTCGAAAATGCTGTTGCCGAAACGAAAAACCAAAATGTTCTGGACGGTTTCTTTTCCCAAATAATGGTCAATGCGAAAAATCTGATTTTCTTTTAAGATTGAACGAAGTTCTTCGTTGAGCGCGGTTGCCGATTCCAAATCGCGCCCGAATGGTTTTTCAAAAACGAATCTGCGCCATTTCTTATCTTCGTTCTGCGCGAGTTTCTGCGTGTCGAGACGGCGCACGATTTCGCCGAAAAAAGCAGGCGGCGCGGCGAGATAATAGAAATAATTTCCGCCCGTTTTGAATTTTTTTTCGACTTCTTCGAGCGTCCGTTTTAATTTTTTAAAAGATGCATCGTCCGTGAAATCGCCTTTGCAATAGAACGAGCGTTCGGCAATCCATTCGAGAATTTTTTTGTCAATCTTCGGGTCTGTGCCAAATTCTTTAACCGCATCTTCGACGCGCTTTTGAAACTCTTCGTCCGAAATCGAGTCGCGCGCGAAACCAACAATCGCAAATTCTTCGGGCAGAAAATTTTCCTTCGCCAGATTGTAAAGCGCGGGCAGCAGTTTTCGTTTCGTCAAATCACCGCCCGCGCCGAAAATTACCATAATACACGGCTCTGATTTTCGCTGATGTTTTAGTTCGTTTTTTATTTCCGTCATTCTTTTTCCTCAAATTCGAGCGACGAAACAGAAGCCCAAGCGCGAGTGCGGGCGGAAATATTTTCCATCCTTCCTGACGGTCGGGTTTCTGTTTCAATGCCGCATAAGTTAGATAAGAATTTACAACTTTTACAGGCGTTTGAAAAATTTAGATTGCAAGAAAGTTTTTTCGGCAGTGTTCTGTCGGAACAACAATGAGATTTACAATAAACGGTTTTCGTTTTCAAATAAAAAGACGGAATCGACTCCGCCCTTCCAGATTCTATTTTGGTTCAATCGAATCTAATCTTTTGCAAAATAACCTTGCCGCGCGCGAACGCGATAGTTTTTCGGATTCGTCAAACCGACATCCAATTTCACGAATTTTCCGGTCGGAAAATTTGTTTCCGAGTAATACTGAACGAGATACTGCGCCTGCAATTCACTCTTCAACTGTTGAAAAATTTTCGTCAGCGTGTCCTGATTTTGTTTGATATTAAACGAATTCTGCAAAGCGTCTTTTGTATCAATCGGCTGGAATTTCGGCAGAAAAGCCGTGCCGCCCGTATCGTCCGCAAATCTCTGCATATTCGATTGTCCGAACTGGCTGATTTTGTTTAGCTGATACGAATTTCCCGCCGGATTTATCGAATAAAAAACCGTGTCGGCATTTTGGAGATTCTGCAAAACTCGCTCGCGCTCGCGCAGGTTAGCTTCGTCGCGGCTTGCAACCGTAATCTGGTAAAGAGTTTTTGAGTCAATCGTATTTATTTTTTGACCCAATTTACTGTATCCGTTCTGAATCGCTTGGGCGATGCGAAGGCTGTTCGTATCTTCGCCGTCGGAAATTACGACAATAACTTTGCGTCTGCCCTGCGGCGCGTTTTTCTGCAAATAATCGGCGGCGGCATAAACCGTATCGTAAAAAGCTGTGAACTCTTTGGTTGGCTGAATCGTGTTTATCGCAATCGCCGCTTTTTCCGACACGTCGCGCGGCTGAACCAAAACGGCTTTTTCGCCGATGGTAAAAACGCTCGCGCGGTCTTCGGGGCGCATCACGTCGCGCAGGAATTGCGCGGCGGTTTCCTGCTCAAATTTAAACATCGCGTCGGTCGAAGCCGAAACGTCGAACAGCAGAGCAATTTCCAACGGAACTTTTTCGGCATCAGAAACCTGCGCGATTTCCTGTGGTTTATTCTCCTCGCTGATTTTGAAATCCCGCGCCGTTAGACCAATTACGGGCTGACCGACGGCATCCGTTACCGAAACCGGAACGACGACCAGACGCGAATCGACTTTGATAACTTCGCCGTCATCTCCGGCTTTGTCCGGCGGAGTCGGCGTTGCGGTCTGCGCCGCTGCGGAAAAAGTAAAAGTAAAAAGTATTGCGATAAATCCGAATGTATAAATAAATTTTCGCTTCATCATGTTTGACCTCAAGCAATTCGTTTGTCAAGATTTGCTCAAAAAAATTGCCGCAAAGAATACAAAAGATTTTTCATATTTCTTTGCGGCTGGTTGTTTTTCAAAATTCAAAAATTATTGATTATTCGGGGTTTGACTGCGACGTATCGTCTTTTCTGACTTCGACGTTTTGATTCAAACCTTTGCTGACCGTTAATTTAACTTCGACGCGGCGATTCTGCTCGCGTCCCTCGCGCGTCGTGTTGTCGGCGACTGGCTGGGCTGCGCCAAAGCCGTAGGAAACTCCGATGCGGCGAAGCGGGATATTTTTTTCTTCAATCAAATAATCAAGCACGGCTTGCGCGCGGCGGCGGCTTAATTCCTTGTTCATTTTGGCGTTGCCGTCCGAAGACGCAAAACCCGTAACTTCGACAAGATAACCTTTTGAAGCCAAAGCAGCTTGCGCTAAAGAATCGAGCTTCTGTTTTCCTTCCGGTGAAAGAACCGCGCTGTTGACTTTGAAATTAACCGTCTGATTCGATTGAACGACATAATCGTCCACCGACGAAATTCTCTGATTAGTCGCATTGACTCCGGCAATCGCGGCATCCGCCGAATCCTGCGCGGCTTTCGCGCCGCCGCGAGCGGCATTAGAAATTGCCATCAATTCGTCGATTTGCCCTGAAACTCTCTGTGCATTCTGTTCGGCTTGCGTCAGCCGTTCTTCCGCAGGCGCGACACGACTGTCAATTGACTGCGCGGTCGCTAAATTCTCCTTCGAGAAACGAACTTTTTCGGCGACTAAATTCGTTCCGTCGCCTCTGCCTTCGACTTCAAGATTTAATCCGCGAACAATTCCGGTAGCGGGAATCCTATCGCCGCCGCCGAAAAAGCCGCCGTTGGTTTTGATGCTGGCAGTTGCCGGCAATAATACGCTCGTTTCGATGCCGCTGGTATCGCGCACGACAATTTTGTCGCTGTCTCTGGCAACCACCACGCCTTTAAGTTTCATTTTTTGCCCGCTGGCGACACTTCGCATCTGCGCGTTCATCGTTTGAGTATTTGTCTGTGCAAAAACTCCTGCCGCGCACACTAATAAAACTAAAGCTAAAATTGGAAATTTCTTTAACATAACTAATTTTGTATCCTCCTTGAATTTGACGAAATTTATTTCCTAAAACTTGCAAAAAATTGATAGCAATCCTTCGTTGGAGGCGACTTTCTCCGTTCGGGTTGTCAAAAAACGCATTTTTTGGAAATCTGAAATTTTCTCCTAAAAAAGTAAAAAATATTTATTTCCTTAGAAACATCCGCAAAAATTTAAAATTTAAAGATTGAACTGCGTCGTTTCGAGATACTCTTTCATAAACGACAGGAATTTTTCGGCATCCGCGCCGTCAACGATGCGATGGTCGTAAGTCAAAGCGAAATATGCCAGTTGCCGGACGGCAATGTAATCGTCGCCGTCCGCCGTAGTCAAGACTTTCGCCCGTTTTTCGATTGCGCCGACGCACAGAATCGCCACCTGCGGCTGGTTGATAATCGGCGTTCCGAAAAGCCCGCCGAACACGCCCGGATTTGTTATCGTAAAAGTTCCGCCGGAAACTTCATCGGGCATTAATTTTTTAGTCCGCGCGCGGTCAGCTAAATCATTCGCCGTTAAAGCTAAACCCGAAAGCGAAAGCGTATCGGCGCGTTTTATCACCGGAACAATCAAGCCCCAATCGAGTGCGACCGCCATTCCGAGATTAACGTCGCCTTTGTAAATAATTTGCTCGCCGGAAACCTGCGCGTTGACAACCGGAAATTTTCGCAGAGCGTTCGTCACGGTTTGAAAAATAAACGGCATAAATGTCAGTTTTGTGCCGTAGCGCGATTGAAAATCATTCTTATTTTTATCACGGAATTTCGCCACATTTGTCATATCAATTTCATAAACGCTGGTGACGTGCGCCGAAGTCTGCTTGGAAAAAGTCATATGTTCGGCGATTTTCTTACGCATTACCGACATCGGCTCGATTCTATCCTGCGCGCTGGCGGCGATTGTCGGCGCGGCGTAATTCGCGCGTTGCGTTGTCTGGGTTTGAACCTGCGGGAGAGCGATTTTTGGAATTGCGGCTGGAGTTTTCACCAGCAAATCTTCGGGTCTGACGCTCGCGCCGGAATCGATAAAATTCAAAATATCTTTTTTCGTGACGCGCCCGCTCATTCCCGAACCGTGAATTCTGGAAATATCAACATCATGTTCTCTGGCGATATTGCGAACGAGCGGCGAAGATTTCGTTTTCCGCAAATCTTCGAGCGACATTTCGCCGTTCGATTTTCCGTTTGAGCCGCCGTTTGCCTGCGCGTCGGCAATCGCGTTTGGTCTTCCGTAATCATAGCTTCTGGCTTCGGTTTCCCGAATCTCGCGTTTTTCTTCGGCGGGCATTTCGATTGCGGAGTGCGAATTGCGGAGCGCGGAATTTTGGTCTTCAGTCTTTGGCTTTTGGACTTCGATTTTAGATTCCGTGTTCCGCGTTCCGCGTTCCGCGTTAACCATTGCGCCGACCAGCCCGACAATCGAACCGACTTCAACCGTTTCGCCTTCATTCGCGCGAATTTCTAAAAGAACTCCGGCGACGGGCGAAGGAACTGCCGCATCAATTTTATCAGTCGAAATTTCCAAAAGATTTTCGTCTTTTTCGACTTTATCGCCGACCGCTTTGTGCCATTTTGAAACCGTGCCTTCGGTAATCGATTCGCCCATCTGCGGCATTACAACTTCCGTCGCCGTTCCAGAATTTTCAGGATTGGCGTTTATTTCGGCAGTCGCTTCGACGGTTTTAGCCTGTGCGTTGGCAGCATCAGTTTCAATTTTTCCGGCAGCAGGCGCGGCTTCAACTTTTGGCGTTTCAACCTGACTTGGGACTTGGGGCTTGGGACTTTGGGCTAACGCTTCACCCGCCTCGCCAACTACTCCGACAACCGAACCGACTTCGACTGTATCGCCTTCATTGGCGCGGATTTCCAAAAGAACTCCGGCGGTGGGCGACGGAACTTCGGCATCAATTTTATCCGTCGAAATTTCCAAAAGAGTTTCGTCTTTTTCAATTTTATCGCCGACCGCTTTGTGCCATTTTGAAACCGTGCCTTCGGTAATCGATTCGCCCATTTGCGGCATTACAACTTCTTCGCTCATAAAATCTCCGGTTTATAAATGATTGTTAAATAAAAATATCAAAAGGATAGAATACTAAAAAATCGCCCGAAAAGTGAAAAGAGGAAAATGTTTTGGAAATTATTTACTGATTAAACGCGCAATCAAAAATGCCGCGCCCGCCGCGACGCTTCCGATAAGACAGGTTTGAATCGCGCTTTTGAGAGGTTTCGCGCCGGTAAAAGTTCCTTTGACATAGCCGAAAACGAAAAGCGCGGCGACCGTTACGCCGACCGACCAGAGCAGAGCCGCGTGCGCTTCTTTCAATAAAATATACGGCAGCAGCGGAA
>JBPCRW010000172.1:0-13424 GCA_050996405.1 Pyrinomonadaceae bacterium | reverse complement strand
CTGTGATGTAATTTGAAAGCGCATCAAGCCACACATACATAACGTGATTCGCGTCATCAGGAACGGGAATTCCCCAACTGACCGATTTTTTTTCACGCGAAATTGAAAGGTCTTGCAAACCGCTTTTGATAAACGACAAAACTTCATTTTTTCTCGCTTCGGGACGAATTAAAGCGGGATTTTTCTCAATCTTTTCAAGCAAAAATTCGTCGTAATCCGACAACCTAAAAAAATAACTTTCCTCTTTCACCAAATCGAGCGGTTTTTCGTGAATCAGACAGCGCGGAAATTTTTCGTCTTCGCGGATTTCGTATTCCGTTTCGGTTTTAAATTCGGCGCAGTTCGGACAAAACCACGCTTCATAAAAACCCTTGTAAATTGTCGAATTTCCCTTCGGCGATTTGTTTTTCGCAATTTCGCGCCACAAATTCTGCACCGCTTCGTAATGAAATTTTTCGCTCGTCCGCATAAAAACGTCGTAATCGGTCAAACCAAAATCGGCAAACATTTTTTTCATTTCCGACGAAATAAAATCAACATATTCCTGCGGCGTTTGATTTTTCGATTCGGCGATGCGCTGAATATTTACGCCGTGTTCGTCCGTTCCCGTCAGAAAAAATGTGTCAAAACCGCGTTGCCGTTTGTGTTTCGACACAATATCGACAACCGTCGTCGTGTAAAGATGTCCGAGATGCGGCAAACTGTTGGCGTAATAAATCGGCGTTGTAATGTAGAAAGTTTCCATCGCAATAAAAAACTCAATTATAAGGTGTTTGCGCGTTTCGGCAAATTAGAAGTTTTTATTTGTCTTTTATCGAACAGAAAAGCGGGATAAATTCCGCCAGAATTTGGACATTTAAACTCATAAAACCATTGTGAATCATTTCACACAATGTTAAGATATGTAATGAAGATAAAGGATGGTGACTATGAAAACGCGCAGAGAAAAACCGAAAGTCATAATTATCGGCGGCGGATTCGGCGGTTTGCAGGCGGCGAAAGAATTGGCAGGCGAGCCGGTCGAAGTGACTTTGATTGACCGCAAAAATCATCATACATTTCAGCCGCTGCTGTATCAGGTGGCAACTGCCGTGCTGTCGCCGGGCGAAATCGCGTCGCCGATTCGACGCATTCTGCACAATTACAAAAACATCGAAGTAATTCTGGGCGAAGTCGTCAGTTTCGACAAGGAAAATAAAAAGGTCAAACTGCACGACGGCTCGGAAATTCCGTTCGATTATTTGATTGTTGCGGCGGGCGCGCGGCATTCGTATTGCGGTCACGACAACTGGGAACAGGACGCGCCGGGTTTGAAAACCGTCGAAGATGCTCTGGAAATTCGCCGCCGCGTGCTGCTGGCGTTTGAACTCGCCGAGCGCGAAGCGATTATCAAAGGCGAATACGAACCTTTGATTTTCGCTGTCGTCGGCGCAGGTCCGACCGGAGTCGAACTTGCCGGAGCGATTGCCGGAATCGCGCGGCAGGCGTTGGCAAAGGATTTCAAAGCGATTGACACGCGCAAAACCCGCGTTTTGCTTTACGAAGGCTCGAATCGCATTCTCGGAACTTTCGCCGAAGATTTATCCGTCAAAGCCGAAAAACAGTTGCGCGATTTGGGCGTGGAAGTTTTCAAAAACAGTTTTGTGACAGACATCGAACCGGGACGCATCAAGGTCGGCGAAGACTGGATTAAATGCAGCGTCGTTGTCTGGGCGACGGGCGTTTCGGCTTCATTTTTAGGCAAGGCTCTGGGCGCGGAAATCGATAAAGCCGGACGGGTTTTAGTTCAGCCGGATTTATCAATTCCCGATGACAAAAACATTTTCGTCATCGGCGATATGGCTTCACTGAAGGACGCAAACGGCGTTCAAGTTCCCGGACTCGCGCCCGCCGCGCAGCAGGAAGCGGAAACTGCGACGGAAAATATTCTGCGTGATTTGCGCGGCGAAGAACGAAAAAATTTCAAGTATTTTGACAAAGGAACGATGGCGACCATCGGGCGCAGCGCGGCGGTCGCACAGGTCGGAAGCTGGCATTTTTCCGGCTTTATCGCGTGGCTGATGTGGCTGTTTATACACATTCTTATTCTTATCGGTTTTCGCAATCGCCTGTTCGTTTTGAGCGAATGGTTTTGGGCGTATTTGACGAGAGAGAGAAGCGCGAGACTGATTACGGGCGATGCCGAAGAACTGCGCGACGCGATGCGTTTTCTCGAAGGCAAGACGGAAATTCCGGTTGAACAAAAAAAGAAACAAACAGTTTTGTAAAATAAACCAATCTTCAATTTTCGTTAATTTTATGCTCCTCGATTTTATCGTAAAGCAGGCGACGATTTATGCCTAATGCCCGCGCCGCTTCCGAGCGATTTCCGCCGGAATCAATCAAAGCTCGCAGAATCAGAGCGCGTTCCAGATTGGCAACGGCTTCCTTAAACGGCAAATCCAGAAAGTTTTCCTTTGATGAACGATTGACGAAATTGGATGCGTCGCCTGCTAGATGTTCGGGTAAGACCAAAGCCGACGTTCCGCTCGTGACGGCGGCGCGTTCGACGATGTTTTCGAGTTCGCGGACGTTTCCGGCAAAATCACGATTTATCAGAATTCTCATTGCCGCTTCGGTTAAAACCTTCGGCTGAAGATTGTTTCGCGCCGTCGCTTTTTCGAGAAAAAACTCGGCAAGCTGCGGAACGTCCGCCAGACGCTCGCGCAGTGGCGGCAGATGAATTGCCACAACGTTCAGGCGATAAAATAAATCTTCACGAAAACGTCCTTCGGCAATCTCCTTTGCCAGATCGCGGTTTGTGGCGGCAATCACGCGCGCGTCAACCGGAATTAAATTCGCAGAGCCGACGCGCACGATTTTTCTCTCCTGTAAAAAACGCAGAAGTTTGACCTGCGCCTGCACAGGCATTTCGCCGATTTCGTCCAGAAAAATCGTGCCGCGATTCGCAATTTCAAAACGTCCTTTTTTCGTCGAAACCGCGCCGGTGAACGCGCCTCGCTCGTAGCCGAAAAGCTCGGATTCGATTAAATTTTCCGGTATCGCGCCGCAGTTGACGGCGATGAACGGCTCGCTTCGACGAACTGAATGCTCGTGAATCGCCCTTGCCACAAGTTCCTTTCCCGTTCCCGATTCGCCAGTGATTAAAACGGTGGCGTTCGTCGCCGCGACGCGCCCGATTTGTTTGAAAACTTCGCGTATTGCGCGGCTCGTGCCGATGATTTCGACCTTTTCCGAAGTTTTTGCAATTCTGGAAACAGCTTTATTTTTCGCATCTCGCGTCGCGTCGAGCTGCTCGGCTTGCGCGACGGCGCGATTCAAAGTCCGCAAAATTTCTTCGATGTCGAGCGGCTTCGTGATGTAATCAAACGCGCCCAAACGCATCGCTTCAATCGTGTGCGAGCTTTCGCCGAACGCGCTGATGACGACCACCGGCGCGTTCGATAAATTTTCCTTGCGTAGCTTTGCAAGAAGCTGAAGCCCGTCCATTCGCGGCATCCTAATATCTAGAAAAACGCAGACGAATTTTCCGGCGCGAATTTTCAGTAACGCTTCCGCGCCGTCTGCTGCTTGCTGCGCTTCAAAGCCTTCGCCTTCGACTAATTCGACGAGCGACTCGCGCAAATTTTTTTCGTCATCAACGACTAAAATTTTTTTGTTTTTCATTCGATACAAATCACGCCGGACTTTCCGCCATTTTCAATTTTACTTTTCGATCGTCTTTGCCGTCGAGATTTTCCGTTTCGCCGACAAACAGCCAGAAAACTATCAGCGCAGCGACGGCGACGGCAGCTAAAAATAAAAATCCCGTGTTGTATCCGAAGGCTTTGACGATGTAACCGGCAGCTACTGTGCTAAGTGACGCGCCGATTCCGGTCGCCGTGCCGATTGCGCCCTGCACCAGATTGAAGCGTCCCGTGCCGCTCGTCAAATCGGAAATCATAATCAAGCTGGCTACGCCGAAAATCCCGCCCGCCACGCCGTCCAAGATCTGCACCGAAACCAGATAATACGGATTGCCGCTCAAAGTATAAAGCGCGCCGCGCAACGGAAGCGCGAGAAAGGCAACGAGAAATATGGGTTTTCTGCCCCAATTCGAGATGTATTTTCCCGCCAGTCCCGTCACCGGAATCATCACGATTTGCGCGGTGATGATGCAGGCGGAAAGATAGGCGGCGGAAGCGCGCGCGGATTCTTCGGCTAATTCCTGACCTACCAGCGGCAGCATCGCGGCGTTGGCGAAATGAAACAGGATGACCGCCGCCGAAAAAATCAAAATCCGCTTGTCGTGCAGTACTGCCCCGATTCCAGAGATGTTCGCTTCCGTTTTTTTCGATTTTTCTTCCGTCGAGCCGCGCGCCAAATCATAATCAATGTCCGTTTTACGAATCCGCAAAAACGCGAGAACGGTGAAAACCGACATCAAGACGATGAGATAAAAAATATATTTGTCGGAAAAATAATAACCGAGAAAACCGAACGCGGCGGCGGCAATAACGTTGCCCGTGTGATTGATTGCCTGATTTCGCCCCATCTGTCTGGAAAACTGTTTGCGACCGACGAGCCCCAAAGTAATCGCCGCCAGCGTCGGACCGACAACCGCGCCGCTCACTCCCGTAACGATTTGCGCTGTAAGTACTCCGGGCATCGTCACCCAAAACACCATTGACAGACAGCTTGCGGCAATCAGCGCGACGGCGGCGATAATAAACGCGCGTTTTTGCCGCAGTTTATCAACCAGCCAACCGGCGGGAGTCTGCGCGACGATGCCCGCTATCCCTGCCGCCGACATCGCCCAGCCGATTTTCGCCGCATCCCAATGATAGACCGCCAGCAGATAAACTGCCAGATACGGTCCGATGCCGCCCTGCACGTCCGCCAGAAAAAAATTCAGCCAATCCAGACCGCGCAGGCTTTGACGGCTGACGGTCGTTTCGCCGTAGTTTATAATGTCGTTTGCCATTTTTCACTCCTTGCCCCAGAAGGCAAAAACAACCGCGCCGACCAGAAATAGAAATGAAACAAGATTGTTCCATTTCAAAGTTTCGCCGAACATGAAATAAGCAATGATTGTAAAAACCGTCAGCGTGACGCATTCTTGAATAATTTTCAGATGCGTGAGGGTCAAACCGGCTTCCGCGCCAATGCGGTTTGCCGGAACTTGGAAAACGTATTCAAAAAACGCCAAGCCCCAACTTGCCAAAATCGCCAGCCACAACGCGCTCGATTTGTATTTCAAATGCCCATACCAAGCAAACGTCATAAACGTATTGGAAATTATCAACAAGCCGACAGTTAAAAGAGTCGAGTTCATAAGCAAAATCTCCGGTTTTAATTTGTTAATTCTTTTCGGGGCAGTTCGATGACAAAAGTCGCGCCTTCGGTCGAATCGAGAAGATAAATTTTGCCGCCGTGCGCTTCGGTTATCTCGCGTGAAATCGCTAAACCTAAGCCCGTGCCTTCATCCTTCGTCGTAAAAAACGGCTCAAAAAGTCGTTCGCGTTCTTCGGGCGAAAACCCCCCTCCGATGTCGGAAATTCGTATGCGATAAACGTCCGGCTTTTCTTCGAGCGAAACTTTAATAATGCCGCCGCCGGGCATCGCTTCGAGCGCGTTGCGAAAAATATTGTCGAAAACCTGCGCCAGCCGCTCGCGGTCGGCGCGGATTTCCCCATTTCCAAGCGGCTTGTCGAACTCGAAACGCGCGTTTTGCGCGGCAGCTTTTTCTGCCAACAGCGAAAGTCTTTGTTCAATCAGTTCAGTTAAAGAAAAGTCAGAAAAATTCAGTTTTGCCGGACGGCTCACGTCGAGCAGTTTTTTTACCAAATTATCGAGTCGTTCAATTTCTTCCTGCAGCACATCAAAAGTTTTCTCGACTTTTGCAGACTCAAATTTGTTACGCTCGGCAAGTTGAATTTTCAGTTTCATCGAAGCCAGAGGGTTGCGGACTTCGTGCGCGACACCGGCGATGACCCTGCCCAAAGCGACGAGTTTTTCGTTCTGCGTCAAAGATTGTTCGAGTTCTTTTTGGCGGCGCAGATTCGCGTCCAGATTTGCCGCTAAATCGTTAATCGAATCGCTCATTTTATCAAGTTCCGGCATCGGCGGCGGATTGATGCGCGCCCGTAAATCGCCCGCGATTTTTCGTAATCCGTGTTCGATTTCCCACATTCCGTTTTGCCAATCGCGCCAAGTCAGAAACGAAAAAATCGCCAAGCCGACGACGGACACGAGCAAAAATCCTTGCGTCAATAAACTGAACCAATCGCTGAAACCGCTCGGCGGCTGCCAGCGACGAAACGCGACCGCGCCGGAAATCGAGCCGGACGGTGAATCGCTCGTTTCAAAAGAAATCGGCGCGGCGGAAACAAGCAAAGTTTTATTGCCAACGGCGATTTGCTGCGTGCTGAAATCTCGCATCGAGGGAATTTGTCGGCAGACGTTTTCGATAGCTTCACGCTCTTGCGCCGTCAATATCGCGCCGAAATTGTCGGCGACGGTCAAGCCCTGCGTATCGCCGTCAGCCGTGCAGAAAACGCCCGCCGTTTCTGGAAAACGATGCAGAGCAATCGCCGACGAACGCGCAAAAGGGTCGCCGTAACGCGCGAAAATATCCCTTTCGTGCGGCAACAACGGTTTTTTTCCAATCGCCGATGAATCGTTTCTGCCGAAAGGATAATCTCGCGCCTCGCGCAGCAGTTCGCGGACGGCGTTTGAAACGCTCGACTCGGCTTGCCGACGCGCGAAAGTTCCGCTCATTTGCGCCGTGCGCCACGCCGAAACCAGCGCGACCAGCAGCGCGATAATCGAAACGGCGGTCAGCAAAATAAGGCGCGTCCGCAAACTCGTTTTGTGCAATCGCTCGAACATTACTATCGAAAAAGTATAGCGCGGATTGCCGCCGGATTGGGCTTTCCGCGCCAGGTTTATTTAATAAATTTCAATTTAATCTTTAACGATTGAAACTGAAAGTTTGGTTGCCGACGGTCAGCCGCGTCGGATGAATAAACGTGCCAAAGTCGCTTTTTGCTGCCTCGCCCTCCACGCTTATTTGCGTTCCCTGATTGAAGGTTAAACCAGTTTCGATAACCTCTCTCGGCAAATCAATTTGCTCGCCCGTGCTTAAAATCAAGCCGCGCGGCTCGCCTTTTGCGCCAACGAGAACGATTTGCGCTTGACCGCTCACGCTCGCCGTCTGCATCGGAATCGGAGCGGGCGGCGATGCCGGATTCGGCGCAGGCGCGTTGGCATCAGCCGTCGCTGGCGGCGCGACGTTCGACTGCGGCGCATCAGCAGTGTCCGGGGCTGGCGGCATTTTATCGTCGTCGTGTCGCGGTTTGCGTTCGCCATCGCGCGGCGGTTTAGGTTTCGAGTTCAAAACGGTTATCGTCTGGTCGCCAATTTGCAGACTTTCCGCGCGCAGTTCGCGCCCGTAATCCGATTTTTCTCCGGCGCGCCCGGTCGCGCTTAAAGCGTCGCCGATTTTGATTTGCCGCGCTGCGATTTCGCCCGTTTCCGCGCCGAAGCGCACTTGGTCGCCCGTGTCTAAAACCGCGCCGTCAATTTTTCCTTGCGGATTTAAAATGAACGTAACGACTTTTCCCTGCACGGTCGTGGTCGAATCCCACCAGGTTTTCGCTGCCGCGCAAGCGGCTAAAACGCCGACCGATAAAGTTAAAATTCCGATTGTTATGTATCTTTTATTGATGAATTTCATTGTTTTTTCCTCGCCTCGTATAAAATTGGTTTGAACCTGTCTTCAAACTCTACGCGGGCAAGTAGTGCGATTGAGATGCCAAAGCGAGGGGCAGTATTAAATTACGGCGGAAAAAAGAGTTAGCAATTTGCGGGATTTTTTAAAAGAAGTGATTTTGTAAAGATAAATTACAAACGGCTGTGATTTATTTAAGCAGTAATTTGAAATACAAAGCGATAATACCCGAATAAAGTTTTAGCCTTTAATCAAACTCATCGCTTCGGCGCGGGTTCGCGCGTCCGTGCGAAAGCCGCCGAGAACGCTCGAAGTAATTGTTTTCGCGCCCGGTTTTTTTACGCCGCGCAAGGTCATACAAGTATGTTCGGCTTCGACGACGACCATCACGCCGATTGGCTGCAATTCGTCGAACAGCGTCTGCGCGATTTGCTGCGTCAGGCGTTCCTGCACTTGCAAACGACGCGCGAAAATTTCCGCAATCCGCGCCAGTTTCGACAAACCTACGATGCGCCCGTTTTTCGGAATATACGCGATGTGACATTTTCCGACAAAAGGCGCAAGATGATGCTCGCACACGGACGCGATGGAAATATCTTTGACAATCACCATTTCGTCGTGCGAATCGCCCGGCAGCGGCGCGATATGTTCCGCCGCGTTTTCCCACATTCCTTCGGTTAATTCGGCGTAAAACTGCGCGACCCGTTCGGGCGTTTTCAGCAAACCGTCGCGCGTCGGGTCTTCGCCGATTCCTTCGAGCATCAGCCGCACGCCGCGCGCGATTTTTTCCAAATCAATTTTTTTCTTTTTTTGTTTAGCCAAGATTTTTATAACTTTCCTAAAATTTCTTTTTCGATTTCGCGCAAAGATTTTTTCGATTTTAGCGCAATTTCACGAATTTGTTCATATTCGGGTTTGGCGTTGACGATTTTATTTTGATATTTGGAAACCTTGACATCAACCGCGCCGAATTCGGTTTCGATTTTGACGGTTTCACGCGGCAGGCAATTTCTTTCAACATTTGAAATGCGAACGCCGAGCGTCGAAGTTTCCGCGAAAAGCAATCCTGTCAAAACTTCTCTTTTTTCCGCATCGCAAAGAATTGAAACAAGCGTCGCCGGACGATTTTTTTTCATCTGAATCGGCGTGAACCAACAATCCAATGCGCCGAGTTCAAAAGCGCGTTCCATTACGAAGCCCAAAATTTGCGGCGATAAATCGTCAATGTTTGTTTCAAGCAAAAGCAGTCCGGTGTCTGTTCGTAATTCGTAATTCGTAATTCGTAACTTGTCTTTATCTCTCGACTCTCGACCCTCGTTACTCATCCCTACAATCAACCGCAGCGCGTTCGGAAAATCTTCATAATCCCGCGTTCCCGCGCCGTAAGCCGTTTTCTCGATTCTCATTTCGGGAATTTTCCCGAATTCTTCGCAGACGGTCGCAATAATCGCCGCGCCGGTCGGCGTTATCAATTCGCCTTCGATTTCGGTCGAATAAACGGGCGCGCCTTTCAAAAGTTCCGTAACGGCGGGCGGCGGAACGGGAAATTTTCCGTGCGCCATTTTAACAAAACCCGAACCCATGTGAATTTTTGAACACGCGAATTTCTCGATTTTCAAAATTTCAAAACCGACGCACGCGCCGACGACATCGACAATCGCGTCCATCGCGCCGACTTCGTGAAAGTGAATTTTCTGAATGTTAACACCGTGAATTTTCGCTTCCGCTTTTGCCAGATTCGTAAAAATTTCGACGGCGCGTTTTTTAACCGATTCATTCAAGCGCGAATCGTTGATAATTTTTTCTATATCGCGCAGATGCCGGTGCGCGTGTTCGCGCGGAACTTTCACACGAGCGTGAACGGCGGAAATTCCCGATTTATCCCGCGTCGAAAATTCGATTTCAAAATCCGCAACGCCGAGCAGTTTGATTTGCTCGACCAACTCGTTTTCGTCAACGCCGAGCGCGACCAGCGCACCCAGAATCATATTGCCGCTTGCGCCCGCAAAGCAGTCAAAATAAAGGGTCTTCATAACCTTCCGCGACAAATTCATTATTTGGATTTTTGACAAAACATTCTTTCATCGGAAAATACGAAGAAATTACTCCGCAGTCTATCACCGTGTCAAAACGGATATTTTCTTCGTTCTTTTCATCCCGAAAAATATCAATTTCAACTTCGTAAATCGTGCCGCTTTTGCCGCCGACATCAAACGCTCCGATGTCGCCATTCGCCAGTTCGACCAATTCGGCGTAAGATTTTTTTCGATATTCGGCGACGATTCCGTCCAGAATTTCTTTTGCTTCTTCTTTATCCATTTTCTTTTCCCGCTTTTAAATCTAACAGTCTTTGCGCGAATTTTAAAAATCGCCGCGATGCGATTATTCGTTTTTTGCGTTATACTGTGTTTTTTCTTTTAGATAGAATTACTTATTTGAGGTTTCCGACAAAGTGAGTCTTTTAGAACTGCAAACGATTTTGCGCGAAAAAGTTCTGCAAACCGCGAAATTCGCTTTCAATATTGAATTGGAACAATTGGTTTCCGAAGTTCCGCCGCGCACGGAACTCGGCGATTTGGCGTTTCCCGTCGCTTTTGAATTGGCGAAAAAAATCAAACATGCGACAGGCGAAAAACGGAATCCGCGCGAAATTGCCGAAACTTTAAAATCCGTTTTGGAAACCGAAGATTTTGTCGAAAAAGTCGAAGTCGCGGGCGCGGGTTATTTAAATATTTTCTACAATCGCGCCAATTTTTTAGCTGACGCTGCGGTTGTCGAATCTCTGCCGAAACTCAATAAATCGGCGGAAAATGCGCCAAAACGAATGGTCGAACATACTTCGGTCAATCCGAACAAAGCCGCGCACATCGGTCACGTCCGTAACGCCGTTCTAGGCGATACGTTCGTGCGGATTTTACGCGCAAACGGCGAACGCACCGAAACGCAGTATTATATTGACAATACGGGCGTTCAGGTAGCGGATGTCGTTATCGGATTTGTTTATCTTAAAAAAATGAATCTCGACGACATTAAACAACTCGACCAGGATTTACGCGACGCGGGAAAGACTTTTGATTATTACTGCTGGGATTTATACGCCGGAATCGGTCAGGAATATTTGAAAAATGAAGAACTAAAATCGAAACGCGCCGAAGTTTTGCATTTAATCGAAGAAGGAGATAACGAAATCGCAGAACTAGCCGATTACGTCGTGACGCGCAATGTTCAAGCTATCGTCGCAACAATGGAACGCCTTTCGATTCGCTACGATTTGCTGCCGCGCGAATCGGAAATTCTGCATCTGCATTTTTGGAAAAAGGCGTTTGAGAAAATGAAATCTCTGGGCGTGATTCATTTTGAAACGACGGGAAAAAACGCGGGCTGCTGGGTGATGCCGTTTGATTTGCACGAAGGCAGCGAAGAACACGAGAGCGATAAAATTTTGGTTCGTTCAAACGGAACGGTGACTTATACTGGAAAAGACATTGCCTATCAATTATGGAAACTCGGCGAATTAGGTTTAGATTTTAATTACAAACTTTTCTCAACCTATTTCGACGGCAAAGAAGTTTACGTCACGACGAGCGAGAAAACAGACCATGCGGGCGTTCCGAAATTCGGCGCGGGCGAGACGGTTTATAACGTCATCGATTCGCGCCAATCGTATCCGCAGGAAATCGTTAAAAAAGGCGTGTCGCTGATTTCGCCCGAAAAAGGCGAACGCGCCAGCATTCATCTTTCGTATGAAATGGTCGCGCTCTCGCCCGCCGCCGCCGGAGAATTAGGCTTTCAGATTTCCGACGAAGACCGGCAAAAATCTTTTATCGAAATGTCGGGGCGCAAAGGCTTGGGCGTAAAAGCCGACGATTTGATAAACCGTCTGGAAGAAAATGCTTTGATCGAAGTCGAAAAACGCCACGCCGATTTATCCGAAGCGCAGACGCGCGACACGGCGCACAAAATCGCCGTCGGCGCATTACGCTATTTTTTATTGAAATTTACGCGCAATACGGTCATCGTTTTCGATTTTAAGGAAGCACTTTCATTTGAAGGCGAAACGGGCTGTTTCTGTCAGTATTCCGCCGTCCGCGCCAATTCGATTTTTCGCAAACTCGAAGAAAACGATTTGGAAAAAGCGCGGCGCGAAATCACGAAATCGCCGTCGGAAATCGCGGAAATCTTAAACGCGGAAAATGAAGTCTGGTCGCTGGTTACGCTGGCTTCGCGGCTCGAAGAAACAATCGCTTCGGCAGTCACAAATAATGAACCCGCGATTTTAGCGAAATACGCTTTTAATCTGGCGAAAGTGTTTAATCTTTTCTATCACAATCATAAAATTCTAGCGGAAGAAAATGCTTTGAAAAAAGCCGTGCTGATTACGACGGCGGATATTGCGCGAAAAAATTTGACGGCGGCATTGAATACTCTGGGCATCGAAGTTCCCGAAAGAATGTGAGCCGATTTCGGATTTTAGATTTGCGATTTTGGAGCGGCTGGAAAATTGCGAAAGTCGTCGAACAAAATCATAATAGTAAAAATTTATGTTAATTGTAATGAAGACGGACGCGACTCAAAATGATATTGAGCGCGTCGTAGAAGTAATTGAAAAACTGGGATTTCGCCCGCACACAATGCCCGGCGAGGCGCGAACGGCAATCGGAATTACCGGAAACGCGGGCGCGGTTGACCCGACGCATTTTGAAAATCTGTCGGGCGTGGCGGAAGCGATTCGCGTCACGAAACCTTATAAACTAATTTCCAAAGATTTACGTCCCGAAAAGAGCGTTATCAAAGTCGGTAATGGAAGCATCGGCGGTGACGAACTAGCGATTATCGCCGGACCGTGCGCCGTCGAATCGGTCGAACAAGTTTTCTCGGTTGCGAAATCCGTTGCCGAAAGCGGAGCGAAATTTTTTCGCGGCGGCGCGTTTAAACCGCGCACTTCGCCTTATGCTTTTCAAGGCAAAGGCGAAGACGGCTTAAAAATTCTGGCTGAAGTCCGCGACCGATTCGGTTTAAATATCGTGACCGAAGCGATGGACGAGCGCGGCGTTGATTTGGTCGAAAAATACGGCGACTGCATCCAAATCGGCGCGCGTAATATGCAGAATTTTTCGCTGCTAAAATACGTCGGGCAAACTCGAAAACCCGTTTTATTGAAACGCGGACTTTCGGCGACGCTCGACGAATTTCTGCTCGCCGCCGAATACGTGATGGCTGAAGGAAATTACGATGTAATTTTGTGCGAGCGCGGCATCAGAACCTTTGCCGACCACGCGCGAAACACGCTGGATTTATCAATTATTCCGGCGGTTCACAGAATGACGCATCTGCCGATTATCGTTGACCCGTCGCACGGCACTGGCAGAAATTATATGGTCAATCCGATGGCGCGAGCAGGCGTGGCAGTCGGCGCGGACGGTTTAATAATCGAAGTTCATCCTTGCCCGGAAGAAGCTCTGTGCGATGGCGCGCAGGCTCTCACGCCCGAACAATTTCTGGAATTGAATCAGCAAATTAAAGCGATTCACGCAATTTTGGCAAAAGAAGAAATGACAATTGTTTCGGCTTAAAACATCAATTTTGATTGACACTCTCCAACCAAACCGAAACGGTTATGGATTGGAGATTCTAGCGACCTATGAAACTTTTCAGTTACATCTTTCGGCATATCATTGGGGAACAACACCCGATATGCAGGAATCCACTTTAC
>JBPCRW010000267.1:0-2544 GCA_050996405.1 Pyrinomonadaceae bacterium | reverse complement strand
ATAATTTCATTATCAATACGGTGGCGGCAGCCAATATCACGACTTCGGTTTACGACCATTTATTTTTAACCGAAGAAGAGATTCAGGAGAGAAAGGTTTTGTTCAACGCTCTCTCCGTCGGCTATACGGTAAGTTCCGAGAAACTAAACAGAATATATTTATCTATCTCTGATTATCCGAAGCCGAATTTGGTAATTGAAGATGGAGTGGATTTAGAGTTTTTCGCGCCGGTCAATCTTGAGCGATTGGCTGACGAAGAGAGAGAAATCGTCGTCGGCTGGGTCGGAAACAGTAAATGGAATGGAGACGGAATAGACCATAAAGGAATAAATACAATCATCAAGCCGGCGGTAAAGAGTCTCAAAACAGAGGGCTGCAAGGTGCGGGGTTTTTACGCCGACCGGCAGGAGCGATGGATACCGCACAATGAAATGGATGATTATTACAATTCGATTGATATTTATGTCTGCGCTTCCGACAACGAAGGGAAACCCGACCCAGCCTTAGAATCGATGGCGTGCGGGCTGCCGATAATCACAACCGATGTCGGGATTTTCCCGCAGTTATTCGGGCGATTGCAGAAGGAATACATTCTGCCTGCGAGGGGCATCGAAGAGTTAAAGAAAAAGCTCAGAGAATTGATTCAGAGTCCGCATAAGCGAGTGGCATTATCGAAGGAGAACCTGGAAAGAATACAAAGCTGGTCATGGAAATATCAAAGCGAAAAATGGCGCGCGTTTTTTCAAATAATGTTGTCGGGTTCGCAGCCGGAACTCGCTCAGCGGAATGCCTTAAGGAAACAATTTCTGGAATCGTATTTAGTCTTAGAGCGGGAAAATCGTATTCGAGAATTTCAAGTTAAATTACAAGAATCGGAAAATAGAATTTCTGAGAAAGATGCGCGAATAAAAGAACTTGAGTCGGCATTGCATAAATCAGAGAGTCAAATCTCCGAGAAGAATATTTTGGCTAAACAACTTCAGTTCGCATTATGGGAAATGGAGGACAGAATTTCTGAAAAAGATAAATTTATTGACGAACTTCAGTTCGCATTACGGGAAATGGAAGACAGAATTTCTGAAAAAGATAAATTTATTGACGAACTTCAATTGATATTAATTAAAGCAGTTGAGCAAACAGAAACTACAAAAAGGGTTTTAGAGCAAAAACAATTGGAACTTGAAACGGCGCAGATGAATCTGCAAAATACAAACGAAACGCTGCGAGATGCTATGAATACTATAAGCGCGATGGAATCGAGCAAGTTCTGGAAGGCTAGAAATTTATATTTCAGCCTTAAAACTTTCAAAAACTTAGATAAATAAGATAAATAAATTAGAGTAATACAGCGGAGTAAAGATTAATGAACAATTTGTTGGATGGAATAAAACTGGGTTGGTATGCATTTTCACAAAGCGAGAAACACTTTCAGGAAAACATTCTCATAGATCCAATGACACCTTTTGACCAGGACGGAGCTAATCTAACAATTACATTTTTGAGTTTAAACAGGGCGGCACTCTCAATTAGATTGCTTGATTCAATTCAAAGACATCTTCCAAATTTCAAAGGACAGATATTAATTTTCGATAATGGCTCTGATGTTGGAGAACTCGATAAGTTAAAAGACTTTACCCGAATCCTGCATCTATCAGTAACTATTCACGAAGCCACAAAAAATTTCGGTGTCGCCGGTGGACGAAACAGGACGGCTGAACTGATTAAGACGGATTGGTTTCTGTCGCTGGATAATGACATTTATTTGATAGATAATCCGCTGCTTTCCATTAAAGAGTGCGTTGATAATCTCGGAGTTCATTTTCTCAATATTCCGCTTCTCAATGAAGATGGTCATACTGTATTTACCGCCGGTCCAAATTTATATCTGGAAAAATATAAGGATTCTTACGCGATAGGAACACCGACGAGTTTCAAACAAACTCTGAAATCTGAAATTACTATCGAAGCCCCTTTTTTATCTACCTGTTTATTCGGAGGAATTTCCGTTTTAAGAACAAAATCATTTATCGAGCAGGGCGGGTATGACGAAAATATGTTTATCGGTTTTGAGGATCTTGATTTTTCAATAAGATTATATAAAAAGAGTATCAAAATCGGTAACATCAATAAATTCTGCGCTGTTCACGGTCATGAAGCTCCTTTGAATCAATCCGATTTAGATTATGAGAAAACTCGTTATTCTCAAAAAATCATTCAAGAATCCGGCGAATATTTTCGCTCGAAACACAACATATACGCCTGGACGGAAGGCGTGAATAATTGGATTGCAGCCAGGGAAAAAGAACTGGAACTTAAAAATGACAACGTTGATTTTTCCCGCCAAACCGAAATTCACAATCGAAATAAGACAAGACACTTGAATAAAGGTTTAAAATCGGCAACGGAGAGGGCGCGGGTAGCGTTGGTGATAGATTCGGAGAACTGGGCTTTTCATAATTACGCCAGACAAATCAGTCGTCATTTGAGTGATGAATATGATTTTCAGATATTTGCTTCCGCCAATTACGAGAACCCGGCTTTGCT
>JBPCRW010000266.1:0-14637 GCA_050996405.1 Pyrinomonadaceae bacterium | reverse complement strand
AGTTTATACGCTCGACGACTTCGAGATGCGCCGAAGCGATTGGTTTGCGCTCACCGTATTTATATTAATTGCCGTTTTAGCGTTCTGGTTCGGACGGCAGGATTCGTTTCAATCTTTTTTGAATCTCAATTTTTAGGCGTGAAAACAATGTCAGAATCCATCTTCGATGTTCGGGATGTCGCCTTTCGATATAACGACGTAACGGCGCTCGACGGTTTGTCGCTTTCGATAAAACAAAATCAGCGCGTGGCGATTTTGGGCGCGAACGGTTCGGGGAAATCCACATTTCTGCGCCTGCTCGACGGGCTTTATTTTCCAGACAAAGGCGCGGTTTCGGCGTTTGGCGAATCTTTGACCGAAGACGCTTTGCAGGACGAAGAATTTGCCTTTAAATTTCGCCGCCGCGTCGCGCTCGTTTTTCAAAACCCGGACGTGCAGCTTTTTAATCCGACGGTTTTTGATGAAGTCGCTTTTGCGCCGTTGCAGCTTCGCTGGCAAAAAAATGAAATTCGCAGGCGCGTCGCGGAAACTCTGGAGATGTTGGAAATTTCGCATTTAAAAGACCGTTCGCCGCATCGTCTTTCGGGCGGCGAAAAAAAGCGCGTCGCGCTCGCGTCCGTCTTAATTTTAGACCCGCAGGTTTTGTTAATGGACGAGCCGACTGCCGCACTCGACCCGAAAAGTCGCAGTCAAATTATTGATTTGCTGATTGGCTGGCACGGCAGCGGTAAAACAGTTATCACGGCGACACACGATTTGGATATTATTGAAGAAATCGCCGATTACTGTTTTATTTTTCAAAACGGGCGCGTCATCGGAGAAGGAACGCCGCAGGAAATTTTAGCCGACACGCAGCGGCTGGAAAATTCCAATTTAGCTCATTCGCATCGCCACATCCATTCTGACGGCGAAGCGCATTCGCACCCGCATCTGCATCGCTTTCACGAACACAAACATCTAAAATAAATCGCAAATCGTGAATCGTAAATTGTTAATCGTGAGTCATAATGCGGCTTTAACGCCTTTGCCGCTTTGCGTCTTTGCGTTAAATTGTATTTGAGAAAATCTTAAATTCGTTAAATCTCTAAACAGCTTGTATGCCAAAAGTTTCGGTCGTCATACCTTGTTTCAATCTGGGAAAATATATTCACGAAGCGATTGATTCTGTCATGGCGCAAACTTTTCAGGATTTTGAAATAACTGTGGTCAATGACGGCTCGACGGATATTGAAACAAATTTGATTTTAGAAAGTTTAGATAATTCCAAAATTAAAGTTATCAAAACCGATAATCAGGGTTTAGCCGCCGCGAGAAATAACGGAATCGCGCAGGCAGCCGGAAAATATATTCTGCCGCTCGATGCCGACGACAAAATTGCCGATACGTATTTAGAAAAAGCCGTTTCGATTCTCGATGAAAATGAAAATGTCGGAATCGTTTATTGCCGCGCGGAATTTTTCGACCGGGAAAATTTCAAGTGGGATTTGCCGAAATATGAATTGTCCAGAATTTTGATTGATAATCTGATTTTCTGCTCGGCATTTTTTCGGAAAACCGATTGGGAAACGGTTGGCGGTTATAAATCTTCGATGATTTACGGCTGGGAGGATTACGAGTTTTGGCTGTCAATCATCGAACTCAAAAGGGAAGTTTATCAAATCCCGGAACATCTGTTTTTTTACCGGCAAAGAAGCGATTCGATGGCGAATATCATGTCGCGCGAACATCTTTTTTATTCTCATAAAGAAATCGTCAAAAATCACAAAAATTTGTATCTCGATAATATCGAACATATTTATAAATATATTTATTCGCTGAGAGATATAATTACGGAACAGCAGCAATATCAATCGGTCAGAGACGGCGAGATACATAATTTAAATTCAGAAATATCGAATTTAAACAAACAGCTTTCAAGCGCGCGCGGCTTGATTCGCCTGCTGATTAAATCAATAGCAAAGAAAATCGGTTTTTAAGAATATAAATCAGATTAAGTCCAACTGACCGGCATTCATAAAATTATCCTGGTCGGACAGCAGGAATTTTCCCTTTGTTTTATCGAAATTACCGTTGCCCAATTAGAGTAATTCAGAGTTTCAGGTCGCAGACGATAAAATTGAACTAATTGATTTTCATAAACGAAAAAATTCCGCTGGTTCTTTCCGCAGGGTTGTTTTCTCCACGCTCGATTGATATTAATTTTAAGGAGTATGAAAAAAAAGTTGTCCTAACATTGATTTTTTGATAACCTCATAAAAATTATCCGGATAAAAATTGCGTTATCTGCAATTTTGACAATGAAAATTATTAAACTCCGCAACGGATTTTCAATTTGAAAAACAGAAACAAATATATTTTCTGAAACCAAAAACAGAAACAAAACGAATGCAAGCAGCAGGGGGAACAATCGCATGAATAAAACGCCATCTTTCGACAGGGGATTAGTATATTTAAAATTTTTGGGAATTAAAGATTCTAAATTTTCTTTACTATTTTCTATATTCTTATTGTTGAATTTTATTTTTATCTCCGGTTTAGCGCGGGTTAATTCACAGGTTAATCCGCAGCTTAACACTTTTACCGCAAACCAGCCGAATAATAATTATTTAACGAATTCGTCTGCCTTTAAACAGGAAATCGCCAGGATGGAAATCAATGTCGTGCGGGAAGGTAAAACTCCGATATCAATTACACAAGTTCCGCGCTTGCAGAAAGATGACATCTTAAAAGTTCGCCTGCTGGACGAGCAAGTCAACGGAACAAAACCCGACCAAAGTAATTGGAACTGGACTTTTTCGGTAGCATTCATCAATCCCGGACTTAATAAAGACAAACAAAAATCTGTCTCGGAAGAAATACAGTTTAGAAAAACCGGCTGGTATAACGAATATTCTTTTACTGTTCCTTACGATAGTCAACCGATATTCTTTCTCTATTCCAAGCCGAAATACCGCGACAAAATTGTAAATCTAGTTAATGAAAACTATGAAGAAATTAGAAAGGTAGGTGAGAAAGCCATTGAGATTTCCGATGCATACGCCAATATCGGTTCTTTCCTGGACGAATTACAATTTGTCGTGAATAGAAATTCTGGTTCGTATGGATACGGCGGCGGATACGACAGCGGTTACGGTTCTGGATACGGCAGCACTTATGGTTCTGGATACGGCAGCGGTTATGGTTCTGGATACGGCAGCAGCACCTATGGATACGGAGGAGGCTACGGGTATGGCGGTGCTTATGGGACTAATCAAACTCTCAATGGAAATTTTTTTATGAATCAGGCAGTCGAGCGGCTGGCGCGAAGTTTTAACATTCAACTGCCTACCTGCTGGCAAAACAGCTATAATAATTATAGTTACGGCATCAACGGCACTACAACCGCGCCGGGGACCTACTACGGTGTTAGTCAGGATTTTATCGGAAGGTCACAGTGTGTCGCCAAAAGCGTTAAAATCGAAGATTTCGATGTCAGCGTCAGCCGAATGCTTCAGCAGGGAGGTATTCTGGCTGCCTCGTCGTTGAGCATCAAATATCCGCAGCTTTCATTCTGGATAAATGTCGCCGCCGCCGCCATCGACGCTATCAATAAGATTAAAAGGAAATCCCCGCTGCGAATTGTGCCGACAGTCAGTTCAGCCAGCGACAATCAGGTGCAGAACGGCTATGGGTTTCAAAATAATTTTTCTGCTCCGGCTTACACCTCTCCCAATTCAGACGCGCGTCCCGAACCCGTTAAAATTTCTTTGTATGCCGAATCCGCCCCGAATGACAATGGTTTTGTCACCGCATATCCGCTTGTGATTCAGAAATGGCAGCCGAACCCGGACCCGGAAATAATTAATTTACCGACTCCGGTATTAGTGGAGCCGTGTCTGCATCAGGGTCAAAATATACTGCGAAGCACGGATTTGAGGACGGACTGGATGACGGATCCTTTTACCAGGAATTTTCAGTTGGTAATGAGTTCGCCTAACGGTTTTCGCAAGCAGTTTCCGCTTAAAAAGAATGTCGGACTGGGCGGCTGGGAACTCGATATTACTAGAGACGATTTAAATTCTTTCCCGAAGATAGATATGACTATGGAATCGGTAATTACGGGAAGCAGGGGCTTTAACGAAATAAAGAGTCCGAAATTCGACATCCCCATTCCAAACGGCGGGAAATGGGAAGTTGAACCGGAATCGCAAAAAGCGTTCGCGGTTGGCGGCAAAAGAGTAATTACCTTAAGGAATTTGATTGGCAATTGTAAATGTTTGCAGTCCATCGTCTATAAACCTTCGTTTGGAGGACAGTTTGTTTTTGAGAACAACTTGGCTTACTCCGCAGATGGCAGAGACGTATCGTTTGAGATTGACGCGACCTCTTTTCAGCCCGGTCAGGGACAGTTGGAATTAAGACAATTTGGAGGCGATGTGTCTACTTTAAATATCAATCTTTATCCGCCGCCGCCGACTATTACGGATTTGAAAATTTCCAAAGGAGATAATCAGGCGGTTGTTTACGGCACTGGATTAGAGCAGATACAAGCCTTAAAGATAAATGGAAAACGTGCGGTGATTGCCGGAGAAACGGCGGTAGCTTCCAGCGTCCCGAATGGGTATCAAAATAATATACCGCAGGCAAATAACGCGCTTGTTACCCAAAATTACACTGATTATAATTCCGCCGCTTATTCAACTCCGAGCGATAAAACATTCGTCTTTGAAGACCCGAACGCCCGGCAGACTACAGATACGATTTCGCTTGAACTCGAACTTGGAGAAAGCAGAGTCTATCAATATCCGAAGACATTTGGTGTTTCCGCGTCGAGACCCGCGATAATCGCAAATGAAGCCAAAGAAGTCGAAGGAGTCGCCATTGCCGGATTCGCCGGCGCGGGCAATGCCGGTTCTGACAAAGCCAACTCCGCAGTCAATAATATAAATTCGCAGTTTGTTTTAGACAATTCGCCTATCTTTCCGATTGAATCTTCGGGAATCTCTGTGAATTTGCAGAACGCCTTGACCGATTATGATTTTAAAGTGGAAAACATTGAAATCGAAACTAGAATCGAAAAAAGTCAGGTCGGCGCGGGTGAACTGCCAAAGGCGAAGTTTGAAGTTCTGGATTGGAAAAATCTAAGAGTGGATTTTCAATTAAACGAACAATCGCAAAGGCTTTTAAGCGGCAGAAGATTACAATTCAGAATTCACGACAAAACGCGCGGCGATTCGGATTGGTATACGCTCAAGAAAACATTTGCCAGGGTTCCGAAAATTCTCTCGGTTAAATGCGCGGGCGGAGCAGCCGGAAACTGTGAAATAAAAGGCGAGGGAATCGATTATATCAGCCAGGTTTCGGTTGACGGCGGAAAAAATTGGTATCCGCAAGCACCGGCGACTTTAACGGTTCAACCGACATCCGACGGGAAAAGCGCGGCAACCATTCCGCACTACGCAGGCAAAAAACTTTTACAGGTCAGATTAAGAGATTTCCCCGCGCAGGGATTGGTTTTTGAGGGCAGCGATTTACCGGGTAGAATTTTGCGTAAGAAATAATTCTACTTTTTATGAGGACGGGTTTTTATTTAAACGATAGATATTAAGAGATTTTCAGCAGGCAGCAGATATGTATATTCAGGTTCGCAAACATTACAAAATTATACATAAATGTTATTTTGCAAAAAAAAAGATATTTTTGTTCTTTTTTGCTTTAAATCTGAATGTTTATTGTGGTATCTTTTCCGAAAGGCATCAATTGGTTGCTTTTCGCAAAGTAAGTCAATTCATTTACCAAAAACCTTTAACTTCTCCAAAGAGATGTTAAAATGTTTTTCGTGAAACTTCGACGGTCAGATAAAATAGGCTCTAATTACATTCTTAGAAAGATAAGGAATAACTAGTGAGGAAGGATGATGAAAAAATCTAAAATATTCAAAAAACTGCATTCTGTCGCAAAAGGCATTACCGCTATCGGTCTTGTCTCTTGTCTTACGGCTCTCCCATTAATGGCATCAAGCCATTCGGAAGCTCCACTCATCAGCATGGATAGATATGCTGACAACACAGACGTTTATGCTTTTCGCAGCATTGAAACGGGACGCAACGGATTGGACGGCAACACAGCTTATGTTACTTTAATTGCCAATTACATTCCGTTCCAAGACCCTTCGGGCGGACCACAGTTTTATCGTTTTGATGATTCTGTGTTGTATGAAATCAACATTGACAACACCGGCGACGGGCTGCCGGATTTGAGTTACCAGTTCCGATTCCAATCGCACATGATTAACAGCAATACGATTTTAGGTCACACCGCGGCTAATCAAGACGGCGTAGTCAGCACGCTTAACGATCCCGACTACAATCAGCCGCAGTTTTACACCGTTGTTCGCCATAATCACAACACCCAACAAGATATTACTTTAGCGTCCAATGTGCCGATGCCGCCGAGCAATGTCGGACCGGTTGTCACATCTGGAACTAATTACGAAGGCGTTTTGGGAGTAAGAGGCGTTCACACCATTAATAGCGCGGGAACGAGAATTTTTGCCGGACAACGCGATGAAGGTTTCTTAGTGGATGTCGGCGGAGTTTTTGACTTTTTAAACCTGAAAGCCAAAGGCATTAGCACAACGGATGGTTTTAACGTCAATTCAATTGCCATCGAAGTTCCAATTTCCGATTTGACTACCGACGGCAAGGTCCCTACCAGTTCGACGGCATCCAATGCCGTGATTGGTGTCTACGCGACCGCCAGCCGCCAGTCAACCCGGGTCATTGGAAATTTAAATCAAAGAACCTTTAGCGGTAATTTTGTACAGGTCTCAAGACTTGGAAATCCTTTGGTCAATGAAGTAGTTATTCCGCTCGGCTTAAAAGACGCTTTCAATGCGATTCGTCCGAACGTTGACGGAACAATTCCGCAGGTGGTTACTGCCATCACGGATCCTGAGCTTGCCAAACTAATTAAAGCAAAAGGATTTGTGGCTAATATCCCGCCTGCGCCGCGTAATGATTTAGTTGCAATTTTTGCAACCGGAATCAAAGCGGGAACGGTTCCCGGACTGCCGAATTACACCACGTTTCTATCGGATGGAGTAGCGCACGAAATGATGCGGTTAAACGTCGCAATTCCGCCGACACCATACGGAAATGCTACCTTCAATCGTTTAGGATTGCTCGGCGGCGACCCTGCCGGTTTTCCGAACGGTCGTCGTGTCGAAGATGATGTGGTCGACATCGAACTTCGCGCGGTTGCAGGCGGAACGCCGTTCACTCCGGCGACAAACGTAGCCCCGAACAATACCTTAGGTGATGGAGTAATGGGCAACGATGTCGTTATTTTCCCGATGGCGGGAACTCCTTGCACCGGCGATCTGACAAGCGGTTCGGGCTTGCCTGCTGGTTCAGTCGTTCTTGGAACAGGAGTCAGCGCGGGCGGTGCCTGTTCCGATTATTTGCAGCGTTTCCCGTATCTGGCTCCGCCGCAGCCGGGTGATACGGCGCGCCGCTCCAATCAACGTTAACGGTTGACCGGAAAGAATTTTCATTGCGTTATTAAAATGAAGATTCTTTCAAAAAGTCTTCTGAATTAACTTTAGATAAGGACGAACCAAACCAAGCCGGTTCGGTTCGTCCTTAAATTTTCAAAACACAAATTCTAAATTAAGTAAGAGGACGGAATTTGATAAATGATTTTTGCAGAAACACGAACGATAGTCGGGTGTATTCTTTGCGCCCGAACTAAAGTGCGCGCCTTCTGCATTGATAAAAAACAGGGGTCTCATCATGCGAGCAATTAAAACTTTTATAACTTTCTCCGGCTCAATCGCAATTTTATCATTTCTGATTTTTTTAAACGCTTCGTGTTCAAAACAAAGCGCGTCTCTTTCAGCCGAACAATCTGTTAAAGCTGACAGCATAGAAAATTCATTTTCGACGAATCCAAAGGTTGCCGCCGCGCAAAAATTAATTGAAAAATCGCCCGATTTGCCAGCCGGTTATAATCAGCTTGCTTCCGCGTATATTCATTTAGCGCGTGAAAACGGAGATTTTCGTTTGAATCAAACGGCTGTCAACGCCGTTGACAAGGCTTTGGAAGTTGATTCTCAAAACGAAGATGCCCAAAAGCTGCACGCTTCTTTGCTTTTGACATTTCACCGTTTTCCCGACGCACTCGAAGCGGGTGAAAATTTGCGGCAAAAATATCCGCAAGACGCTTTTGTCTATGGCGTGTTGACGGATGCGAACGTCGAACTGGGAAATTATGATGAGGCGGTTGAAAGCGTTCAGAAAATGGTTGATTTAAGACCTAATATGGAATCTTACGCCCGCGTCTCTTACGTTCGTTCTTTGTATGGCGATACGGAAGGCGCGATTCAAGCGATGACGACGGCGGCAAATATCGCCGACCCGTCGGATAAAGAAGGGCGCGCCTGGTGTATTGTGCATCTGGGAAACGAGTATTTCAAAGCGGGGCGATACAAAGAAGCCGAAAGTGCCTACGACATTGCTTTAAAAACACTTCCCGACTATCATTTCGCGCTTGCCGGAAAGGGTCTGGCGAGAATGGCGAACGGCGATTACGAAAACGCGATTAAATTTCTGGAGCAAGCGCAGAATCGCATTCCGCTGACCGAAACGGTTATCGCGCTGGGCGATTTGTATAAAAAAACGGGCAATGCGGAAAAGGCTGACGAGCAATACAAACTGGTCGAGATTGTCGAACAAAAACTCAATTTAACCGCTGACCAGCGTCGTCTGGCACTTTTCTGGGCTGACCATGATATGAAACTCGACGAAGCGTTAGAGATTGCCGCGCGAATGCACGGCATCCAAAACGATGTTTTGACGGATGATATTTACGCCTGGTGTCTCTATAAAAAAGGTCGTTTTGACGAAGCGAAAGCGGCGATGAGCGAAGCCCTGCGGATAAAAGATAAAGACGCGCGAACTTTTTATCACGCCGGAATGATTGAAAAAGCTCTGGGAAATAAAAAAGAAGCTAAACAATTTTTGCAAAAGGCTTTGCAGACTAATCCGGCTTTTGATTTGCTGCAAGCCGATGTCGCAAAATCGGCGTTACAGGAACTGCAATAGTTTTTCAAAAAGGAGATATTGTTGGTTTTAAGTGTCGGTAAAAATCAGTAAATTCCAGCAGTAGTAGTAGTAGTAAGAAATAAGTTTAAACGGAATTTCGGATTATGCTAAAACAGAGAAGTTTGCCGGTTGCGTTTTTTATTCTGGCATTTGCCGTAATTATAACGGCTCATCCTTTAGGAAATTTCACGGTCAATCAATTTTCGCGGCTCGAAGTTGAAAAATCTCAGATAAAAATATTTCAGGTCTTGGATTTGGCTGAAATTCCCACTTTTCAAGCGTCGAGCGCGATTGACAGCAATAAAGATAATACAATTTCACCCGAAGAACTTCGCGCTTACGCCGAAAAGATTACACCAGGTTATGCGGCTAACCTTGCGCTTTCGGTCAACGGCGGCGCGGTCGCGCTTCGCCCGCAAGTAGATAATGCTGTTTTTCTGCCCGGTGCCGGAAATTTGCCGACGCTTAGAATAGAGTGGACTTTGACGGGCGATTTGCCCGACGCAAATTCTATAAATCGGGTTCACTTTGAAAATAAAAATAACGCGGAACGAATCGGCTGGAACGAAATTGTCATTAACCGCGCAAGCGGAATTAACGTTTTCGACAGCACGGCGTTTGGAACGGGCGTGACCGATGCGTTGAAAGTATATCCGCAGGAAAGTTTGTCAGCCCCGCTTGCCGAGCGCGGCGCGGATTTTTCCTACACTTCAAATCCTTTGCCGCCGAATGCCAAGACGCTTCAAAATCGTGACGGGCATATTACAACGCCCGTCGAAAAAGACAAATTTGCGGAATTGATAAACGTGCCTGAAATCACGTTTCCAATCGCGCTTTTCGGATTGCTGCTTGCTTTCGGTTTAGGCGCGCTGCACGCGATGTCCCCAGGACACGGCAAAACAGTCGTCGGAGCGTATTTAGTCGGCTCGCGCGGAACAATCCGGCACGCGGCGTTTCTCGGCGCGACCGTCACGATTACACACACCTTGGGCGTTTTCGCGCTCGGACTGGTTACTCTTTTCGCCTCAAAATATATTTTGCCCGAACGCTTGATGCCTTACCTGAATTTTATTTCGGGATTACTGGTTTTATTTATCGGATTAGTTCTTTTCAAAGAACGTTTATTCGCATTATTAAACTGGAATAAAAATTCCCATCAGGATTTACTCGAAGATGACCCGACCCACACGCTCGAAGAACTTGAAAATTATCCATTGCAGAATGGTTCGACGCACACTCACGGCGGTTCGACGCATAGTCATTTGCCGCCGAAAAATGTTTCGTGGCGCAATCTGTTGGTTCTCGGAATTTCCGGCGGATTGCTGCCGTGTCCGTCGGCACTGGTTTTAATGCTGTCGGCAATTTCGCTTGACCGCATTGGATACGGACTGATTTTGACGTTAGTTTTCAGCGTCGGGCTGGCGGCGACTTTAATTACTATCGGGCTGGTTTTTCTTTATGTCGGAAAAATTTTCGATAATCCGGCGTTGAGTAATAATAGATTAGTCAAAACCCTGCCGCTTTTCAGCGCGTTTGTCGTTACCTGCCTCGGCGCGATTATCTGTTACAGTTCGTTAGTATAAGTTATTGTTCTAATGTAAATTAAGACACATCAGCGGTCATGCAAGATTAGTCCGATATTTTTGACAGCGAAATGCAGTATTTACAGGCATTCTGTGATTGAAAATGTCGTATCAAATCTGCGCGACTATTTAGTGGAAAATGTAAAAGATGAATTTTCAGCAAAACAATAGTATTCCAGTTAAAGAAAAAAACAATCAATACTTTTTGTCGGTAGTAATGCCAGTATATAATGAGGAGAAAACTCTTTCTCAAATAGTTCGACGAGTTTTGCAGATTCCGCAGTTGTTGGAACTCGTAATTATTGATGATTGCTCAACTGATAATACTCAGCAAATTGCTAAGAATTTGGCGGCTGAATGTTCTCGCGTTAAATATATTCGTCAACCTAAAAATGAAGGAAAAACCTCTGCATTAAAAGCTGGTTTTGCACTAACCATCGGAGAAATAGTAATTATTCAAGATGCTGACCTTGAGTATGACCCTGCGGATATTTTGGATATTATTACTCCAATTATTAATAATCGAGCAGATGTCGTCTACGGTTCGCGCTTTATGGTCAAGAAGGCAACGCGAGTTCTTTATTTTTATCATTATTTGGCAAATAAAGGATTAACTTTTCTTTCTAATTGCTTAACTAATATAAATTTAAGTGATGTCGAAACTTGTTACAAAGCGTTCCGAGGCGAGATAATCAGGAATATGACTATTACATCCAGTGGTTTCGGTTTTGAAATAGAAGTAACTGCAAAAGTGGCAAAACTTAAGTGCGCTATTTATGAAGTTCCGATAAGTTATTACGGCAGGACTTACGAGGAAGGAAAAAAAATAGGACTTAAGGATGGATTAGCGGCACTCTGGTATTTATTAAAATTTAAGTTGTTCGTCGGGCTGAATGAATCTTATATCGAGAAACCAAAAATTAAATCGGCGAAAGAAAATATAGAATTAGTGAGATTAAAAGATGGATAAAACAGTTGTTTATGCGGGCAGAGATTTAGAATCAATGTCTTTTGCCATGAATTATCATGAATGGATATTAGACGAATTTCGTCCTTTTCTCGGCAAGCATTTTGTTGAAGTCGGGGCGGGAACAGGTTCCTTTTCCGAACTGCTGTTACAAGAGAATCCACAGACTTTATCTTTAATCGAGCCTTCGGAAATGTTTGGACAGCTGCAAAATAATATTTTGCAGCTAAAATCAGAATCCGCAGTAAAGCTTTATCAATCTGTTTTTACAAAAGCAGCAGCTGAAATTGCCGCTCGGCAAAAACCGGATTCAATCGTGTATGTTAATGTATTGGAACATATCGAAGATGATTTAACCGAACTCAAAACTATCTATCAGACTTTGGAAAAGGGTGGGAGATGCTTTATCTTTGTTCCCGCTTTGATGGGGTTATACGGTGAATTTGACCGTAAAATCGGGCATTTCAGAAGATATACCAAAAGCGAACTCAAGAATAAATGCAAGTTGGCAGGTTTTAATATAATCAAGTCAAAATACTTTGATTTTGCGGGAATTATTCCATGGTATGCAAAATATAAAATTCTGAAATCGGATTCGCTGAACGCTGGCGCAGTTACGCTTTACGATAAAATTGTTGTTCCGGTCACCAGCCGACTTGAAAAAATTATTCCTGTGCCAATTGGTAAAAACTTGTTACTCATCGCTGAAAAGAATGAAAATTAATGAGCAGGAAAACGCAAATCCACCAGATTTTAGAAAGTTTATTATATATTCTTAATTACTAAGCAGGCACACAGAATTATTTTATAAGAATATTTAGCCGCAGATCGACACGGATTAACTCAGGTGTAAGAAAGATTTTTTTACAATTGGTTTTATCTGTTTTGGTTTTTATCCGGTGTTCATCCGTGAAAATCTGCGGCTAAAAAAATAAAGATTAATTTTGCGCGACTGCTTAAATAACCGGACAAAATTATTTTTATGAACCGTCACGCTTCGCGTTGACACAGATAAATACATGATAAGAAATGATAGAAAAATCACGATTTGTTTTTATCAAAAAAATATCTCGTGTTTATTTGTGTCAATCTGCGATGAAAAAATCTTATAAAATAATTCTGTCCAAATTGCTTATCAATAAATATAAGAACGGCTAGAAAGAATGGTTAATAATCAATTAAATAGAGCATCGAAAGTGTCTTTCTATGAAAGTAGTTATTTTTGGCAAACACTTTTATTATTTTTTATTGCTTTATTAATTTGGTTAATTTTTTATCCGGGGTTATTTTCAAATGATTCCGCTAATCAATATGGTCAGGCAATAAATGAGAAGTTTACGAATTGGCATCCGCCTCTGATGGCTATTGTTTTGTCGTTTGTTCTTAAACTCGGCGGAAATGTCGGATTGCTGATTCTGCTGCAGTGCGCTGCCGCGATTCTGGGCGTTCGGTCGTTAACCCGCCAGTTCTTAATAAGTTTTTTTCCGCAGTCAAATAGAAAAATAATCATAATCACGACGCTAGTCCCGCTTTTTTTATTGATTCCGGTAACGCCGTTTTTATTCTACACCGTAACTTTTTGGAAAGATGTTTGGACGGAAATTCTCTTTTTATGGATTATTGCCTATCTTTTATGGTTAAACAACAATTCCGAAAAATACAAATTTCGTGGTCTTGGAATTCATTTATTATTTATTGCCTGTTTATCCTCGCTGCTTCCGCTTATAAGACATAACGCGATAATTGTGCTTCCCATAATCGGGTTTTCTTTATTATTAATAGTTCTTAAAAACATCAATCCGTCTTTGTCGGGTATCAAAAAAATCACAGCATTCTCGCTCTTGTTTATACCATTATGTATCTCGTTATTGGTTCAATTCGGAATTACTCGGATTTTTAATATAAAAGATTTGCACACGGAAGACGGTGTTAAAGAACACGAATTATTTTTATTATTAAAATCTAATCCTGAATTAAGCGGCGAATTTCCAATAACAGCGCATCATATTGATTCTCCAATGGTATTTTTTGGAAACGACGATGGTTCTCATTTCGCTCTGTGGAATGATTCTACCGGCGGGGCAGAATGTCCGAAGGCAAAATCATTCATTGATGCCACATCTTATAGCTGGGAAAATCTTGAGCCGTTGACGGCAACTTCTCCGCCTCCCTGCTTTCGTTTGGCAACGGAAAGCAATGAAGCATTAGGCAAAGAATACTGGACGGCGTTGAAGAATTATCCGGCTCAATTATTAAAAATAAAGTTACATCAATTTACTATTCCGCTGAATCCTCAATTATCTCTCGACTATGTAATTACTAAAGATATTACTGATTACGCGCCGCTTAATACGAATCAGAATTTTAAAAGATTGAGAAGTGCTTTATACGAATTCTTTGAGAATATAAAAAGCAGCGGTTATCTGCTTTACGGATTAAATATTCATGCCTTATGGCTTGTCATCAATATTGGATTCACATTCAAAATTTTGTTTGATTTTGTGAATAAAAAAAATAAATCTGACGCGCTGTTTCGTTTAAGTATTTTACTTATTCCGTTCTCATATTATCTTTCTTACTTTCTTGTTACGGTTGCAACTGATTACCGGTTTATGTATCCTTCAACGCTCATAATACAAATATTGGTAATTTCACTTTTGCAATCGAAAATTTTGTCATTTTTGAAAAATAGAAGACTGTCGGAGATCTTCGCGGCTAATGTATTATTTACAAATCAGACTTTTGAAAGAGAATAATATAGAAATTGCCGGCAATCTTTCTCGACTTTTCAAATTACAGGGAAATCCGATAGAACTTGGATGAAAAAAACGCATAAAAAATATTCGGAATCGAAAGATTCAAAGCAAAAGGCGCGGATAGCGTTGGTGATAGATTCGGAGAACTGGGCTTTTCATAATTACGCCAGACAAATCAGTCGTCATTTGAGTGATGAATATGATTTTCAGATATTTGCTTCCGCCAATTACGAGAACCCGGCTTTGCT
>JBPCRW010000261.1:0-13889 GCA_050996405.1 Pyrinomonadaceae bacterium | reverse complement strand
GAATGACAAAATCGGTTTTGCCGCCGTCGGAAAACAAAAATTTGGTCGAGATGAATTGGGACCCGATTACCAGAATCGTCGGCTCTCTGGGAATTTACACGAAGATTGATTTTAACAACCGCGAAGTTGCCGAATGCTACAGCACGTCTTCGATTTTTCGCGGCTATTCAATTTTTATGCAGGGCAAAGACCCGCGCGACTCGCCGTTTATCACTTCGCGCATCTGCGGAATCTGCGGCGACAATCACGCGACCTGCGCCGTCTATACGACGAATATGGCGTTCGGCGTGCGCCCGCCGGATTTGGGCGAATGGATTATAAATTTGGGCGAAGCCGCCGAATATATGTTTGACCACAATCTTTATCAAGATAACTTGGTCGGCGTGGATTTCTGCGAGCAGATGGTTAAGGAAACCAACCCGGGCGTTTGGGCAAAGGCGCAGAACACCGCCGCGCCGAACGCAGAGGCGCACGGCTACAAAAAGATTTCCGACATCATGACCGCGCTCAACCCGTTCACGGGCGAGTTTTACCGCGAAACTTTGCAGATGAGCCGTCTGACGGGCGAAATGTTTTGTTTGATGGAAGGTCGGCACGTTCACCCTTCGACGCTGTATCCGGGCGGAGTCGGAACGGTCGCCACGCCGCAGCTTTTTACGGATTTTCTGACGCGCTTGATGAAATACGTCGAGTTTATGAAAAAAGTCGTGCCGCTGCACGACGACCTATTCGATTTCTTTTACGAAGCCTTGCCCGGTTATGAAAAAGTCGGACAGCGGCGGATTTTAATGGGCTGCTGGGGTTCCTGGAACGACCCGAAAGTTTGCGATTACAAATACGAGAATATGAACGAATGGGGCAAGGCTATGTTCGTTACGCCGAGCGTCATCGTGGACGGCAAAGTCGTCACCAACAATCTCGTCGACATCAATCTCGGAATACGGATTTTGCTGGGAAGTTCGTTTTATGATGACTGGCAGAAGGAGCAGATGTTCGTCAAAAAAGACCCGCTTGGAAATCCGGTTGACCATCGTCATCCGTGGAATCAGACGACGATTCCGAAGCCGCAGAAACGCGATTTCGACAACAATTACACTTGGGTAATGTCGCCGCGCTGGTATCACGAAGGCGAGCAAGGCAACGGCTCGAAATATCTCGCGCTCGACACGGGCGGCGGACCGCTTCCGCGTCTTTGGTCAACCGCGCTTAACAATCTGGTTGACATCGGCTACGTCAAAGCGACCGGACACAGCGTGAAAATCTATTTCCCGAAAACCGCCACCAAACCCGAAGCCGAATTCGAGTGGAAAATCCCGAAATGGTCAAACGCCATCGAACGCGACCGCGCCAGAACTTATTTTCAGGCTTACGCGGCGGCGGCGGCACTGCATTTCGTCGAAATGGCGATGAAAGATATGTATAACGGAAAAACGACGACGTGGAGCGAATTCAAAGTGCCGGACGAAGCTATCGGCTGCGGTTTTCACGAAGCCGTGCGCGGCGTTTTGTCGCATCATCTGGTTATCCGCGACGGCAAAATCGCCAATTATCATCCGTATCCGCCAACGCCCTGGAACGCTAGTCCGCGTGACGAATTCGGCACGCCGGGACCATACGAAGACGCGGTGCAGAACACGCCGATTTTTGAGGAAAACGGACCCGACAATTTCAAAGGCATAGATATTATGCGCGCCGTCCGCAGTTTCGACCCGTGCCTGCCGTGCGGCGTTCATATGTATCTCGGAGACGGCAAGGTTTTGGAAACAAAACACTCGTCAATGTTTGGCGCGATGCACTAAGAAGTTTCAAGTTTCAGGTTTCAAGTTGGGGAACGTGCCTGACCTGAAACCTGAAACTAGAAACCTGAAACTTTTTATGATTAACGAAAAAAATCTCGCCGAGCAGATGCGGCAAATCGAAATTCTGACGCGCGAAGTCGAGTCATTGACGGACACGAACGCGAGAACGAAAGCCGTCGAATTGGCGCGGCTGCTGATGGAATATCATGGCGCGGCACTTGAGCGCGTGTTGGAAATCGTTTCGCGGGCAGGCGCGGCGGGCGAAACGATTTTTGCCGGTTTAGAACGCGACGAACTCGCGTCCGGTTTATTGCTGCTCTACGGGCTGCATCCTTTAAAAATCGAAACGCGGGTCGAAAACGCGCTTGAAAAAGTGCGCCCGCTTTTGAAATCGCACGGCGGCGATGCTGAACTCGTCGGAATCGGCGACGGCGTTGTCAGCCTGAATTTAGTCGGAAACTGCGACGGTTGCCCGTCGTCAAGCGCGACGCTTAAAAACGCTATCGAGCAGGCAATTTATGAAGCCGCGCCCGACGTGGTGGAGATTAAAGTTGTCAACGCTCCGGCGGAGCAGTCAGCCGCCGTCAATCTGGTGCAAATCGGAAGAAATAGCGGCTCGACCGAAAAGAATTCGCGTTCGATGGCGAGCCGGAGTTTATTGAATATAACTTAAAAGGAGAAAAGGATATGGGAAACAAATTTACCGCGCCGTATAGCGCGCCGTCGCATACGCCGGGAACGCCGAAGGGCGAAGAACAAATCGAAAATTTAGGCAAAGAGCCGGGACGCGACACGCCGAAAATCGCGCAGCGGACGGCGCGCGATTCGACCAGTGTTGACCCGGAAAGCAAAGGACCGATTGACCCGCGAATGCCGAATTTTCCACCGGCGTAAATTGCCGATTTTATAATGGACGATTCAAATGCCGAAAACCAATCCGCTAATTTAATCGCCGCCCTGCGGCGGTTTGCATCTGCGCCCGCAGCGGTTGCGGCGGCAACCGAAAAATGCGATTTGTGCAGTGTTATTTTAGCAGACGAGCATCAGCATTTGTTCGAGCCGAAAAATCGACAACTGTTGTGCGCCTGCGATGCCTGCTCGATTTTGTTTAGCGGAAACGCCGAAACGAAATATAAGCGTGTGCCGCGCCGCGCTTTGTTTTTACCGGATTTCGAGTTGAGCGATATGCAGTGGAACGATTTGCTGATTCCGATTGAAATGGCTTTCTTTTTCCACAGCACTCCGGCGCAGAAAACCGTCGCGTTTTATCCGAGTCCGGCAGGAACGGTTGAATCACTGCTCGAACTCGACACCTGGGCGGAAATCGAAACGGCGAATCCAATTCTGCAAAAAATGGAAGCCGACACGGAAGCCTTGCTCGTCAATCGAACGGGTGGAAAGCGCGAGTATTTTATTGCGCCGATTGACGAGTGTTTCAAACTCGTCGGTTTGATTCGCACGAATTGGCGCGGTCTATCCGGCGGTGCGGAAGTCTGGCAGGCGGTCGAAGGTTTTTTCGGCGATTTGCAGAAAAAATCTACGACAAAAACGAATGAAGATTTAAAGGGAAAATTTTCAGCCCGTGAAACACACGAAGGGCGCGAAGGAAAATCGGAAATGACTAAATAAATTTCGTTTGTTTTATGTGTTTCGCAGGCAAATTATTACTTTATGCCCGAGTTGGATTTTGCAGTCGAAAAAGCCGAAGCCGTAACGTTTGCCGCCGCGCCGACGCTCAATTTGAAACTGCGCGTGACGAATGGCGACGAACGCGAGCAAATTCAATCAATCGCGCTTCGCTGCCAGATAAACATCGAGCCGACAAAACGCCGTTACACGGAAGACGAGCAGAAAAAACTTTACGAGCTTTTCGGCGCACCGGAGCGTTGGAGTCAGACTTTGCGCTCGATGCTCTGGACGAATACGTTTATCAACGTTCCGTCGTTTGCGAGCGAAACGACGATTGATTTGCCCGTCGCCTGTTCGTTTGATTTTAATGTCGGAGCGACCAAATATTTTGCCGGGCTGGAAACGGGCGAAATTCCGATTATTTTGTTTTTCAGCGGAACGGTTTTTTATGATGCCGGAGCAGGTTTGCAAATCGCGCAGATCTCCTGGGACAGGGAAGCGAAATTTCGTTTTCCGGTCAGCGTCTGGCAGGAAATGATGAATCATTATTATCCAAATTCGGCTTGGCTCAACTTGCGCCGCGACGTTTTCGACCGGCTTTATCAATACAAAATCGAAAGCGGAGCGGCGGACTGGGAACAGGCACTCGAAAAACTCTTGACGGAAAAGGAGCGGGTGCAAAAAGTATGAACGAAAAATTAGTCGAAAAAATCGTCAATGCCACGCTCTACGAAGGCTATCTGCTTTACCCGTATCGCTCGTCGTCTGTGAAAAACCGGCAGCGTTTTAATTTCGGCGTTCTCGCGCCGCGCGATTACGCCAAAGCGCAGGGCGCGACGGAAAAATGGCAGATGCGAACCGAATGTTTGATTGAAGGGAATAGGCAAACGGCGATTCGTATAAAGACAAATTTTCTGCATCTTTTGCGCCGCGAAATCGGCGAATTAAAAGAACCGATTGCGAAATTTAACGCGGAGAAATTGCCGGAATATAAAATCGTTCCGTCGCTCGAAATTGACGGGCAGATTTTTCAAACATGGGAAGAAGCGACCGAGCGCGAAATCATTTTTGAAAATCTGAAAATCGGCGAATTATTAAATGCGCCGCAACGCCGCGAATTTTCTTTTCCCGCGAGCGAAAAGATTGAGCCTTTACTCAATCAGGAAAACAGAATTGTCGGCGTGAGCGTTCACCGTCATCAAGCGATTACGGGCGAAATCGAATTGAAAATTCGGAAAACCGGAGCGCGAAATTTATATAAAATTACGGTTCTAATTTCCAATTTAACGCCGTGCAGCGATGCCGAGAAGAAAAATCGCGGCAAAAGCCTTCTGAAATCCTTTATTTCGACGCACGCGATTTTGAACGCGCAGGCGGGCGAATTTGTTTCGCTGCTCGATACGCCGGAACAATACAAAAATGCGGCGGCGGCGTGCAAAAACACCGGAACATTTCCCGTTTTGGTTGGAGAAAACGGCGACGAGCGTGACTGCATTTTGTCGTCGCCGATTATTCTTTACGATTACCCGCAGATTGCCGCAGAGAGCGCGGGCGATTTATTTGACGCAGCGGAAATCGACGAGATTTTAACTTTGCGGATTATGACTCTGACGGACGAGGAAAAACGCGAGATGCGCGGCTTGGACGACCGAGCGCGAAAGATTTTAGAACGCACGGAAATGATGCCCGAAGAACAGCTTTTGAAAATGCACGGCGCGTTAAAGGGAATAGGAAAAGCGATTAAAGGAGGCGAATAATGGACGAACTGCAATGGCAATTGCTGGAAGATAAAAGCGAGTTGGCAAGCGCGCGGGTCGGCGGCATCGAGCTAAAGACGGGCGACCGCGTGCGTTTGAAACCGCGAAAGGGCGGCGATATTTTCGACATCGCTTTAGCTGGAAAAACGGCGACGATTGAAGCGATTGAGCAGGATTACGAAAACAAAATTCATCTCGCCGTGACGATTGACGACGACCCCGGCAGGGATTTCGGAATGATGCGGCAAGCCGGACACCGATTTTTTTTCGCGCTCGAAGAAGTCGAGCCGCTCGCGCCGAAAGAGTTTGAAGAAAGTTAAATCAAATGCAGAACGATGAACGCGGAGTGATGAATAAAATCAGCGTTCGCTCGTTCATCATTCCGCTTTAATTTATGAACAATCGACCGCAAATTTTAATCGCCTGCATCGGCAATATATTTCTCGGCGACGACGGTTTCGGTTGTGAAGTGGCGCGGGTTTTATCGAAACGAAAATTGCCGGAAAATGTTCGGCTGGTTGATTTCGGGATTCGCGGCTACGATTTGGCTTACGCCCTGCTTGACGGCTGCGACGCGACGATTTTCGTCGATGCCGCGCCGCGCGGCGAAGCGGCGGGAACGCTTTACGTTATCGAGCCGGACGTGAGCGAATTTAAAAATCTGGAAGCGAATCCGGCGATGCTCGACGCGCACACGATGAATCCGATGCACGTTTTGCGCCTGGCTTTTCAGATGGACGCGAAATTTAACAAATTACTGCTCGTCGGCTGCGAGCCGGAAACGTTCGGCGGCGAAGAAGGTTTGATGGGTTTGAGCGAGCCGGTTCAAGCGGCGGTCGCGGAAGCGGCTGATTTGGTCGAATCGCTCGCGGCGGAAATTTTGACGGAAAAGCGCGTTTCGAGCGCGTGTTAAAATTGAACTGAAAAGGAGAATAATAAAATGGAACGACAAAAAAGTTTGGAACGAAGAGACCACAGAATCGCGCGGCGTAAAGAAAATGATTCGTCCAGCGCAATTATTTGGAGCGCTATCGGCGGCATCGCGCTTTTGGGCGCGGCGGCGTTGTTTTACGTCAATCTGCCGGATTTGAAGCGATATATTAAAATGAGCAGAATGTAAAAAAATGAAGAAAAACGAGCAAGCGGGCGCAAACCGCGACGGCGATATTCTGAAGGGTTTGGCGGCAGGAATCGTCGGCGGTCTGGCTGCGTCCGTCGTGATGAACCAGTTTCAAAAACTTTTCAGTAATTTCATTACCGGCGAGCAGCGTTCGCACGGAGCGCAGTCTTTGCAGAAAGGCGCGCCGCATCGCGGGGCGGGTCGAATGCTGGAAAAACAAGGCAAAGAAAATGCGGAAGACGATTCGGCGGAACGACTCGCGCAAACCGTTTTGGTCGGCGTTTTTAATCACGAATTGACCGAGCGCGAAAAAGATGTCGCAGGCACGGCTTTTCATTACGCTTACGGAATTTCGATGGGCGCGATTTACGGCGCGGCGGCGGAAATTTCCGACAAGGCAACGATGGGCGCGGGTTTGCCATACGGCGTTTTGATTTGGCTCGGCGCGGACGAAGGCGTTGTGCCGCTGCTCGGTTTGTCGAAACATTCCGGCGAATATCCGTTTTCGGTTCACGCCGGAGCATTCGCATCGCATCTCGTCTATGGTTTGACGACTGAAATTGTCAGACGCGCGGTGCGAAAAATTTTATGACGAACGAGACGGAAATTTCGAGCGCGCGTTACCGGATTGACGCGCGGCGCGGCAGTTTTAAGGTGCGGGCGTTTGCCGATGGTTTGCTTTCGTTCGCCGGTCACAGTCCGACTTTTGCGGTGCGAAAATACGGCGGCGAAATAAATATTGACGCAAACGGCGCGGATTCGATGCTGCTCGTCGCTCGGGCGGATTCGCTTTCTCTGCTCGACAAAATGAGCGAGAAAGATTCGGCGGAAATTGAAAATACGATGCGCGAAAATGTTTTGGAAACGTCGCGTTTTCCCGAAATAATTTTCGTCAGCAAAGACGTTTCGATGCGGGAAATTTCAAACGGGCGTTTTGCGGTCAAAGCAAACGGAAATTTATCTCTCTGCGGCGAGACCCGTCCGCAAACAATTGAAGCCGAAGCAGAAATTGAAAATGAAACTATCCGCGCGCGCGGCGAGTTTGTATTAAAGCAGAGCGATTTCAACATTAAACCCGTGAAGGCACTCGGCGGAACGCTGAAAGTTAAAGACGAGGTGAACATCTCGTTTGAGATTGCGGCGCAAATATAAATCGCAAATACAAAAATCGATTGCTCAATTAACGATTCACAATTAACGATTTACGATTCACAAACGGATATGCACGAACTCTCAATCGCTTTGAGCATCATTGAAGGCGTGACCGAAGAAGCCCGAAAACACAGCGGCGCAAAGGTCGAAGCGGTGCATTTAAAGCTCGGAAAACTTTCGGGCGTGGTCAAGGACGCGCTGCTTTTTTCTTGGGAAATCGCCTGTCAGGGAACGCCGCTCGAAAATTCGCGGCTGGAAATCGAAGAAATTTCCGTCGTCGCGTATTGCGAAAATTGCGGAACTAATAAAACGCTCGAAGCGATAAATAATTTTACCTGTCCGTCTTGCAATTTGCCGACGACGGAAATCGTCAGCGGCAGAGAATTGCAGGTGACGGCGTTTGAGATAATTTAATGACACAAACCAGATTAGTCGAAGTCAGACAAAATGTGCTGAAACACAATGACGTTTTGGCGCGAGAATTAAGAAAAAGATTTGAACAGGCGAATGTTTTCGTCGTCAGTTTCGTGTCGAGTCCGGGTTCGGGCAAAACCGCTTTTCTCGAAAAAACTTTGACTTTATTAAAGGAAAAATATCGCGTTGCCGCGCTCGTCGGCGATTTGGAAACGGCGAACGACGCGGCGCGTCTGGCGCGCGCCGAAGTTCCGGTTAAACAAATTACGACGGGAACGATTTGCCATCTCGAAGCGCAGATGGTCGAAAAATCTCTGGAAGATTGGAATTTGAATGAACTCGATTTTTTATTCATCGAAAACGTCGGCAATCTCGTCTGCCCGTCGAGTTATGATCTGGGCGAAGCCCTGCGCGTCGTGCTGATGTCCACCACCGAAGGCGAAGACAAACCGCGCAAATATCCGACGATTTTCAACACGGCGGATGTCGCCGTCATTACGAAAATGGATTTGGCGGAAGCCTGCGAATTTGATAAAAAAGCCGCGTTTGAAAGTATCCAAGCCGTGCGTCCGGCAATGCGGATTTTTGAAGTTTCATCAAAAACCGGCGCGGGAATGAATGAATGGCTGGAATTTCTTGAATCAAATTTTTATGGAAAAACTGAATCTGCAAATTGAAATCGGAGAGGGTAAGGACACTGAAGTCAATCTTTTATTTGACGGCGTGCGGAGAAAAATAATGCAAATAACCTTGCGCCGAAACGCGGTTTTGAAAGCCCACAAAGCCGCCGAGCCGATTACGGTTCAATGCGTGGCGGGCGCGGGCGATTTTCTCGATGTGAGCAAAAATGAAATTTACAAATTATCGCCCGGCGTATTGATAACCGTCGAACCGGAAGTCGTTCACGAAGTCAGGGCTTTGCCCGAAGTTTCGATTTTACTGACGAAATTCAAAGCAGACTAACAACTTTTTTGCTGTGAAAAATCATTTGCGAGATTTTGCGAAGAAGCGATTTAATGCGGACATTGACGCGCTGCCGGAGCGTGTGCAGCGCGTCATCAAGCATTACATTGAACGCCTGCCTATCAGCCGTAATACAAATCAGGAGTTTGAAAAAAATTTGTCCTTCGGTCAAAAACTTGCCGACAAAGTTGCGACGTTTGGCGGCTCGTGGACGTTCATCATTATCTTCGGCGCGATTCTGCTCGCGTGGGTTCTGCTCAATTCTTTTCTGCTCGCGCATAGCCATAATTCGTTTGACCCGTATCCGTATATTTTGCTCAATCTTTTTCTGTCGATGCTTGCCGCCATTCAAGCACCGATAATTTTAATGTCGCAGAATCGTCAATCGGTGAAAGACCGGCTCGATGCGGCGCACGATTACGAAGTAAATTTGAAGGCGGAGCTTGAAATTCTCAGCCTTCACGAAAAGATAGACGAGTTGCGCGAGAGTAAATGGACGGAGTTGATTATGATGCAGCAAGAGCAAATCGGATTGTTGACGCAGTTGTTAAAAGAGCGTGGAGTTGCCGTCAAAGACAATCCGGCGTTCGGCAAAAGTGGGCTTGAGAATGAATCAAAACCAAAAGTCGGCAGTTTGGAAAAAGATAATCAGGTATAACCGAATTCATTTATTCGATTATTCGATTGTCAAATTTTAAGGCATGATATGTCAGGTGAAAAAGGATTAAAAATCTGGACTATCGGTCATTCGACGCGCACTCTCGCCGAATTTATCGAACTGCTTGCAGCTAATAAAATCGAAGCTCTGGCGGACGTGCGCCGCTATCCGGGTTCCAGGAAATATCCGCACTTTAACGAACGCGAGTTGGGCGATGTTCTCGCCGAAAGCGGGATAGAATACGCGCCGTTCAAACAACTCGGCGGCAGACGGCGACCGCGCGTCGATTCGCCGAATACGGTTTGGCGCAGCGAATCGTTTCGCGGATATGCCGATTATATGGAAACCGCAGAATTTAAGGACGGAATAGCGCAATTGCTGGAATTAGCCCGCCGAAAGCGAACGGCAATTATGTGTTCGGAAGCGGTCTGGTGGCGATGTCATCGCGCGCTCATCTCGGATTGTCTGAAAGCGGCGGGCGTAGAAGTCGAACATATCATCGGTTTAAAAAAGAATGAAATTCACCCATTTACTTCGGCAGCGCGATTTGAGAACGGAAAATTATTTTATGGAACGGCAGAGCGAGCAATTGCCGGAAATTGAACTTAAGATTTTTAAATCACCGGAACTTTTATATAGCAGGGTATTTTAGCTTTGGGATAAAAACTTAATTTTTAGGAATTAGACGAGTTATTTTACGCAGCATCCGAAAACGGTAAAAATCAAAGGCAGGAGAATTACATTATGCCAATCTACAAAACAAAATTGAAAAGTAGAGAGGAAATCGCCGCCGGAACAATGGCATTTCACTTTGAAAAGCCGGACGGATTCGCCTACAAAGCAGGACAATTTGCCGATTACACTCTAATCAATCCTTCTGAAACCGATGCCGAAGGCAACACGCGCGGATTTTCTTTGGCGAGCGCGCCTTACGAAGACGATATTATGCTGGCGACACGGATGCGCGATACGGCGTTCAAGCGAGTATTAAAAACAATGGAGATTGGCACGGAACTGACGCTCGACGCTCCTTATGGCTCGTTCACGCTGCATAACAACGCGCAAATTCCCGCCGTCTTTTTGACTGGCGGCATCGGCGTTACGCCCGTCAGAAGCATCGTTCTTCAAGCGGCTCACGACAATCTTTCCCACAAGATTTTCCTTTTCGATTCCAATCGAAAACCGGAAGACGGGGCGTTTCTGGACGCTCTGACGGAAGCCGGAAAGAACAACCCGAACTTCACTTTTGTCGGCACGATGACGGAAACGGAAAAATCAGGCGGAAAGTGGGACGGGGAAACCGGATTTATCACCAAGGCGATGCTCGCAAAATATATCGGTAATCTCACGCTTCCCATTTACTACCTTGCCGGACCGCCTGCAATGGTAACCGCGATGCGTAAAATTCTCGGCGATGCGGGAGTCAACGACGACAATATCCGCACGGAGGAGTTCACAGGCTATAAATAATAGGAGATGAATCAAGATGACGGAAAAATTCAAAGTCGGCGACCACGTGAGTTGGAACTCGGAAGCCGGATACGTCAGCGGCAAAATCATTAAGATTCATAAAAGAGAGGTGGATTATAAGGGATATACGCACCACGCGAGCGAGAGCGAGCCGCAGTATGAAATCAAAAGCGACAAGACCGACATATTGCGATGCACAAAGGTCAGGCACTGAAAAAAATAAGCGACCGAGCTTTTCGCAAGGATTGATATTTAAGGGAAGTAAATTAAAAATCGTATGAGTTATTTAATCCAACATCCGAAACCGAAATTAGCGCAGCGCGAAACGCCGAAGTCCGTCGTCCTTCGCATCAAGCGTCGCGCTAATCCTGATGCTCCGCAGTATTGGGAAGAATTTGAGATTCCGTATCGGGCGAACCTCAATATAATTTCCTGTCTGATGGAGATTCGCAAAAATCCGGTCAACAGGAATGGCAAGCAAACCACGCCGCCCGTTTGGGAGATGAATTGTCTGGAATCGGTGTGCGGCATCTGCACGATGACTATCAACGGAACTGTGCGCCAGTCGTGTTCCGCGCTGGTTGATAATCTTGAATTGCCGATTAGCCTAGAGCCGATGACGAAATTTCCGAATGTGCGCGATTTGCAGGTTGACCGCGCGGAAATGTTTGAACACTTGAAACAAATTCACGCCTGGATTGAACTCGACGGAACTTATGATTTAGGACCGGGTCCAAAAATGAGTCAGGATGAAACGAACGAGCGTTACGCTTATTCGCGCTGTTTTACGTGCGGCTGTTGTCTGGAAGCCTGCCCGCAATACGGCGACGGAAATTACATCGGCGCGCAGACCTTGACGCAGTTCAGACTTTTCGATATGCACCCGAACGGAAAAATGAACCGCGACGAGAGGCTCGACGGCATAATGGGCGCGGACGGCGTGCAGAATTGCAGCAGCGCGAACAATTGCGTACTGGTTTGCCCGCAGTCCATTCCGACAACCAGAGCAATTTATGAAGGAAATCGCGCAAGCGTCGTTCACGGTTTATTCGGCTGGCTGCGGAAATAAGCTCGCGCTTTCAAAAAGTCAAAGTCTTGAGAGAATGAATAAAAAAATCAATTTAAAAAGCATAACGCTCTGCTCGGCACTGCTTTTGGCGGCGGCATCAAAAGCGGCGGCGCACGAGAAATGGTTTTACGCAACCGAAAATTACAGGCTGCGCTGGGATTTATTCTTTCGCCCCTTGCCGCTTGCATTTGTCGGCGCGGTGTTAATCATCACGCTCATTGCCGGATTATGGCTGCGAAAGCGCGGGCGCGGATTCGTGCCGGGACCGGAAAATTTCGGCGCGACTGATGACCGCCGCGCGGCTTTATACGGTTTGATTCCGGCGATTCTCGCCATCCACACTGCCGTTCCGCTGCTCGTCAGCGGCGTTCAGGGCGAACTGTTCACGCCTAATAATAAACTGCCCGGCGTGTGGATGTATGCGCTCGGTTTGGCGCAAACCGGCATCGCGCTGGCGATATTTTACGGCGCGTTAACCAGAATCGCCGCCATCGCTCTTGCCCTTTTATGGTTTGCGGGAATTTTTCTGGTCGGGCTTGAACCGATGCTCGAAAATTCGCTCTATCTGGGACTTGCCGCCTTCTTTTTTTTCGCCGGACGCGGTCCGATTTCGATTGACCGCCTTATTTTGCCGCGTCTTGAGCCGTCCGCGAGGTTGATGGAAAAAGCTGTTCCAGCGTTGCGGGCGGGTTTAGGCGTAAGTTTAATTGTCGTCGCGTTCACCGAAAAGTTTGCCAACATTCCGCTGGCAGCCGATTTTCTCGGACGCTACCCGCTTAATTTTACTGCCGTTTTCGGTATTCCAATGTCGAACGAAACATTTATTTTATGCGCCGGAGCAGTCGAACTTCTCGTCGGGCTGTGGATTCTGCTCGGCATCTTTCCGCGCGAAATTATACTGATTGCGTGGATTCCGATTAACCTGACTTTAACGATTTTTAACTGGACGGAACTTATCGGGCATCTGCCAATTTACGGCGCGCTCGCCCTGCTGCTGGTCTGGTCGCCGGGGCGCGAAAATCTCGCGCTCTGGCTCAGCGGTTTGCGCGAAGGACCTCTGAAGATTTTGAGGCGAAACGAACAACCGAAGTTGAGCGCGTAACAGAGAATTCTTTCAAAAAATGACATAGCTTGAGCGACAGTAAAAAAGTCCTGTATTTTACTGAATGCGAGGCGGTAACCAGACAGGCGATTTTTATCAAGCGTTTAAATTTCCTGCTTTGAAAAAAATTAAATAAGGTTAATGTTCAATGTTGATGCGAACGCAAATTCAAATCAGAGGCATCGTGCAAGGTGTCGGATTTCGCCCGTTCGTGTTTGCGCTGGCTGCTGAAAACGCGCTCAAAGGGCGGGTTTTGAATAACCCCGTCGGCGTTCTGGTCGATGTCGAAGGTGACGAAAAACAAATCGAACGATTTATCAGTGAACTGAAAACGAATCCGCCGCCGATGTCGCAAATCGAATCAATCGAATCTAAAAATTATTCAAACGCGGTAAATTACACAGACTTTCGGATTGTCGAAAGCGAATCAAACGGCGCGAAATTTATGCCGATTTCCGCCGACATCGCCACTTGCGACGATTGTTTGCGTGAAATGTTCGACCCGCAAAACCGGCGGTTTCGTTACCCGTTTATCAACTGCACGAACTGCGGACCAAGATTTACGATTATCGAAAACGTGCCATATGACCGCGCAAATACGACAATGCGCGAGTTTGAAATGTGCGACGAGTGCCGCGCCGAATACGAAAATCCTTTGAACAGAAGATTTCACGCCGAGCCGACTTGCTGCGCGAACTGCGGACCAAAGCTGTTTTTGTCAGAACCGCCTGCGTCAGCGGGCGGGTTGATGTTGGC
>JBPCRW010000171.1:0-3526 GCA_050996405.1 Pyrinomonadaceae bacterium | reverse complement strand
AGCTTATACTGTTGCTACGGCTGCCGCCAGCGGATTTGCGGCGCAAGAGAGAGAGGGCGTTCAGGTAGCATTAGGTAATGACACGACAGTTGAATTTGCGCTTAACACTACTGTCGGAGCAACCTTAAATGTTACGGAAACTTCGGGCGTTATTCTTGACCCGACGGAAACGAAAGCTCAGACTAACATTTCCGTCCAGGAAATAGATCGCCTGCCGAAAGGGACAGGATTTACCAGCCTGTTGAGAACAACAGCATCAGTTCGTCCCGAACCGTTATCAGGACAGTTTTCGATTAACGGCGCAACCGGACCGGAGAATAGTTTCATCATTGACGGACAAGAAACCCAAAACTATAGAAACGGTCTCTTAAACGCCAACAATGACATTCCGTATCAGGCTATTCAGGAAATCCAGGTAAAGACCAGCGGATTTGAAGCTGAATTCGGCGGCGCGACAGGCGGCGTTATCAACGCCGTGACAAAGAGCGGTTCAAATCAATTCAGTGGTGAATTTGGCGTTAATTTCAACACCCAAAAATTCAATGCCGGTCCTCGTCCGATACCATCCAACCAGCTTATCGGGTCTATTCCTAATACCGGACAGGGATTTGAATATCTCCCCCAAACTAGAAATGGAGGAGTAAGCTTTTATCCGACGGCTCTTTTGAGCGGACCGATTATTAAAGACAAATTGTGGTTTTTTGGAATTCATAATCCGCGTTTTGTGGATACGAACGCAACAACTACCTATATTACAGGATTTGGTCCGACCCGCGCGCTGGCTACGCTTCCCGCAAATGTCGTGGCTCTCGGCGGAACAAATACTCAAACGTTTAGAGAAAGGGACACCTATAATTATTCACAATTCAGACTTGACGCATCGCCGTTTAACAATCTTCGTCTAAATTCCAGCTACACCTGGAATCCGATTGTGACTCAAGGCGCGCTCCCAGCCAATTCCCTTACAATTGGTACACCGGCAACTTTGCCTCTTAACGGAGCGACTTTCCAAGGAGCGCAAGCCGCGCAGTTTAACGGCGGTCGTCAGAACTCCGACAATTTCAGGGCTGAAGGCATCTATACGCCAACGGGCAAGTTAATTGTTCTTGGACGTTACACTAGAGGTTTTCAGAATCAAAGACTCGGCTCATACGGTATACCAACGGTTACGCAGTATGTCTGCCGGAACGTTCCCACGGCAGCTATACCTCTTGCCGGTTGTGCACAGAGTTTCGTGAATGTCAGCTCTAATAGTCAGATCGTAAAAGATGTTTCTGTTCGCAGCACGATTGATGCCCAGGTCAGCTATTTGTTCAATTTCGGCGGGCATCACGAGGTTAAGGGCGGCTATCAAAACAGCAAGATTTTTAATGATGTTTTAACTGGAAACATCGGTCCCGGACGCACTTATTTATTCTACGCAGATCCGTCAAATCCGGCTAGCGCGTCAGAAAAGTATAGATGCTTTAGTCCAAATACAACTTATGTCCAATGGCAGATTCAACCGGGTAATAGCTATCCTTGTCCGGCGAATTCTATCGGCACGGGTGTTACTTATCAATTTGGTGCCAGCGGCAGTGCCACGAATAACGCAACTGCTTTCTTTATCCAGGATAAATGGCAGCCAACGACCCGTTTGACTTTCAATCTCGGGTTGCGCGATGAACAGGAAAAAATTCCTGCCTTCAACCAGAACGCAATTAATCTGAAATTTAGTTACGGTCAAAAACTTGCTCCGCGCATTGGTGTCGCATACGCGTTAACCGGCGATGGCAAAACGAAAATTTCGGCTTTCTATGGTCGGTTTTTTGACCGCTTGAAATTCTCGCTGCCGCAAGGCTCATTCGGCGGTAATTTCTATCACGTCAGCTATTTCTATATTACTGCTGATAAGCCGAACTATACTAATTATACGGTACCGAATTTAAAAGGCACCTACGCGTTTCCGGCTGGCGGAATGTGTCCGATAACTTCTGGCTCGGCGTATGTTTGTGACCAAGATTATCGTATCGCTTCAAATGTTCAGGGAGCGAACGTTTTAACAAACGGCGCGGTTGACCCGAACGTTAAACCGTATCGTCAGAGCGAATATACAGTCGAGTTTCAACGCGAAGTGATGCGCGCGACGATCTTTACCGCTCGCGGTTTGTATCGTCACCTTGACCAGGCAATTGAAGATGCCGGTGTTCCGACTGACTCAGGTGAAGCCTACGTTATCGGTAATCCGGGACAGGGATTGGCTCTTCAAGTTTATAAACAGTTAGGCTATAATCTGGCACCAACCCCGCAGCGCGTCTACAAGGCTTTGCAGTTGGAAGTGGATAGTCGCTACGTTAAAAACTTCAGCTTCAATTTAAACTATACGCTGAGCCGTTTGTTCGGTAACTATTCGGGTCTTGCAAGTCCTGATGAAGTCAACACGACAACCGGTATCGGACGTAGCGACCCGAACGTTACTCGTTCCTTTGACGAACCGTATGTCGGATTTACCGCCAGCGGGCATCCGGACAATGGAATTCTGCCGCTGGACAGAACACATGTTTTCAAGGCTTCGGGAACATATACCTACAATTGGTTTAATAGTAAAACGAACAGTACCGACTTGTCGTTCTTTACAACTATTGAATCGGGAACGCCGAAGACGACTTTCGTTAATATCTTTGGTATTCCGATTCCCGAAACAAAGCGCGGAGACTTGGGACGCACGCCGTCGTTCAGACAAACCGATTTGAATTTAACGCATCGTTATAGATTCGGTCGTGATGAGCGGTTCACAATGGCGTTTGATTTCAACGTTCTTAACGTCTTCAATACAGCTCGTCCGCTTGCCTTTAATCAAAATAAAAGCAGTGCCTACTTTGCGCTTGCCCCAGAGAACGTAGTTGCCAACGGCAGTACGCGTGACGCTACGAATTTTCTTACCAGCAACGGCGTATTATCACAATACAGTGCGGCAGAGGCATTGAATGGAGTAGCCATTTCCAGAAATTTGGCTTTCAACACGCCGATTATATTTCAGGATCCGCGGTCAATCCGCTTTGGATTCCGATTCTTATTCTAGTTTGATATTTAGCTGGAATATTTCAAGCCCATCGTTAAGATGGGCTTTTTTATTTTATAACCCGCGAATTGGAAAATTTGACAAACTCTCTAAAATAGATTTTAATCTTTCCAAGTTGACCCGCCCGACAGTTTAATCTTTGATTTTTTACACACGGAACTGAAAAAACAATCACGTAATTGTCAAAACTTATACTGTTGAGTGTGCGTCGGTTTTTATTTCGCAGTTATTTTGTAGGTGAAGGAAACAAATTATTATGAGCAAGCTGTCTCAAAGGATAGAATTAACTGCCAATATTTTAATCATTGTCGTCGTTATTCTACTGGTCGGAGTCGGCATTCAACGATATTTTTTCAGCAAGCCGGATGCAGGTCAGCAGGCGCGTGTTCAGCCAACCATCGGCAAACAAATAAGTCTGGCTGATGAGAACTGGTCGAGCCAGCCGAAGACTTTGATTCTGGCATT
>JBPCRW010000205.1:0-10217 GCA_050996405.1 Pyrinomonadaceae bacterium | reverse complement strand
GCAGAATGACCGAAGATATGATGGCGTTGGTTGATTTGGAAGGCAACGCGCTGAACGATAAAAAAATGTCTTCGGAAATCAAAATGCACCTTTTGATTTACAATATGCGTCCCGACATCAATGCGGTTTGTCACGCGCACACGCCGCACGGAACGGCGTTTGCCGCCGCCGGTTTAGCGATTGACGCGCCAATTTTATCCGAAGTGATTTTAACTCTGGGCTGCGTTCCGCTAACAGCTTACGGAACGCCTTCGACACCGGAATTAACCGATTCGTTAAAACCTTATGTCGAACATCACAACGCGCTTTTGCTGGAAAATCACGGCGTGGTTGCTTACGGAAAAGATTTGTGGCAGGCGTTTGATAGATTGGAAACTCTGGAACACACGGCGAAAATCGCAATCTTGGCGAAAACTCTCGGCGGCGCGAATAATCTGCCGAAAGACGCGATAAAAAAACTCGTCAACATTCGTGAAAAAGCCGGATACTTGCCCGAAAAGGCGCGCTGTCAATCGTGCGGTTATCTGGAAGACGCGGGAATTTCCTGCGAACTTGACGAGAATTCGACAAGTAGTTCAAACTCGAACGGTGCGAAAATTTCGTTGAGCCGCGAAGAATTAATTGAACTGCTGGCGCAAGCCGCCAACACCCGTTAAAATTATGTCTGCGATACCGATTACAAGCCGACAGATGACTCTGGAAGAATATCTGGAGTTTGATTACAACGCCGAAGGTCGTTACGAATATTTCGATGGCGAAGTATTTGAAATGAGCGGCGGCAGTCCCGAACATTCGCTGTTGGGAAGTCAAATAGGACGTTTGCTCGGAAATCAACTAGTTCCGCAAGGCTGTTTGATTTACTCTTCCGATGTTAAATTGAAAGTTCCGGCATTACCGCCTTATCGCTATGGCGATATTACTGTTTTATGCGGAAAACCGATTTATGAAGAAATCGGCAAACAAAGACTATTAGTTAATCCGACGTTAATTGTCGAAGTGCTTTCACCTTCGACGGAAGTTTATGATCGTGAAGAAAAGTTTAGAGCATATAAATCAATCGAAAGTCTGCGAGAATATTTGTTAATTTCTCAGTCGAAAAGACTTGTTACGCTTTATACGAAATATAACGAAAAATTTTGGTTTCAAAGTCAGTATATTGCAGGTGAAACCTTAAAACTCGAATCGCTCGAATGCGAATTAAATGTTGACGAGATTTATCAAGGTATAATCGAATAAATTTTGAGGAGAAAACTAAATGCAGGAAGCATTGGGAATGGTTGAAACCAAAGGTTTGATAGCGACGATTGAAGCGGCGGACGCGATGGTCAAAGCGGCAAACGTCCAACTCGTCGGCTATGAAAAAATCGGCGCGGGGTTTGTGACGGCAATCGTGCGCGGCGATGTCGCGGCGGTTAAGGCGGCGACGGACGCGGGCGCGGCGGCGGCGCGGCGTGTCGGCGAATTAGTTTCGGTTCATGTTATTCCGCGCCCGCATTCGAGCGTTGATGACAATTTGCCGGTTGTTGCGAAATAGAAGACGGAAGATAGAAGTCAGAAGACATAATCCTGCTCTTTTACTGACTTCTATCTTCTATCTTCTGGCTTCTTAAAGATGATTATTGCCAGAATTTTGGGAACGGTTGTTTCCACACAAAAAGACGAACGGCTGCAAGGCAAAAAACTGCTTATCGTCAAGCCTCTGAATTTGGACGGCACCGACCAGAGCGGCTACACGGTGGCGGTCGATACGGTCGGCGCGGGCTTTCACGAAAGGGTTTTGATTGTCGCGGGTTCGTCGGCGCGGCTGGCGGAAGGCAACAAGGATTGTCCGGTTGATTCGGCAATCATCGGCGTAATTGATTCTTTTGAAGTAAATCGTTAATCGAAGAAATAAATTTTTCATTTACCATTTACCATTTACCATTTACAAAAATGCAGCTTGCCCGCGTTATCGGAACGGTCGTTGCGACAATTAAAAACGAATCGCTCGAAGGGCGAAAAATTTTGATTGTGCAGAATTTGAGCGACGATTTAAAGCCGATTGGGAAACCTTTAATCGCGCTCGACGCAATCGGCGCGGGAGTCGGCGAATTAGTATTTTGGTGTCGCGGCAAAGAAGCGAGTTTTCCTTTCAAACGCGACAGCACGCCAACCGATTGCACGATTGTCGGAATTGTAGATTCAAATTCGCACGTTTATAAAAAGTGATTGGTAATAAGTAATTGGTAATAAGTTTTAAGAAATTTACCAATTACCAATTACCAATTACCAATTACCAATGTTGTTAGCCAAAGTTATTGGAAATGTCGTGGCGACGCAGAAAAATCAGCGTTACGAAGGAGCGCGAATAATGCTGTGCCGGAAATTGACGGCTGAATTGAAAGAAACCGGCGATACTTTGCTCGCGCTCGATTCGGTTTCGGCGGGCGAAGGCGACATCGTTTTGATTGTGCAGGAAGGCTGGAGCGCGTCAACCGCTTCGACCGGAAAACAGGGCGCGGCGATTGATTCGGCAATCGTCGGCGTGGTTGATTATGTTGATTTATTGAAAAAAGAAAATTTGTAGGTGCAGGTCTTGTGCCTGCCCAATCAACCGCAAGGCTGAAAAATGTTGTCGAATTCCAACATTTTAATTATTGAACGAATGTGTGCGACATTCGCCGCATTGGGCAGGCACAAGACCTGCCCTTATATTTATGTCTAATGAAAACACTCAAAAATTAGCCGAATGTATCGCGCTGCTTTTGCAGGAAAACGAAAAGGGAAGCGATGAAAATTCTCTGCGTTCAAGTCTCGAAAAAATTAACGAAAGATTAAATAAAATCGAATCTCAAATTTCTGTTCAAAATTTAAATTCGCAATCCGCATTTCACACTCCGCAATCGTTCCATCCAAGCAAAGAAAAATTTACGAATCTTGCGGAACTCGCCGACGAAATTATCAACAATTTACAAAATGAAAAGGCTTGCCCGTATGAACCGGCGGGCAAGCCTTGCGACCATTGCGCGATGTGCAGTTCGCGCGGATTTTAGTTTATTTATTTGCGGCGGGCGCGGTCGGCGCGTTGTTTCTCCGCAAAGAATTCGGGTCGCCGATGTCCGGTGCTTTATCCGCGCCTTCTTGAGCTTTGAAAAACGGTTCTTCTTTAAATCCCAGCAAACCTGCGGTTAAAACTGCCGGAAATGAATTGCGTGTCGTGTTGTAATCGGTGACGGAATCATTGTAGTCGAGCCGCGCCGTGTTAATGCGATTTTCCGTTCCCGCTAGTTCGTCCTGCACTTTCATAAACGCCTCGTTTGAGCGAAGCTGCGGATAATTTTCCTGCAAACTCAAAAGCCTGCCGATTGTTCCGCCGAAACTGTTGTTGGCATCGATGACAGCTTGTTTTTGTTCGGGCGTTTTATCGCCGTCCGCGCCCTGCGGCGCGGCTTGCACGGCGTTCAACAGATGTGAACGCGCATCGGCAATCTGCCCGAAAACTTCTTGTTCCTGAACCGCAGACATCTGCGCGGCTTTAATTAAATTCGGAATCAAATCGGCGCGCCGCTGCAAATTGCTTTCGACGTTTGCCCATTTGCCCTTTACGCCTTGCTGCTTTTGCGTCAGAGTGTTGTAACTGCACCCGCTCATTCCAAAAGCGGCGACTAAAGCAAAGGTTAATAAAATAATTTTTCTCATTTTTGTCTCCTCATAAAAAGTTAATTGTTAATTGTTTCCTTGTTAATGGCAATCGTTTTCGACAATTAACCATTAACCATTTACGATTTTTCCAATCGGTCAACCGCTTCAATCACGTTTTCAATCTGTTCCATATATTCGGAAAAAAGCCGGTTCGCCGAAACTTCGTCCATTTGCGCGAAAGCATTTTTCTCGCGCAAATCAAAAATCTTTTCAAACGGCGCGCCGTCTATTTTTAAATGCCGCGCCAGCATTCGGGCGACATCGCGTTTGGCGAGCGGCGGTTCAACGCCGTGCAGCAGCAAAACGGCGCGAAACAGAGTGGCGAAACTGACCAAACTTTCGCTCATTAAATTCAACAGTTTTTCCGTCGAAACCGATGCGGGAATAAAGGCGCGCCGCAGTTGAATCAATTTGCCGCGAAGTTCGTATTCGGTTTGATGACGCAGAAATTCATTGGAAATTTCTATGTTTGCCAGCAAATCTTCGCCGTAAAGAATTTTTCGCGCCTTTCGCATCTGGTGAAACTCAATCGGGAAAACATCCGTCGCCTTTTGCAGTTCCGAAACGGTAAAATAGACGGGCAAAGGATGTCCCATCCGATTCCACTCGCGCATCGGGGCTTGCGCCGCGCGAAGGTCTTTCGGGCGAATCTGTTTTAATGCAATCAGTAAATTATAATCGGATGCGTCGGCGACAAAATCGCCTGCCGCCGCCGAACCGTAAAGCATCACCGAAGCGAGATTCGCGCCGTGTGTCGCCTTTAAATCGTCAACCAAATCGTCAAACTGATTTTTTGCTAAAGACATAATTTTTAATGTAAAACGGAAAACGAAAAATCTAAATCTTATTTACAAATTTACGATTGATGACTCGGCTCAAATTTTAAACCGCATAAAATTTTCCATTATCCATTTTCCGTTTTCTGTTGATTTACCAACTGCCGCCCGCGCCGCCGCCGCCGAAACTGCCGCCGCCGCCGAAACCGCCCCAACCGCCGCCGGATGAGCCGCCCCAACCACTGCCCGATGAACCGCTTGACCTGCCGCTATTGGCGATAACCGAGCCGATAATCCAAGGTAATGCGCCGCCGAAACCGCCTCCGCCGAAACCGCCGCGCCCGCCGTTATTTCCGCCGCCGCCGCGCCCGCCCCGACTGAAAATCAAAATCATAAGAACAAATAATATAATTAGACAAGTCATGATGCCGGAAATTCCTCCCGAACGTGAGATTTCACTTTTTTGGTTGGCAATTTCCGGTGTCGGTTCGCCGTTTTGTTTTGCTCGAATCGTGCGAATATATGCGTCAATCGTATCCGAAACGCCCTTGCCGTATTGCTGCTGTTTAAAAGCCGGAACGAGATATTGACGCTGCAAACTCCCGACCACGCCGTCGGGCAGTTCGTCTTCCAAATCCCGGCTGACCTGCGTAAAATATTTCCGGTCGTTGACTGCGATAAACAGCAGCGCGCCCGGATTATCGCTTTCCTTCGAGCCGATTCCCCATCCGCGTGCCACCGCTAGCGAATAATCGAAAATATCGCGGTCGCCCGTCGTCGAAACAATCGCCACCGCCAGTTCGACTTTCGGGTTGGTCGAATCACGAAACTGAATGATTTTTTGTTCTAACTGCTGTTTCGTCGCCGCATCCAAAACGTTCGCGTAATCCATCACCGGACTGGTCGGCGCGGGCAGCGGCGAAGTGTTGATTGAAAACGGCTGACTGGTTTGTGCAAAAATTTGCAGACTCGTTAAAACGAGAATCGAGACGAGCAGTAAATTCAGTTTTAAAGAAATTCTTTTCATTCGCAAAATAATTCTGCCGAGTCCGAAAGAATTACGAAAGTTTCTTCGCAAAGTTCCTAACTTTCCAAAATTCCGTGCAAGATGTAGTGTAGCAGAAAAAACAGAGCGACACCGCCGAACACGCACAAAGGCACGAGCGGTCGTTTGCCGCCGTGATGATTAACTTCGGGAATTAAATCGCTTGCGGCAACATAGAGCATCACGCCGCTTGCCAGCGGAAGCGCGTAGGCAACCGTAAAACCGACATTATTTCCGACTAAAAGAAAAAACAAAACGCCGAGCAGCGTTGTTAAACCGACCAAGGAGGTGGCAGCCAAAACTTCTCGAAAACCTTTTCCGGCGGCGAGAATCATCGAAGCAATCGTAAAACCTTCGGGAAATTTATGCAGAAAGATGGCGAAGAAAACCAGAATGCCGGTTTTAAAATCGACCTGCGCGGCAGCGGCAATCGAAACGCCGTCGAAAAAAGTGTGAATCAAAAGCCCGCCGATTGCCGTGTAAGCCGATGAAGTTGGAATCAAATGGTCGCTGTGAACTTCTTCGCCGAGATGAACGTGCGGCGCAATCGTGTGTTCAAAAAACTGCGTTAAAAGATAACCTAAAAGCAGCAAAGCCATCGGAATAATAAAAACTTCCGGCTGTGCGGAATTCGCCTTTATTTGCCAGAGCGAAATCGTTTCGGGGAAAATCTCGATAAATGTCACCGCCAGCATAAATCCCGCGCCGATTGCCAGAATATATTTCAGCGCGAATTTGAAACGATTGTGAACGCCCGCCGGAAACAAAATCAGACCGCCGAGAATGTTGGCGAAACCGGCAAAAATTCCGAGCAGCAGAAGTTCAAAAAAATTGAAATGCATAAAGACAAAACTTTAACGCAAATAGAAATGATTTAGCAAAGAAACTTTCAAACAAGACAAATTTTTTTCAAAATTACGGCTGTGAATTCCGTGTAAAATTTTAAGCACTTGATTTATGCAAAAAAACTGAAAATAATCCTTGACACAACGCGCCGCAAAGTCGTAAGATGCTCTACAAGTGGTCGAAAATGGTCTAAAGTGGACGTTTAGACGGAAAAAATCATTCCACGAAAAGTGTTTAAGATTCAAAAAAAATGCGGACTGGTTTTAAGCACTTTCCCCAGAAAAAAATAAAATGCTACGCGGAAATTATACGGCGCGGGTTGACGAAAAGGGACGGCTGAAAATTCCGACGTATTTCCGGCGTAAGCTCGAAGAAAAATACGATTCAGGCGTTTATGTGACGAGTCTGACCGGCGAGAGTGTGCAAATTTTTCCGCTTTCCGAGTGGGAAAAGATTGAACAAAAACTTGCGCTTTTGCCTTCAAACGAAGCCGCACGGCGGATTTATTTGACGCGGATGAATTTCTTCGGGCAGGAATCCGAGATTGATAATCAGGGACGCATTCTGATTCATCCACTTTTGCGGCAGAAAACGGAAACTTGCGGCGATGTCGCGGTTATCGGTTCATTAACGTTTCTGGACATTTGGAATCGTGAAAGGATGGAGCGGTATTTACTGCAAAATCCGTTTACAGCCGAACACGAAGCGATGTTGGCGCGGCTCGGAATTTAAAATTTTTGCTCTTTGAAAGAACAAACGAAAAATGCCAAAATGCTGCATCAATCCGTTTTACTGGCGGAAACTTTAGAGTTTCTCGCGCCCGCGCGGGGCGGAATTTTTGTTGACGCGACGCTCGGACTCGGCGGACACGCGGCGGCGATTTTGTCGGCTTCCGGCGACGCAAAAATCATCGGCATTGACCAGGACTCGGAAGCGATTGCGATTGCCGAAAAACGGCTCGAAAAATTTTCTGGCAGATACAGAATTTTCCACGCGAATTTTTCTGAACTCGGAGAGGTTTTAGCAAATGCGGGAATTGAAAAGGTGGACGGAATTTTAGCAGATTTGGGAGTTTCGTCCTTGCAGCTTGACAGCGAAACGCGCGGGTTTAGTTTTCGCTTTGACGCGCCGCTCGATATGCGTATGAATCCCGATTCGGAAACGCTGACCGCCGCCGAACTGCTCGAAACACTTTCCGAATTTGAAATCGCCCGCATCATTTACGAATACGGCGAGGAAAGATTTTCAAGGCGCATCGCCCACCGCATCGTCGAAAGAAGGACGCGCGGCGACGCTCCGAAAACGACGCGCGAACTTGCCGAACTGGTTGCCGGAGCGGTTCGCGCCGTAAATAAAAAGGACAGAATTCATCCGGCGACAAAAACTTTTCAAGCGTTGCGGATTGCCGTCAACAGCGAACTCGAAATTTTGGAAAATTTTTTGCGAACGGCGATTGAAAAATTGAAAATTGAAGGACGACTGGCGGTGATAAGTTTCCACTCGCTGGAAGACCGAATCGTTAAAAAAGTCTTTCAGAATTCGGCTGGAAAATGCGCTTGCCCGCCGCGCCTGCCGCAATGCGTTTGCGGGGCGGAAAAAAAAGTTGAAATTTTAACGCGCAAACCGGTCACGGCGAGCGAAATTGAGATTGCGGAAAATCCGCGCGCCCGCAGCGCAAAACTTCGAGTTTGTCGAAAATTGAATTAGCCGCAATTTAGAGCAGTCACGAAATATAAAAGTTGTTTTCAAAATAGTTCCTTGTATTCCCGCAAACCGAATGAAAAAAAGAAATTTGCCGAAAAACGAAAAAACAAACAAAGTCCAGCGTCAGCGCGACTCGATTTCGTGGCGATATTGTTTTCTGGTAATGACCTGCGGACTGATTTTAGCAACCGGATTTTTCTTTGCCGCCCGGCAGCATTTTTCCGCGATTGAATACGGAATTAAAAACGCCAAACTTCGCCGTCAGAAAGAGGATTTGGAAAACCTTCAGCGGCAGCTTTACCTGGCAAAAGAAGTCGCGCTGTCGCCCGTCGAGATAAAAAAGGCGGCGAAAAAAATCGGCTTGCAGGAATTTGCCGCAGGCGGTATGGAAACTGTCGGCAGGAAAATTGAAAATGCGGCTTCCGCGACTAAAAAAGCCGTCGACCAAAAATTGGCGCAGGAGTTTTTGCCGAAGCCTTCGGAAACAAAGGAAGAAAAATCAAAATCCGAAAAAGATTTAAAGGAAGTCAAGGAAACTAAAGCCAAATCGTCTAATTTCGTGGCGGACAATATTCGCCCGCGAGTGATTGGAAAATAATTTCGGAAAGGGAAAAATGGCGAAACGCATAGCTCAAAAAAAACATAATCCGGCGCAGACGATTTTCACGCGCTTTCTTTTTATCGTCGCCGTTTTTACGGTTTGGATTGGCATTATCGGCGTGCGGCTCGTCCATTTGCAGATTAACCAGAGCGATTGGCTGCGCGAAAAAGCCCTCGACCAGCGGCGCGACGAACACAAGAGCAAAATGCTGCGCGGTTCGATTCTCGACCGCGAAGGACGCGCGCTGGCGTTGAGCGTCAATGTCGAATCTCTCTATGCCGACCCGTCTGAAATTGACGACGTGACGGCAACCGCAAAAACTTTAGCATCGCTGCTAAAAATTAAGCCGCAGGAAATTCAAAAAACTTTACAGGACGCGAAAGACGCGGGCAAAAGATTTGTCTGGCTGGCGCGAAAAATGGATTCGGACGCGGTTGCCAAACTCAATGACAAGCTGAAAAACACGGAACTCAAGAAAGCCGACGAACCGTATTTTAAAGGTCTGCACTGGAAAGAGGAACAAAAACGCTCGTATCCGTATGGCAGCTTGGCGGCGCAGGTTGTCGGTTTCAGCAATCTCGACGATGTCGGGCAAGCCGGAATCGAACTTTCGCAGGAACAAACCTTAAAAGGCGCGGTCATTAAAACTTGGCGCGACCGTGACCGTCTGGGCAGAGTTTATGACGAATCCGACGACGACGCTGAACGCGAACCGCCAAAGGATATTGTGCTGACAATTTCGCGTTCGATTCAATATAAAACCGAAGAAGCGTTAAGAAAAGGTGTGGAAGCGGCGAATGCAAAATCGGGCGTGGCGATTGTCATTGACCCGAAAACCGGCGAAATTCTGGCGATGGCAAACTATCCGACCTTTGACCCGAACAAATTCGGCGAATCGGCGGCGGAAAATATTAACAATCGGGCGATTCAAAATATCTATTCGCCCGGTTCTGTTTTCAAACTGGTGACTTACGGCTCGGCTCTGCAAAATAATCTGATTACGCCGGACGGACAATTTAATTGCGGAAACGGCGTAATCGAAGTCGCCAAACACGAATTCCGCGACCCGCATTGCAGTAAAACGATGACCTACACGGACGCTTTGGCGATTTCCAGCAACATTGGCGCAATCAAAACGGGAATGCGTGTCGGCAAGGATGAATTTTACAAATACGAGCGCGGATTCGGGTTTGGCGATGCGACCGGCATCGAACTTCCGGCGGAAGCCAAAGGGCAATTACGCCCGCCGCAAAACTGGAACGGCGATTCACTTGCTTCGATGTCAATCGGTTATGAAATCGGCGTGACGGCTTTGCAAACCGCCGTCGCATTTGCGACGATAGCCAATGACGGCGTTCGTGTAAAACCACACATTATCAAAGAAATTCGCCAATCGGACGGAAAGGCAGTTTCATCTCCCGATACTGAAAAAATTCCGGTTGTCAGCCAGGATGCGGCGCGTGATTTGCGCCGGATGCTGCGTCAAGTCGTGTTGAAAGGCACAGGCAGGCGAGCGCAGCTTGACGGTTATTCGTGTGCCGGAAAAACGGGAACGGCTTGGAAA
>JBPCRW010000141.1:0-3189 GCA_050996405.1 Pyrinomonadaceae bacterium | reverse complement strand
TGCAAAATTCTATCGGCAAGCGTGGATTTGCCGTGGTCGATATGCGCGATGATGGAAAAATTTCTGATTCTTTCTGGGTTCATAAATCTTAAAAGTGACAAGCGACGGGCGATAAATGATAAGATACTTTTCCGTGTCAAACGTCAAACAATAAATGTAGCAAAAAACCCTGAAAACCGCACGTTGAAGCACGCGGCGCGAAAATGATTCGGGGTTTAAAATATCATTGGACGCTTGAAAAATTTTACAAACAAAATGATTCAATTCGATTCGGAAATCTGCACCAATTTTGAAAGCGCGACAGAGCGCGAATGGCTTGAAACAAACGGCATCGGCGGCTTCGCGTCCGGCACGATTTCGGGCGCGAATACGCGGCGTTATCACGCGCTTTTGACCGCCGCGACCCGTCCGCCTTTGGGGCGAATTTCGACGCTTGCGAAGTTTGAAGAAACTTTAACGATTGACGGCAAATCCTTTGAACTTTCGTCAAATCAATACGCGGGCAAAATTTATCCCGAAGGTTTTAAATATCTAAAGTCGTTTCGGCTCGACCCGTTTCCAATCTGGACTTTTGAAGTCGAAGGAATCGAAATCGAAAAAACGATTTTTATGATTCACGGCTCGAATTCAACCGTCGTCGAATTTAAGTCCAGAGTCCAGAGTCCAGAGTCCAGAGTCGGGCTTGAACTAAAACCGCTTTTATCGTTTTGCGATTATCATTCTCTCCGGCGCGAAGATGCGAATTTTGACGTGAATTATGCGGTTTCGGAAAAACTCGTAACGGTTCAGCCGTATAAAAATCTGCCGTCGCTCTATTTCGCGCATAATGCCGAAACGGTTGAAAAGACGGGTTTCTGGTATCGCAATTTTGAATACGCGATTGAGAAAGAGCGCGGTTTCGATTTCACGGAAGACTTATTTCAGCCATTCGCGCTGAAATTCGATTTAAGCAATCCGGCAACTCTTATCGCCTCGATTGATACGACTGAACTTTATGACGTTTCCGTTTTGCGTCGAAACGAAATCAAGCGGCGCAAAAAATTGATTGAAACTGCCGGGGCAAAAGATGATTTTACAAAACAACTCGTTTTAGCCGCCGACCAATTCATCGTTTCGCGCGGCGCGGGAAAAACCGTGATTGCCGGTTATCCTTGGTTTTCCGATTGGGGACGCGACACGATGATTGCTTTAAATGGTTTAACTTTATCGACCAATCGCCCTGAAATCGCCCGCGATATTCTGCTCGAATTTTCCAAATATATTTCCGAAGGAATGATTCCGAATCGTTTTCCAGATGCTGGCGAAACTCCCGAATACAACACGGTTGACGCGACGCTCTGGTATTTTGAAGCGATTCGCGCCTATGCGGAAAAGTCGGACGATTATGATTTTGTCCGCGCTGAATTATACGAAAAACTCGTTGAGATTATCGGCTGGCATCTGCGCGGGACGCGCTTTCAAATTCACGTTGACACGGACGGTTTGCTTTACGCTGGAGAAGCGGGAACGCAGTTGACGTGGATGGACGCGAAAACGGGCGATACGGTTTTCACGCCGCGCGTCGGAAAGCCGGTCGAGATTCAAGGGTTGTGGTATAACGCTTTAAAAATTACGGCGAATTTTGCCGCGCGTTTCGGTGACGCGGAAAACGGCAAACGTTACGAGGCAATGGCGCGCGCGGCAAGGGAAACTTTTAATCGCGTGTTCTGGAACGACGCGGAACAATGTCTGTTTGATGTCGCCTGCAACGGAACGCGCGATGCAAGCGTCAGACCGAATCAGATTTTCGCCGTCAGCTTGCCTTACGCGATTTTGGACGACGCGAAAAAAGCGCGAAAAATTATCGAAAAAGTCGAGCGGGAATTATTAACGCCTTACGGTCTGCGTTCGCTTTCGCCGAAAAATTCGCAGTATTGTCCGGTTTATACGGGAACGCCGTTTGAGCGCGATTCGTGTTATCACCAGGGAACGGTTTGGGCGTGGCTCGTCGGCGGATTTGTTGACGCTCTGCGGAAATTTCCCGACGGCGAAACGGAAAATAAAATCGCCGGAATTCTCGCTAATTTTAAAACGCATCTCTCGCAAGCCGGACTCGGACAAATCTCGGAAATCTTTGATGCCGACGCGCCTTTTCATCCGCGCGGCTGTCCGGCGCAGGCTTGGAGCGCGGCGGAAATTTTGCGTGTTAAATCAAACTCTTAAAATTTTATTGAAAATCTTCCGCGAACTTAAAAAATAAAAAATAAAAGATTTGATTTTAAGGGTGATTGAGTTGCAAATTTTTCCCTTTTCGATTTAGCTCGTCAATCGCCGATAGATATTCGGCATTCGCTCCGGCAAAGATGAAACATCGTCAACCAGAGTATTTCAATTTCTCTTTAGCGTCTTTGTGCAAAACTTCCGCAATTTCGCTCGCTCGGATTTTTGCTAATGCTTCGTGAATATCTTCAATCATTTCCGCGTGAGTTGCGAGGCGGTTATTAAATGCCCGCAAAACTAAAATTGAGATTTTACGATTCGATAAATTTTGCTGATTTTTGATGTTTGCGTCTGCCGTCAGCAAAACATCAAAACCGTTTTCTTCGGCAAGCGCGAGCAGTTCGTCATTGAGAACATCTGCCCAACCTTGTTCCTGCGTCGTCGCGGTTTCGTATTCGGTCAAATAATTTTTGAGCCGACGGTCTAGATTGTGGTCAAGCAAAATTTTCAATTTGCTCCAACTTCCTTAATTAAAGATTTCTCCGCCATTTTTAGAACGGCAATTGCTTGCTCACGCGAAACGGGCGGAAAACCTTCGAGAAAATCTTCCAATGTTTCGCCGCCTTCGAGATAGTCGAACAGATTTTTTATCGGTACGCGAGTTCCGGCAAACACGGGCGTTCCGCTGACTTTTTTGGGATTTACTTCGATAACGTCATTTTTCATAAAGCGATTTTAACACAAGTTTAACTCGTCAACCGCCGATAAATATTCGGCATTCTCTCCGGCAAACTCAAAACATCGTCAATAATCGTATAACCGACATCGCCGTATAAATCTTTTAATTCTGATTCAGATTCGCGGTCAATCGTGATGCAGAACGGCGTGATGCCGCCGAGTTTCGCTTCGGTCAAGGCTTCGCGCACGTCTTCTTTGGCGTAGCGTGCGTCACCGTAATCGTGGTCGTAAGGTCTGCCGTCGGTCAGGATT
>JBPCRW010000075.1:0-3591 GCA_050996405.1 Pyrinomonadaceae bacterium | reverse complement strand
TGGAGGTCAGCGAAAATGGAATACGTTGGATTTGATTTAGGAAAAGCGAACTCGCAGATTTGTCTTTTAACTGAGGATGGCGAACTTGTCGAAAAACGTCTCAAGACCGAGCGCGAAACATTAACGCAATTTTTTGGTCGGCGTTCTGAACAGGTTTGCGTTCTGATTGAAGCTTCGACCGAATCTGAATGGGTCGCGCGTTGTTTAGAAGAGTTGGGTTGTCGGTAGCTGTCGCCGATCCGAATGCGCGCGCCGATGTATGCGACACGAAGCAAAAAGGTGAAAATCGACCGCCGCGATGCCAGAGCTTTATGCGAAGCGTGCCGTCTGGGAGCGGATCGGGCGGCGCATCGTATTTCCGACGAGGCGCGGGCAACGAAGAATTTGCCGGCACTCAGAGAGCAGTTAGTCACGGGCGCACTCGCGGTATATTAGTTTCGCCAAAAGTTTGTTGCGCGCTGAAGATTTGCGCCTGAACTCGTCGGATGCCGACCGCTTGAGCCGCAAGCTCGAAGCAATGGAATTGCCGGCAGTTTTGCGGCAAACGCTGACTCCGTTAATTGAAGCAATGAAAACGCTGGACGAGCAAATCAAGATTACCGACAAGGAACTGGAAAGATTGGCGGCAGACAATGAAACCGTCAAGCGATTACAAACGGTTCCGGGAGTCGGAGTGGTGACGGCGGCGAGTTTCGCGGCGGTCATTGACAACGTTGAGCGATTTGAGACGGCGAAACAAGTGCGGATGTATTTGGGATTGGTGCCGGGGAAAACAGCTCCGGCGAAAGGCGGCAAGCGGGCTGGCTTTTTCAAGCGGCAAACCCGCGCTGATGTATTCGAGCAGCACCTGGCGCGACGCTTGAACGGAAATGTTCGCGTGTTCAAGAGCTTTTTCGTTTTCTTCGATGGCGGGCAGACTGACGACGATTGAAATTCACTTCGATTCATACCAGGCGCAATAGATTCGTGAAAGAAATTATTTTCACCCCGATGAGCGGCGTGAAGAATTACCCGACGGAAGTTTGCGGCTTTCCTTCAAAATTGGACAAAACGGACTCGAAGCCGTCGCCAGATTTTGCCTGACCTACGCCGGACATTGTAGAGTGGAAAAGCCCGAAAAACTAAAACAAATTGTCAGAGAAAAATTATTGAAAGGGTTGAATTTACATCCTTGAATTTATATCAACGAAAACTAAAACGCTCTTTGTGACTATTTATGAAAAATGATAATGAAACAGAATTCTTCCGCAATATATCGGTTCATTTTCCAATTCAGGGAAAAAATCTTCCCGCCGACCACGGCTATCTGCTTTACTCGGCAATCAGTCAAATCAAACCCGAACTCCACGAGACAGGCTGGCTCGGCGTGGAAATGGTCAGCGGTCTGCCGTCTGACAACGGAATTATTACATTGCCGCGCAACGCCGAACTGCGGTTGAGAATTCCCGCCGAAAAATTCGGTGAAGTAATTCCGCTTGCCGGAAAACTTTTGGAGATTGACGGTTATAAAATTCGTCTGGGAATCCCGATGGCGCGACCTCTTATTCCGGCGGCAAATCTTTATGCGCGAATAGTAACAATTCGCGGATTTATGGAAGCCCCCGAATTTCTCGAAGCCGCTAACCGCCAGCTTGCCGAAATGAATATCACCGCCAAACTCGAATTCCCGCCGGAAGAAAGAAGTCGTTTCCGCCGCATTCTAACGGTCAAAGACAAAAAAATCGTCGGTTTTTCATTGCTTGCTAAAAATTTATCTGATGAAGACTCAATAAAATTACAATCACACGGCATCGGTGGACGACGGGCGATGGGCTGCGGAATTTTTAATCCGGTTTTGAAAAACATTGATAGTAAAAAAGAGGAATTATGAAATACCTTTTAGCAAAATCATACAATACGAAAATCTATCCTGACGCGCCGCCGGATTATGCTCTATTGACTCAACACAGCCGCGATGTCGCAAGTGCTTGTGCCGCGCTAGCTGATGAAGTCGGAAAAATCGCTTTAACTAATTTGGGATTGGATGATAAAGATTTTGATTCTTTTCGTGAAGAGTTAAAAGCTAACGGCTGGATTCAGGATTTAGGAAAGGCGAACAGTCATTTTCAAGAAATGGTAAGCGGAAAGTTAGATGGAAGACAACTTCTTCGACACGAAACAATTTCTGGCTTGCTGATTTTTGCGGATAGCTTGCCTTTTCAAAATTGGTTATCTGAAAAGTTTTTGGAAACTGCCTTATTTTCAATTGTTTGGTCGGCTATGGGACATCATCGAAAATTCGACGAAGGAACAGAATCTACGCAGGCATTACGACTCAAAGTTTATCTTACTCATCCAGATTTCAAAGCCGTTATTAAAGAAATGCAGATTGATTTAGGTTTATCAACTTCACCAAACTTTGAAGATGATATAACGATTACAGGAAACTTTCGAGAAAAATGCGACTTCGACGCTCAAACCGAAGTCCGCGATTTACAAGAAACATTTAAAGAGAACGAACGACTTTTTATCGAAGAACCGGAAAAACGCCGCTTGGCTTTAATTAAAGGTTTAGGAATCGCGGCGGATGTTGCCGCCAGTGCGATTGCCAAAAAAGAAAAATTTGCCAAAAGATATTCGCTGTCTTCCGTCGTTCAGGAAAGTTTCCAAATCGGGCTGACGACAGATGATTTTTCGGCAATTGTCGATAAATTCGAGGGAATTTATCCATTTCAGCAAAGCGTCGCAGATTCCGGCGGATATTTGACTTTGGCGCAAGCCGGTTGCGGTTCGGGTAAAAGTCTTGCCGCTTATCTTTGGGCGCAAAATTGGTGCAGGCGTTTTACCGACGAAGGCAGAACAAACTTTCGTTTGTTTTTCTGTTTGCCAACCACCGGAACGACGACCGAGCATTTCAAAGACTACGCACTTGAATCGGGTATTCCGCCGGAAATGTTAAGTCTGACGCATTCACGCGCTTCGGTTGATTTACAAACTATTGCTGAAACTGACCCGCGAGAAGAAGCAGGCGAAAATTCAAAAAATCCGGCGCAAGATATTCTCCGTGCCGAGCAAGACAAAATCGAATCTTTGGCTTTGTGGAGTACGCCGCTTGTCGTAACGACTTCGGACACGGTTTTAGGTTTGATGGCAAATGCCAGACGCTCGATTTACAGTTTGCCCGCGATAATGTGCGGCGCGATTGTTTTTGACGAAATTCACGCTTTCGACGACCAGATGTTCGGGCATTTGCTCGTGTTTCTCAAAAACTTTCCTAAACTACCGATTCTTTTAATGACTGCTTCTTTGCCGGAAAAAAAGTTGGAAGCCATCAAAAAAGTGCGTCCTGATTTTACCGCCGAAAATTGTATCGAAGGCGACAAGGATTTCGCGGAATTAAAACGTTATAAGATTCGAGAAGTTTCCGACGAAAACGAGATTTGGCAAGCGATTAAAGAATGTGTAGTGAATGATGGAAAAGTTTTGTGGGTTCGTAATCAAGTTGATTGGGCAAACGATACTTACGAAAAATGCCTTGTTGAATTCAATAACATTAGTGTTGAGATTTATCATTCGCGGCTTAAATATCTACATCGTTCCGAAAGACACCGG
>JBPCRW010000066.1:0-8069 GCA_050996405.1 Pyrinomonadaceae bacterium | reverse complement strand
AAAGTCGGAATTTTTAAGCACTTTGTGTTCAGCATATTGCTAAGTCTTTTACTTCGATACTGGTTTTTTCAAAAAGACCGGATTTTATGTTCAAAGATCCAAAATTAAGCCCTTTATGTGCAAAGCCCTACAACACGATTAATAACGACTTCGCGGTTGACGCTTACATAATATTTTTCTTTCAGAGTTATATTGTATATTTTATCAAGCCCCGTTCTTGATTCCATCGATCTACCCGGTTCTAATTTTACAATCAAATTTCTCCAAATCGGGTGATTCGGATCAGTTTCCCTTTTTCCATAGTCAGTCAAAGAAACTGTTTCTCCGCGTTCGTTTTTAACTGTTATCTTGTAATCTCTCTCCACAAAGCTATCCACAAAATAAATCGGCGACTTTGAGCCGTTTTTGATTGTTAAAATAAATGTTAACGGCTCCCCGCTTTTGGTAGTGTTAATGTCGTTATTAAACCGTCCAGTTACCTCAACATCCTTTAAAACTTGTTCTCGAAGATCGGGGCTTAATTCTTGAATCTGTGCCTTGGTGTTTGCCGTAAAAATAAACAAAAAGGTTATACAGAATCCTAAAATTACACGAATTTTTGTTTTATGATTTTTTGACTTCATATTTTCCTCATTTCTCCAGTTGAAATAGTAAAAGTTTCTTTCCCTAATTTAATCATAAATCTGTTTCGGAAAGAAACCTTTATTTACATCTCAATTTCTATTGAAAAGTAAATTGATTTATATTGGTAACCCATTCTGGAAAATCTATTGTTTCCTCACTCGTTAAACTTTGTGGCGATGACGGATTAGCACTCGTCAAAACCCAAGAAGAACAAGATGAACCTCGATTACCCGTTCCAGACCAATTCCAATCTATTTTCCTCAAAGGCACATAAATTGAATCTCCGGTTGAAACTTGAGGCTTGAACATTAAATACATTGTAAAACTTTCGTCAGCAGAAACCGACGTATAATTACATGGTACATCTAACGGTTGATTGGGGAAATCACTTGTTACGCCTTCATTCGGGGCTTCATAAGGAAATTCTGAATCCAATCCGATTCCTTGCAAAACTTGTTCATTTCCGCCAACTGGTTTTCTTGTTCGATGACTGCTAACAGTCTGAACATAAACTATGTCACCGGAAACACCGCTTGGCAGAGTAGCGGAAGCTGAAAAGGAAATTCCCGGCGAATAATAATCTCCATAATGAAGAGCGAAAACTGACTCAGTAGGCGAGATTGGAATATTTCCCAAACAACTGTTCCTGTCGTCGCTGTTAATTGTGTCGTAGGGCTTTTAACATCGAAATTAGCCGTCGCCGTATAGATTGCCCGTTGATTGTAGCCGAGTATTGAATTTGGCGAGATGTGCCTCCATCAACCCAATAAAACTGAACGCTTCCTTGGGAAAGGTCTTGGTTAGTCAATTCCACTACTTCAGCACTTGTCGGAGAATTCTTGTCTGTGTAATTCACAACGTAATCTTTGACCTTTTCTCCATCTATCGTTCATTGCTGATTAGATGGTGTTCCGTTGCCTGTGATAACAGCGGAGAGACTAATCTTTTGCCCGACGACCGCTTGTTGAGTGGTGCTAGTTATTGTATTTCCGTTCCAAACAATATTGACCGTCGGCGGCTCTGGAAGATCGACGTTTGTGCAGTCGGAACTTTGAGTATAAAGCGAGTCGTAATCACTATCTTCGATATAATGTTCAGCGTCCACGCAATAGCCTCCCTCCATTGTCGGAGTCCAGTAAAGATCAACCTGCGCGCTATTGCCTTCTCCATCAACTTCGTCAACGGCGACTCCCGTTTCGGGGTCGGATAAGGTCGCGTGGACATATGCGCCTCGTCATTCGTATTCCGGCTCCGACTCCTGATTATTCACGGGGCAAGTTCCTTCGGTAACAGACGACGACCAGACTTCGTTGTTAACGTTGTCGTATTCAATCCAAGAATATCCTTCGATGAAAGAACCGCTCAAAGACTCCTCATAAGATATATTCTTGAAAAGATTTGGAATAAACGGACTGTCGAATTTTTTAGTTGATTTGGATTTATCCGCCCTTTTCATTTTTGCGAGAATCTGTTCGCGCAAAAATTTCAAAACGTTTTCCAAATCGTCTTTGCTTAAACTGTTGTATAAAGATTGCCGCGTTGAATCATACAGTTTGCCGCGGCTTTCACGAAGTTTTTCGAGTTCGGAAACCTTAGATTCGTCAGAGCTATCTTTTTGACTTTTCCCAACATTATTGATTTGTTTGCTTAAATTTTCATATTCTTTTTGAAAATTTTCGGCAAGCTCGTTAAGTTTTAATTTTGCGTCGTCCGTGATGCCTGTTTTCCTCTGAAAATAGCTTCTGACCATCTCGGCTCTTTTCTGAAAACCTCTTTCCTGCTGCTTGTCGGCTTCTTTGTTTAAATGATTGATAAGTCTCAAAACCCGAACTAGGTTTCGATTATCATCTAAGTTGCCTTGTTTGTTTTCTGTTTCATTTATTTGAGCAACCACCGAAAAAACGGAGAGGCTCAAAATTAACGCCAATAATAAAAATATCGGCGTGTTGAGTTTTAGTTTATTCATATATTTGTCCTCCAAACTTTTATTGACAAGGACACTTTGTCAGCAACTTGTCCCGTCTATGAAACAGATTAGAGAAAATAAATGTCCACGTAAATGCTAGTTTTAAAAGATTTAATGAGTTTTATAATTTTTAAGAATTGAATGATTTGGGTTACCTTAACAGGTTTTACTGAGGCTTAAGAATTTTGCGGTTTTAATAAACCTTAAGATTTTGGACGGTTTTAACGTATTAAGCTGAATTTTTTCTTAAGCGCATATTTTCGTTGCACAAATGAAACAATATATCTATATTACTTTTACCAGCTCATCAGGCGAAAGTTTGATTGATGTTTTAAAGAGGTCTGAGAGAGTGTTCTAATTTGTCAGCTTAATTTTATGGAAAAAAGCCGTGTCGTCGAATGTTTCAAAAAATTTTACCAATTATTACAAGCCGGATAAACTTCTGCGGTTGAGCGAGGTTGAGCAAACGCTCAGAGCAGTTTTAAAATCCGCTCCTTCACGCCCGACACTTATCGGTTATATCGAATCCGGCAAACTTCGCGGCGCGCGGCATCCATTTAACAAATACTATTACGTTTATCAATCGAGTCTTGACGAATTTATCAGGCAAATGCGGGACAGTCTGGTCTGATAAATAGAAGAAAAAGAGAAAGCGCGTCTGTCGAAGCAAGCGCGCTTTTCTTTCGTATAATCAAGGAAACGCAGTTTTTTACGCTGCGTAAAATTAGTTTCGCTCGGATTTGCCGAACGGATTCAAAATTTTAGGCGACGGTAATTTCTTCCGATAGATAAACCTCTTGAATCGCGTTAAGCAGTTCGATGCCTTCCGCCATCGGACGCTGAAAGGCTTTTCTGCCGGAAATCAATCCCATTCCGCCACCGCGTTTGTTGATGACCGCCGTGCGAACCGCGTCCGCCAAATCCGATTTGCCTTTCGACTCGCCGCCCGAATTTATCAAGCCGCAGCGTCCCATATAACAATTTGCGACTTGATAACGAACGAGGTCAATCGGATTATCGGTCGTCAATTTTTCGTAAATCAAAGGGCTGGTTTTTCCGTAGCTGCTTTCTATATTCAGAGCATTATAGCCGCCGTTTCGTTCGGGAAGTTTTTGTTTGATGATGTCGGCTTGAATCGTCACGCCCAAGTGATTTGCCTGTCCGGTCAAATCGGCGGCGGTGTGCATATCGCCTTCTTTGGTTTTGAAAGCCGGATTTCGCAGATAGCACCACAAAACCGTCGCCATTCCGAGTTCGTGCGCGTAGGCAAAGGCTTTGGAAACTTCCGTGATTTGGCGCGTTGATTCTTCCGAACCGAAATAAATCGTCGCGCCGACTGCCGTCGCGCCCATATTTCTGGCTTCGTCAATCGTGCCGAACATCGCCTGGTCGAATTTATTCGGATAAGTTAAAAGCTCGTTGTGATTGATTTTGACGATAAACGGAATTTTATGCGCGTATTTTCTAGCGACGATTCCAAGCACGCCAAACGTCGAAGCGACGGCGTTGCAGCCGCCTTCGATAGCGAGTTTGACGATATTTTCCGGGTCGAAATATTGCGGATTCGGCGCGAAAGACGCGCCCGCCGAATGCTCCACGCCCTGGTCAACCGGCAGAATCGAAAGATAACCCGTGCCGCGCAAGCGTCCATTATCGAAAAACGTCTGTAGCGAACGCAGAACATTCGGATTGCGGTCGGAATTCATCCAGATTCTATCGACAAAATCGCCGCCCGGAAGATGTAAATCGTTTTTTGAAATTGTTTTGGAAGTATGATTTAAAAGCGTTTCGGCATCCGCGCCTAAAAGTTTTTGAATTTTACCTGTTTCGACAGCCATTTATAATCTCCTGATATAAATAATTTCTTTGAATTTATTAGGACTTTCTCAAAAATGCGGAAACACGCACGGAGTAAGTGTGTTTTTGCAACCTTGCGCCATTACTTCGTGCGGGCTTCTGCAAAGTGAGAAAGATTTTTCGCAAATTATAACACAAAATTATTTTGAATACTTTTACAGTTTTTTCTTGTTTCACAGAAAACATTGCTGTAATATGCAAGGGAAAAATTTTCTTTCAACAAAATAATTGCCGGCTCTCTGGGGCGACTTTTTCCGTGAAAATAAATTTTTTAATCCGCGAATCTTTGCAATAAATTTCTGTCGAGGTATATCTTTCTATGAATCTCCCTTTTGAAAAACGTTTTTTTTCGCTTTCTCTATTCTGTCTGGTATTTATTTTTTCCCAAACAAGTTTTGCACAAGATAAGGATTGGAGACCGGTTTCGCCGCAGGAACTGGCAATGAAAATGCCGACCGTCGAACCGGACGCGGATGCCGAAGCCATTTTCTGGGAAGTTCGCGTGGACGATAGTTCGACCGACGAACTAGCTTTGAAAAATTACGTCCGCGTCAAAATTTTCACCGAACGCGGGCGCGAGGAGTTTAGCAAACGCGACATTCCGTTTATCAAAGGAACAAAAATAAAGGACGTTGACGCGCGTGTGACAAAACCGGACGGCTCGGTCGTTTATCTGAAAAAAGAAGACATTTTAGAGCGCGATATTGTCAAGGCGAACGGCATTAAAATCAAAGCTAAATCCTTTGCGCTGCCCGGAATCGAAATCGGCTCGATTGTCGAATTTCGTTACCGCGAAGTAATCGAAAATGGCGAAGCGAATATGCGTCTGATTTTCCAGCGCGATATTCCGATTGAAAACGTCTCGTATTATGTCAGACCGTTTAGCGGCAACAGAGCAATGCTTTACCAGTCTTTTAATGCGGGAAACACCAAATTTGAAAAGGACAAAGACGGGTTTTCGCGGGCGACGATGACAAATGTTCCGGCGTTTCACGAAGAACCGAATATGCTGCCCGAAGATGAAGTGCGTTCGTGGATGTATATTTATTATTCGTCTAATCCGACGACGAACGCGGAAGCCTACTGGAAGGAAATCAGCAAATTCGTTTACGACGGTTCAAAAAATTCGCTTAAACCAAATGACGATATAAAACGCGCGGCGGCGGAAATAACAAACGGCGCGAGCAGCGACGAGGAAAAATTAAAAAAGATTTACGATTACTGCAAAACGGAAATTAAAAATATCGCCTATACGCCGAATGTCAGCGACGACGACCGCAAAAAGGTGCGCGACAGCAAAACCGCGAGCGACACGCTGAAATTGAAAATGGGTAGCGGCGGCGACATTGACGCGCTGTTCGGCGCGCTGGCAAAAGCCTCAGGTTTCGACGCTCGACTCGCGCTTTCCGGCGACCGCAGCGAAATGTTTTTCAATCCGCGCATTCCCAACGTTAGATTGATGCTTAATTCTTCGAGCATCGCCGTCAAAGTCGGAAATAGCTGGCAGATTTTCAGTCCCGCAAATTATTATATGCCGTTCGGAATGCTGGCTTGGAACGAAGAAGCTCAAACCGCGCTCGTGACCGATTCAAAGGATTTAATCTGGGTGCAAACGCCGCTTTCGTCCGCCGAAAAATCTATGGAACGGCGGAGCGGCAAGTTTAAATTAACCGAAGACGGAACATTGACAGGCGAAGCTCGCATCGAATTTACGGGTCATCGCGCGGCGATGCATAAAAATTATAACAATGGCGATTCGCCTGAGGTCAGAGAAGCGACCTTAAAAAATTTAATTAAAAGCAATATCGGCGCGGCGCAGGTTAATGATTTCACGATTGAAAACGTGACCGACCCGGAAAAGCCTTTTATTTACACATTCAAAATTCGCGTTCCGAATTACGCTTCGCGCACCGGCAAACGGCTTTTTTTTCAGCCCGATGTTTTCGACCGAAACGCCAGCCCGCAATTTTCCGCCAGCGCGCGGAAATATGACGTTTATATAAATTATCCGTGGGCGGAAGAAGATAATATTACAATCGAATTGCCCGACGGATTTTCGCTCGAAAGCCCGGACGCGCCCGCGCCGATTAAAGACCCGCAAGGCATCGGCTCGCACGAAACGAAAATACTTATTTCCAAAGATGGAAAAATTTTAACCTATAATCGAAAATTTTCGTTTGGCAACGGCGGAGCGATTCGTTTTCCGGTCGAAAGTTATCCGGCGGTTAAACAATTATTCGACGCTTTTGACAAAGCCGACAAACATCAATTAACGCTGCGTCAAGGAACATCGGCGGCGAAAACAAATTAGATAAATTATTTTATGCGAGTGAAAAAAATTCATTCAAATACCTTTTTCATTCGCATAATTCTTTCACGAAAATTCAGGAGTTTTTATGAATCGCAAATCGCTCACATTTATTTTTACCGCAATTGCTTTTTTACTTGTAAATGTTTCCGTCGCTTTGGCTGACGAACCAGTTCCGACTTGGCTTCAGGAAGCGGCGCGCGCGCAAACGCCCGTTTATGAAATCAAAGGTGTTCCGGCAGTTGTGCTGCGAAACGAAGAAATCGTAACGATTGACGCGGATGGAACGCTGACGCGGACGACGCGCTACGCCGTCCGTATTTTGGTTCGTGAAGGACGCGAAGAAGCGTTAGCCCGCGCCGTTTATCAAACCGGCAGCGAAAAGGTGCGCGACATCAAAGCGTGGCTGATTCACGCCGGAGGACAAACGAAAAGCTACGGCAAAAAGGAAATTATAGATGTCGCGCTCGCGGCAAACGACCTTTATAACGAAGCCCGCGTCAAAGTCATAGACGCTTCCGAACAAGCCGACACGGGCGACGTTTTCGGCTACGAAACGGTTTCCGAAGAACGAACTATTTTCAGCCAATCACAGTTTGAATTTCAAGAACGACTGCCGGTTTTGACGGCGCGTTTCAGTTTAAATTTACCGGCGGGCTGGAAGGCGACGAGCGTCACCATCAATCACGAAGCGGTCGAACCGCAGGTTTCCGGCAATTCTTACTCTTGGGAATTGCAGGATTTGCAGCCGATAAATTACGAGCCGTCGAGTCCGAAAGTTACGAGTCTCGCGCCGCGTCTCGCCGTCAGTTTTTTTCCGCCGCAAAATGCCGCGACGCAAATTCGCGCGTTTTCAAATTGGAACGATGTCGCAAAATGGATGAGCGAAATCGAAGACCCGCAAATGAATACGGACGACGCGCTTGCCGCCAAAGCGCGCGAGATAACGACAAATGCCAAAACCGAATTTGAAAAAATTCAGGCGATTGCGAGTTACGTTCAGCAGATTCAATATATCTCGATTCAAATCGGCACGGGCAAAGGCGGCGGCTATCGCCCGCATCTCGCCACAGACATTTTTGCCAAATCCTACGGCGACTGCAAAGACAAAGCGAATTTGATGCGGGCAATGCTAAATGCCGTCGGAATCACCGCGTATCTGGTCAGCATTACGGCGGACGATGCAAGTTATGTGCGCGCGGAATGGGCTTCGCCGCACCAATTTAATCACTGCATTATCGCTGTTAAAATCGGCGACGAAACAAAAGCCGCGTCGGTTATCACGCATCCGAAACTCGGACGACTTTTGATTTT
>JBPCRW010000222.1:0-7054 GCA_050996405.1 Pyrinomonadaceae bacterium | reverse complement strand
GTTTTATCTCGGAGCGTGGGCGGCGTTCCGGCATCGCGCCGCCGATATGAATACGCTGATTGCCGTCGGAACGGGCGCGGCTTTTCTTTACTCGATTGCGGCAACCGTATATCCGACGTTTTTCGCGGCGGCAAATCAAACGGCGATGCCCGGAATGGAAAATATGACCGGTGTTCCGGTTTATTTCGAGGCGGCAAGCGTCATCATCGCTTTGATTCTTTTGGGCAGAATGCTTGAGTCCCGTGTCAAAGGTCAGACGGGCGCGGCGATTCGCAAACTAGTCGGACTGCAAGCGAAAACGGCGCGGGTTATCCGCGACGACAGGGAAATGGAAATCGAAACCGAAGAAGTTGTGCCGGGAGATATTGTTTTAGTGCGTCCGGGCGAGAAAATTCCGGTCGACGGCGTGGTAACCGAAGGCTCGTCGGCGATTGACGAATCAATGCTGACGGGCGAAAGCCTTCCGGTCGAGAAGAAAACGGGCGACGAGATTTTCGGCGCGACTATTAATAAAACCGGCGCGTTTCAATTTAAAGCGACAAAGGTCGGGAAAGACACGGCGTTGCAGCAAATCGTCCGCCTTGTGCAGGACGCGCAAGGCTCGAAGCCGCCGATTGCAAAATTAGCCGATACAATAAGCGGCATTTTTACGCCGATTGTCATTTGCATCGCAATCGTCGCGTTCGTCATCTGGTTTGTCGCCGCGCCGGTTGATACGCGCTTTACTTTCGCGCTCGTCAGTTTCGTTTCCGTTTTGATTATCGCCTGTCCGTGCGCTTTAGGATTGGCAACGCCGACGGCGATTATGGTCGGAACGGGAAAGGGAGCGGAAAACGGAATTTTAATCAAAGGCGGCGCGAGTCTTGAAACCGCGCACAAGCTCAATACGATTGTGTTGGACAAAACCGGCACGATTACGAAAGGCGAACCAAGTTTGACCGACATAATCGCCTCTGACGGTTTTACCGAAATGGATTTTCTAACAATAGTTGCTTCCGCCGAAAAGTCGAGCGAACATCCGCTCGCGGCGGCAATTGTGCGCGGCGCGGAAACGAGAAATTTACAGTTTGCGAAGGTCGAAAATTTCAACGCGCTCGAAGGTCGCGGCATCGAAGCAAAAGTTTCGGGAAAAGATTTACTGCTCGGAAATTTACGCCTTATGAACGAAAGAAAGATTTCTTTAAACGGCGCAGAAACGACTGTTGAAAAATTGGCTGGTGAAGGAAAAACGCCGATGTTCGCGGCGATTGATAATAAGTTCGCCGGAATTGTCGCCGTCGCCGACACGGTAAAGCCCGAATCAAAAGACGCGGTTCAAGCCTTGCAGAATTTAGGTTTGGAAGTCGTGATGATGACCGGCGATAACAAACGAACGGCTGAAGCAGTTGCCGCGCAGGTCGGCATCAAGCGTGTGCTGGCGGAAGTTTTGCCCGAAGGAAAATCCGGCGAAATCAAACGCCTGCAAGCCGAAAAGAAAATTGTCGGAATGGTCGGCGACGGAATAAACGACGCGCCCGCGTTGGCGCAAGCCGATGTCGGCATTACCATCGGAACGGGAACGGACGTGGCGATTGAAGCGAGCGACATCACTTTAATCAAAGGCGATTTGCGCGGCGTGGTGACGGCGATTGCATTATCAAAAGCGACGATTCGCTCGGTCAAACAAAATCTGTTCTGGGCGTTTATTTACAACGTCATCGGCATTCCGGTTGCCGCCGGAATTTTATATCCGTTTTTCGGCATACTGCTCTCGCCGGTTCTGGCGAGCGCGGCGATGAGTCTTTCAAGCGTCTCGGTTGTTGCGAACAGCTTGCGGCTTCGTTCTTTCAAATCGCCGGAAGCTCACCGTTAAGGAGATAGAATAAAATGGACACGATGGAAATTATTGTCGTTATCGGCGGCATTATTTTGATTGCCTTAACATTGTGGTATTTCTTTGGCGAACGCGAAGCGACGGCGGCGACAGTTAGCGAAAGCGGAATGCAGGAAATAAAGATAACGGTCAAGGGCGGTTATTCACCGGATGTGATTGTCGTTAAAAAAGACGTTCCCGTGCGTCTTAATTTTTACCGCGACGAAACTTCTTCGTGCAGCGAGCAAGTCGTTTTCGGCGATTTCGGAATTGCCCGCGATTTGCCCGCCTTCAAAACTACGTCGATTGAATTTACGCCGGATAAAGCTGGAGAATTTAACTTCGTCTGCGGAATGAATATGCTGCGCGGCAAATTGATTGTCGAAGCCTAAGTAACGAATAAACGGGAAATTCCGATGAAACAAAAAGAATTGGAAGTAACGGCGAAGCCATAGCTCAAATAAATAAAGGGTTTGTTTTGGAGTCGGATTTTTAACCTTTCAACGATTGAGATGACGCGGGTCGAAACCGGCAAGCGACGATCTAAGCATAACAAAGCCCGTTCATAACAAAGTCGTTGCCCGCGCCCTCACATCCATTGAATTGTTAAATTGCCCCTTTGATTTCATTCGATTCCTTAGCATTGCTCTATTCTCTAAAATCCAATGTTATATTTGAATTTCAAAAAGGAAAATTGGTCGTTCGGCGCGTTGTATTGAGTATGTCGGAAAAATGAAACGCCGATTGCCTGTTTGTATTTCAACGAGCGATTTACGCCGAACTCGTATTCCAATTTCTGAGTCGGATTCGCGTCGAATTGTCCGAGATTTTCGTAGCGGTGAATTGAAATTTGCGTGTTCCAATCCTTTGCAAAGCGATATTCGAGCGTCGAAGAAAAGTCGGCGAAAACTCGTCCGCCCGAAAGTTTCTTTTCGGCTAAACTCGTCGCCGTCAATGTAATTTTTTCGCTAAGTTGTTCGGTGTAAATCACGCCCGCCAAAGCCCACCAGTATTTGTCTGGAAACCTAAAATTGTAGTGATAAAGAATTCCGGCAGTGGCGGAAAAGCGTTTGTTGAGCGGGCGCGTGTAATTGATTTGCGCTTCAAATTTCGGCTCGTTGATATTGTTGATTAGTTGTCCGGGCGGGTCGGCGTTGTAAGAACCGTCAACGTAATACTCGAAACGCGAATCGAACGAACCGCCGAACGTCGGCGCGTAAGATAAACCGAATTTATGACCCAAAGACGGTTTCGGCTTGCCCAAAACGGAAACATTAAACGTCGCTTGATACGAACCTGACCAACGACGTGCTTCTTTGGGCGCGGGCGTGGCTTGTGGCTTGATGTCGGGCGACGGAATTTGCGCCAAACTCGTCTGCCAACCAAACAGCAAAATAATTGCGGCAAAAAACAAAGTAAAGGCAATGGAAAAACTTCCTAACTTCAAATGGAATCGTTTCATTCTAAATATTTTTAATCCTCCTATTCATCAAAACTCACAACCGTTTCATCAGAGATTGCGGCGGCGGTGCAGGTCAGGATGTTTCGCTGGTCGGCTTCGAGCGGCGTTAAGGCTTCGTGATTTAGCATCACGACGCGCCCGCTGACAACCGTCACTTTGCAACTGGCGCAAACTCCTTCCTGACAGGCGAAGGGCGGCAACAATCCGGCGCGTAATGCCGCGTCGAGAATCGTCTCACCGTTTCGGTAATCGATCTCCCGAAAATCTCCTTTTAATTGAATCGTCAATTTTTGCGGGCTGCCGTTTTTCGCGTCGTCGCCCGCGCCGACGCGCAATGCCGTTTCCGGTTTTTCGTCGCCGTCCAAAACGTCCGTCTGCGGCGCGAAGGTGAATTTTTCGGCGTGGATTTTTTCGGCGTGAATCTTTCTCGAAAGCAAAACGCTTTCGACTAAATTGATGTAGCCGACGGGACCGCAAATGTAGTATTCAGTATTTTCGCTTCGATTATTTAGAAACTCGTCGAGCAATTCGTCAAGCGTATGTGCCGCGAGCATTCCTCTGCACGCCGTCCAATTTTCTTCGGGACTTTCCAAAACGTGAATCACCGAAATTTTTTTTGGGTTTTCTCGCGCCAGCCTTTCCAATTCGTTTTTGAAGATGATTGAATTTTCGTTGGCATTGGCGTAAATCAAAGTAATCTGACTGTGCGGGCGCGTTTTCAAAAGCGATTTCGTCATCGAAAGAAACGGCGTAATTCCGCTTCCGGCGGCAAAGAATAAATAATGCGTCGGCTTTCTTGTCGGCTTTTGAAAGAAAGAGCCTTCGGACGGCAAAACCATTAACGTATCGCCTTCTTTGACCGTATCGAGCAGATAATTCGAGATGCGTCCGAGCCGCTTAATCGTGATGCTCAAAAACGAATCGGTTTCGGGCGCACTCGTCATCGAATACGAACGCTTGACGAACGAATCGCCGTCCTGCACTCGCAAAGTGATAAATTGTCCGCTTCTGTATTTAAATTGCTTTTTGAGATTCTCCGGCACTTCCAAAATAAACGAGTCGGCTAAATCTGTTTCCCGGATGATTTTGGAAAGTTTGAGCGGATAAAAAGTTTCGCTTTCTCGCTTTTGTTTCGCGTATCGAAGACGGAAAACAACTATGATTACCAGCAAAACAATTCCGGCTTCGCTCAACACTTTTTCGGCATCTACAAGATTTACAGGTCTGTCGAGCAGCAACGGGTCAGCCCACAAACCGTGAATCAGAAAGAGCATCGCCGCGCCATACGAAGTAAAATGAATTAATTTCCAAGTGCGATGTGTGAACAATTTCCGTACGAACACGGTCGAAGTAACTACCGCCGTTAAAAGTCCGTAAAAAGCGATTGCGCCGAGCGTGTAAATATAGCTTTGGTGCGGCGCGGTTAAAGGAACGGCGATATTGAGAAGTCTAAAACCGGCTTTCTTGCCAAAGAGAAGCAGAACCGGATGAGTGAACGCCGTTAGTAATGCGATGTAAGCAGTATAGTTGTGAACTTGATAAAGGCTGACTCGACGGACGAAGCGCGGCAGTCTCTGCCACGTCAAAGTCCTTTGATACTTAGTTGAAAGCAAAACTCCCAACAGCAGATTAGCCGTAAAAAATCCGGTGGCAATCAGCCCGAAGGTTGAAGAGAGATTTACAAAATCGAAGTTGTCCATTTTATTTTTCTAAATACTATCGCCGGTAGTATTTGAAGGCGATAAAAAGACGGTTTCACTTGAAAAACCGTCCGCGTTAAAAAGTTATCAGCTTAAAAAGGCGACGACTCGTTCGATTGCGGCGTGCAATATCGCCAGCGCATCGGAGTTTATCGCCGTCAGCGTCATCAAAAGTAACAAGGCAAAACAAAACCAGGCGACGAGGTTCGGAAAGCGACCTTGCCAGCCCGAAAAATCGGATTTTGATTCTGCCAATTGTATTAACCGCTGAATGCGCCGTGCGAGCGTATCGCCGCTTTGAGTTTCGCCGTCAATCAAAAACGCGCCCGCCGGCATCGTCGGTTTAATTCCGGCGGGAATAAGCCGGGCAATTTTAATAATTGCTTGAGCTAAATCAAGTGCCGTCCGGTCACTCTCGCCGTTCGACGCTTTTTCGTCCGCCGCCAGTTCTATCGCTTCCGCCCATTCTTTATCAAGCGAATAAGAATAGGGAAAAATCACCAGCGCGTCGCGGCAAATTCGCATCAACCAATGCTTGAGGTTGTCGCGCGAGATAACGTGCGCCGTTTCGTGCGCGATGACCGCCGACAATTCCTCCGCGTTCAGCGAATCGAAAATTTGACCCGCGACAAACAACTTTGGACGTAAGACTCCGACGACGGCGACGACCGGAAATTGATGTTTTATTCGATAAGCGGGCAGCGGCAAATTTTCAAGACGAATGATTTCGGCATTAGCCAGCCAGTCGTCGGTTAATTTTTTGGTAGCAAGCCAAGTCGCAATTCCGCGCCATAAAGCTAACGCGATTCCGATTGCCGAAAAAAGCGCGAGCAAGCCGAGTTTGACGCTGACCGCCTCATTGGTTTGACGAGGTTCAAAAGCCAAATATGATGGAATAAGAAAAACAGCGACCGCGAGTAATGCCGCCGTCGCCGGAAAAGTCCGTAAAATAAAAATGCAACGGGCGCGAGTTGTCGCATTCCAATTTCTTGTCAAGCGCGAAGCGAATCGCCAAGCTATCGTCGCTATCGCCGATGCAAACGCATTGATGGACAGCAAAGCGGCGAGTGCCAGACAAATTCCCAGAAAATCATACATATTTTCTATTTTCCCGATTTCAGTTCGCGCCGTTTTTCTTTTAACAATTTTTCGAGTTCATCGAGCATTTCGCCGTCGCGCTCGCCGACCGCTTCCACGATGCAAGCCAGCACGGGTTTTGTTTCGCCGTCCGTTTTTCCCAAAAGCCCGTCAATCACATCTTTGGCAATGCTGCGCGTAAATTCTTCCCGCGTCAGTCGAGGCGCGTATAAAAAAGCGCGTCCTTCCTTGCGGCGTTTCAACAAACCTTTTTTATAAAGACGGTCAAGCGTCGTCATCAAAGTCGTGTAAGCCGCCCGCTCGTCAAAAGCCGCGTGAATCGCGCGCACGCTCGTTTCGCCGCGCCGCCAGATTTCTTCCATAATTTCACGTTCCAATTCGCCAAGCGCGGATTTGACGACTTCTCCGGCACGTTTAAAGCCGCGCAATGTGAACGAAGGAGTTTTCATATTTTTAAGTATTGTTTCTTTATCTACTATTGTCAATAGTACATATTAGGACGAGACGGCAAAATTTATTAAGATTTCCTTCGCGGTCAAACGTAATTCCGCATAAAAATTTCAACCGAACCGTTATTGCAAGCTAAGCGCAACACCTACCCATCCTTGAAGATACCTATCTAATAGCAAAATACTCCTGAATTTCATTCTAATAGCAAAATACTCCTGAATTTCATGTGAAAGGGATTTTTTACTTTGATGGAACTCTTTTCTCCGTTTGTTTTCAGACGGCTACTGTTTGTTATCGGACAACCGGAAAGCTGTTAATATACACTCGACTTTGATAAAGCGGCATTATTAGCGACAAAATTCAAGGAATAAGATTTGCAAGCTGCAAGGAGCAAGCGATAGTGCGATGGATAATTTTTTACTGACTAATTTAATCGGACAATATAAAAGCGATTCGGAATCGGTCTATAACACCTGGTTTATCGGAAGCGAA
>JBPCRW010000211.1:0-5241 GCA_050996405.1 Pyrinomonadaceae bacterium | reverse complement strand
ATAAAATCCGCGCCAACTGCGTCTGTCCGGGAACGGTTGATACGCCGATGCTTCGCTGGGCGGCTTCATTAGACACGAATCCGCGAACGGTTTATGACGCTTGCAATCAGATGCATCCTTTGGGAAGAATCGCCCAGCCGCGCGAAATTGCCGAAGTCATCACTTTTCTCGCGCACGAAAGTTCGTCGTTTGTGACGGGCGCGATTTGGACGGTTGACGGCGGGCTTTTAACGCAAATCGGCGGCGTGCCGAAAACCGAATAAGGCAAAAGTAAAAAGGTAAAAGTTTAAGAAATAAAACCGCAGATGAATACAGATGAACATCGCTAAAATCAAAAAAATAAACCCGCGTTTGTCTGCGAAAATCTGCGGCTAGAAAAATTAGTGAAATAAATTTGGAGTTGGAAATTATGAGTCAAACATCAACCGCCGAAAATCAAAATCATCCCGAAACCACCGCGTATTATCCGCCGCCCGCTTTGGATGCGGCAATCAAAGCCGTGCCTTTGGTGAAGGCATCGAAAACGCCGAAAAAAATCGGGTATTTGACGAATTACAGTTTTCATATCTGGTATCAAATCGTGATTGAAATTTTAAAACGCCGCGCGGCGCAATACGGCGCGGAAATCGAAATTCTCGATGCCGGATTGAGCGTCGAAAATCAAATCGATCAAGCGCGTGAAATGGTTAAAACGGTTGACGCGATAATTTTAACGCCCGCCTCGACGGAAGGACTCGAAGAAGTTTTAAAAATTGCCGCGGAAGCCGGAAAGCCAGTCGTCGTCGAAGCTAATCCGGTTGCGGGAATGACGACGCTGGCGGCGATTTGCGATTACGACGCGGGTTACGATTTAGGCGTTTGGGTTGGCGAAAATATCAAAAACGCGGACGGCTCGCCTTTGCGGATTTTGGATGTCGGACTACCGACTTTGCGCCCGTGTCTTTTGCGTAGCGAAGGCTTTGCCGAAGGCGTAAAAAGCGTTCAGCCCGATGCGATAGTCGTCGCTTCGATTAACGGCGAAGCCACGCCTTCGATTGCCCGCCGAATTGCGCTCGAAACACTGAAAAAAACGGGTGATGTTGACGTGATTTTTGCGATGGACGACGAAACCGGACAGGGCGCGTATCAAGGCTACACGGACGCTGGATTTAATCCAAACACGGTAGCAATCGCCGGATTCGGGCTTGCCGGAGAACACGAAAAAGATTGGCTGATGCGGCGCGAAGCGTTAAAAGTCAGCGCGGCGATGTTTCCCGAATACGTCGGTTTGCGCTGTATTGACGGCGTTATCAAACTTTATGACGGGCAAAAAGTTCCGGCGCGCGACGTGATTCCGACATTGCCGATGACGGCGGAAATGCTCGAAAAATACTATCCGAAAAGAGAAGGCGCGTGGACACCGGATTTTGAAGCGATTGCCGCGATTCCCGCGAAAAGCGATTGCACAAAAATTTAAGTAAAGAATGCAGAAACACGCACGAAATAAGTGTGTTTTCATTTACCATTGCGCCCTTACTTCGCGCGTGTTTCTGCAAAGGTGAGAAATTTTGGAGGCTGGAAATGAAAGTTCAAATTTTTAATAAAATCAAACAAACGAGTTTGCTTCTGACGGTCATTTTATTTTTGACCGTCGGTGTTTTCGCGCAGTCAAACACGGGTTCGATTACGGGAATGGTCAAAGACGCGAACGGCGCGGGAATTGCCAATGCGACTGTCGTTGTGACGAACGTCGGGACGAATGAATCGCGCACCGTGCAGACTAACGCCGACGGATTTTATGAAGCTCCGTCGCTTTCAACCGGAGTTTATAAAATAACGGCTTCGGCAAGCGGTTTTCAGGAAACGACCGTCAGCGACGCGCGGCTCGCCGTCGGCGAAAAAGCGCGAATTGATGTTTCGATGAAAGTCGGACAGGTTGGCGGAACGGTCACCGTAACCGCCGACCAAACGCCGGTCAACACGGAAACTTCGGAAACCGGAGACACAATTACTCCGCAGAGAGTTGCCGATTTACCCGTCAACGGACGGGATTTTACGCAGTTGCTGGCGACCGTGCCGGGTTCGGTGCAAACCAGCAATCAATTTCAAACCAGCATTAACGGAATCGCTTCAACCTTCGGCGGAAGCAGCGTGTTAGTTGATGGAATTGACGCGGGACGGGTTGACTTGAACGGGACTTCAAATGTTTTGGGGCGCGTCGAATCGCGCGTCAATCGCATCAGCATGGACAGCATTCAAGAAGTGCAGGTTTTGGAGCAAACCTATTCGGCGCAATACGGGCAAGCCGTCGGCACGGTGATTAACCCGATTACCAAATCCGGCACAAACCAATTTCACGGCGGATTGTTCGAGTATTTTCGCAACGAAAAACTCGATGCCAACGATTTTTTCGCCAATACATTCGGCTTTCCGCGCGCGAAATTTGAACTCAATCAATTCGGCGGAAATTTAAGCGGTCCGATTGTCAAAGATAAGCTTTTCTTTTTCGGAAATTACGAAGGCGTTCGTCAGACGCGCGGCAATCTGCTTCGGTCATTAGTTCCGACGGCGGCTTTTCGCGCGACTTTCGCTCCGGCATTAGCTCCGGTGCTGGCGACCTTGCCGCTTCCGAATACTTCAATCGTTTCGTCCGCTTATCCGCAGCTTGGACTTTACACGATTCAGAAAAACGGAAAATTGCGCGAAGATACAGGCTCGTTCAAACTCGATTATCATTACAGCGACCGCAGCCAATTTTCCGCCCGCTATAATCTCAACGATTCCGATACGGTTACGCCCTACGGCGTTGGCACAGACCAGACCGCCAACGGAACTTTGCGCGTTCAACTGTTTAAGTTTTCGCACAATTACACGCTGTCGAGCAACGCGGTCAACGAATTTGCGTTCGGAATAAATCGCAACGTCACGCGCCCGGACGCGGGACCTTCTAAACTTCCGATTTTCAGTTTTCTGTTTGTTGACCAGGCGATTGCCAATCCGGGTCCGGCGCAGTTCAATCAATATCGCGCGGGAACGGTTTATCAATTTCTCGACACGCTGACGTTTATTCGCGGCAATCATTCGTTCAAAGCCGGAACTGACATTCGCCTGAATCGCCGCGATGCGAGTTCCGCCGTTCAGGAAACTTTGCAGTTTTTCGGCGTTAATGATTTTGCTTCAAACGTGCCGTTTATCGCGCAGAAATCGGGCAATCCTCTGCAAAGTTACGCCAACGAAAATTATTCGTTTTTCTTTCAGGACGACTGGAAAGCGCGCCCGCGTTTAACTTTGAATCTCGGACTTCGTTATGACATTAGTAGCGTTAGCCGCGAGAAAAACGGATTTTTGCAGAGTTACGATTTAGCGACGAAAACATTTACGCCCGTCGGACAAAAAATTCAAGACGTTGATAAAAATAATTTCGCGCCGCGCGTCGGGTTCGCGTTTGATGTTTTCGGCAATCAAAAAACGGTCTTACGCGGCGGATTCGGAATTTTCTACAACCAAGAACTGCCCGCTAGTTTCGGCTCGCCGCAGGCAAATTCGTTTCCGTCGCTGTCGGTTGATTTGTTCACCGCGCTTTTCAACTGCGGAATTTTAATTTCGTATCCGATTGACCCGAACGCATACAAATGCGCCGTTCCCGACGCTTATGTTATCGAAAGAAAAATTCCGACCGCTTATGCCGAACAATGGTCGCTCAACGTTCAGCAAAATTTAGGTTTCGGAGTTTTACAGGTTGGATATGTCGGCAATCACGTTTTGCATCTTTTGACCAACGGCGTGATTACTCCGCGCAATCTTAATCGAATGGATCCTTTTACGGGCGTTCGTCCGATTTCCGGCATCGGCAATGTTTATTTAGTCGGCGGTTATCCGCAATCGAATTACAACGCGCTTCAAGTAACGTTTAAACGCAACATCACCAACGGTTTGCGGTTTAATGCCAACTACACTTGGTCGCACGAGATTGACGACATCATCGGATTTTTTAAAGATTATCAAGACGAATATAACACGCGCGGCGACCGCGCGAGCGGCGACCAGGACATCCGCCACAATTTTACTTTCGACGCGAGCTACAACGTTCCGTCATTTAAAAAATTATTCGGCGACGGCTTGCCGCGCTGGATTGGCGACGGCTGGCAGCTAAATACGATTACTCAAATTCGTTCGGGTTTTCCCGTCAACGTAACGGTCACGGGCGGAATTTTCGGCGGCAGTCTGCGCCCCGATTTAGTTCCGAATGTTTCGACCAGATGCCCGAATTACAATCTGCCGAACTGCCAATATAACGCGGCGGCGTTCGTAATTCCCGCCAATCGCTACGGCAATCTCGGACGCAACGCGCTGCGCGGACCCGGTTTCGCGCAGGTTGATTTTTCGATTTTCAAAAATACGCAGTTGACGGAAAAAACTTCGCTGCAATTGCGAATGGAAGTTTTCAATATTTTCAATCACACGAATTTCGCAGACCCGTCGGGCGGTTTGAATCGTGACGCTTTAACCAATTCGCTTTCGCCGTCAGCATTGTTCGGACAAAGCATTTCGACTGTCGGAAATCAACTCGGCGGCTTGCTCGGCGCGGGCGGACCAAGACAAATTCAGCTTTCTGCCAGATTTATTTTTTAAAGAATAATGGAAACTCTCAACTTTTGCCGCAAGCCCGCACGCAGTAAGGACGCAGGTTGTGAAAAACACACTTACTTCGTGCGTGTTTCCGCATTTTTGAGAAAAAAGAATAATGAAATTTAACGAAAGCGGACAATTGAAAATTCTTAAAGTTCAGGGCAAGAGTTATTTGCGAGCAACATATTGCGAGAGAATATTTGCTTGCGGATTACTTGCCTTGTTGACGGCGGTCGGCGTTTTTTCGCAGACCGCCGCCAAACTTTCCGCAAGCCCGATAAAAACCGTCTATATTGCGCCGACTTCGCATTACGATTTCGGCTTTGTCGAACCGCCCGACGAGGTGCGCGAACGCGCCGCAAGACATATTGACGCGGTGATTCGCGCGGCGGAATCGGACCCAAATTTTCGCTGGACGATTGAGAGCGTCTGGCAAGTTGACGAATGGCTGAAACGGCAGAAAAAGCCGACTTCAGTTTTGCCGAAAGATAGCGAAAAAATCGCCCGTCTGATAAAACTGATTAAAAGCGGGCAAGTCGCGCTTTCGACTTCGTGGGGCAGTATGCACACGGATTTTATGGGTGCGGAAGAACTCAACCGGCTCTGCTACGATTACGAAATTCTGCATCGCAC
>JBPCRW010000183.1:0-4342 GCA_050996405.1 Pyrinomonadaceae bacterium | reverse complement strand
TGAAATTCGACGTTCCGGGCTTAAAAGTCGCCGACCCGAAAGCGTGTCAGTGCGGCGAGATTTTAAAAGGCGTGAAAAAACCCTGGGAATGCAAAGTTTTCGGAATAGCCTGCACACCCGAAACGCCGATTGGCTCGTGTATGGTTTCAAGCGAAGGCGCGTGCGCGGCTTATTACAATTTCGGCAGACTGTCGAAAATCGCGCAGCGTTCGGCATAAAGTCAGAACCGCCTCGCGTTAGCGGGCGGGTTGTTTAATAGGTTCAAAGTTCAAAGTTGAAAACTGATTCGACCTTGAACCTTAAACCTCGAACTTTGAACTAGCCGCGAACCCGCCCGCTGACGCAGGCGGTTCTGACGTTGAGGAAACAAATGAAAAAAAAGGAAACAAGCAATGTATTAAAGGGGGCGGTTGCCGGACTTGTCGGCGGAATCGCGGCAACGGTTGTAATGGGCGGTTTTCAAACGCTTTTAAGCTCGTTTTCCGAAAGCGATAAAAAATCAAAAAAGGAGAAGAAAGAACCGGCAAATGTGAAAGCCGCCAAAAAGATTTCCAAAGACGTTTTCGACCACAGGTTGACGGAAAGCGAAAAAAAACCGGCGGGCGAAGCGATGCATTATGCGATGGGCGCAACGTCGGGTTTGATTTACGGCATTGCTTCCGAAGTCGCTCCCGAAACTACGATAGGCGCGGGTTTGCCGTTCGGCGCGGCGGTTTGGCTGATTGCCGACGAAGTGGTCGTTCCCGCGCTCGGACTGTCGAAACCTGTCACGGAATTTCCGCTTTCGACGCACGTTTCCGCGCTTTCGGCGCATTTGGTTTATGGATTGACGACTGATTTAGTGCGGCGCGCAGTGCGCGATTTGTTATAAACAAGATTATGGAGTCGCCAACTAAAAATGCGGCAGAAGAACCAAATGAAGACGAGATTGGAACGGGCGAGGAAAGCAATGCCGAGCGTGTCGTCGGAAATTATCTGGGTGCTGTCGTTCATTTTTTCCTCATCGTGCTGGCGGTGCTGCTGCTCGCTGCGGCGGGCATCGCCGCATACGAAACGGTCGCGCGGGGTTTCCCGTCGCTCTGGCAGCCGAAGGACGAATATTCGGTTTTGCAGAAAATTATCGAGAATCTACTGCTGATTGCGATTACCGCCGAATTCGCGCTGCTTTTGCTGTTTCGGCGTTTGAGCGCGGCGGTCGAAGTCGTGGTTTTTGTTCTCGCCCGCAAAACCGTTAATCCCGATATTACCGCGTTTGATTTGCTGCTGTGCGCGGCGGGGATTGCCGGACTTATCGTTTTGCGATTTTATTATCTGCCCGGCAAAACGACTTGAATCGAAAATTTATTTGTCAGATTATTTGAAATTATCGTATGGCGACACGAGAGCCGAATGTGTGGACAACCGGACGAATCGAAGCCTTTAGCGACGGCGTATTTGCGATTGCTATTACCTTACTCGTGCTGGAAATCAAAGTTCCCGAACTGCAAAATGGGATAAGTCTCGGCAGAGAATTATTGAATTTGTGGACATCTTATTTCGGCTACGTTTTCAGCTTTCTGATGATTGGAATTTACTGGGCGAATCATCATTATATTTTTCAACTTTATAAAAAAACCGACCACGGTTTTATCTTGGTTAATTTGTTCTTTTTGATGTGCATTTCGTTTCTGCCGTTTCCGACCGCCGTTTTAGCCCGCTATATTGACGATTCGCAATGGCAGCAGACGGCAATCGTCTTTTACGCTTTCGGGCTATTTCTGCCTGCTTTTTCCTGGATGCTGGCGTGGCTTTACGGCAGTCGACGCAAGCGCGGATTGTTGGATGAAAAACTCGATGAATCGTTCATCGGTTATTCGACGCGCATCTTTGTAGTGAGCTTCGCGGTGTCTTTATCAGCCGTTTTACTGGCGTTGTGGAACGGAATCGCGGGTTTGATTTTGTGTGTCGGATTGTCGCTTTTGTATTTGCTGCCGCCGAAAAAGCCGGTCTATCGTGAGGCTGATACTACCGACGACGAATCGAAATTAAAATAAAAGCATTGCCGGAAAATAATTCGACAACTGAAAGCGCGTCAAAAACGGCGATTGTCGCCGCGATTATTGGCAATTTGCTGATTGCCGTCATCAAATTTATCGTCGCCGCTTTGTCGGGCAGTTCGGCGATGTTGTCCGAAGGCATTCATTCGATGGTAGATACGGGCAATGGCGGTTTGATTTTTTACGGCTTGCGTCAAAGCAAAAAACCGCCCGATGACGCGCACCCGTTCGGACACGGCAGAGAGCTTTATTTTTGGACGCTGATTGTCGCGCTTAGTATTTTTGCCGTCGGCGGCGGCGTATCCTTTTATGAAGGCGTTCTGCATCTGCTCAATCCGGTTGAAATGACGAATCCATTTTGGAATTACGTCGTTCTCGCAGTCTCGTGTGTTTTTGAAAGCATTTCATGGTCTTTCGGCTGGAAGGCGTTTCGGAAAACCCGAAAGGGAAAAAACGTTTTAGAGGCGATTCACGCGAGCAAAGACCCGACGAATTTTACGGTTGTGCTGGAAGATTCGACTGCGATTATCGGATTGGCAATCGCGTTTCTCGGCATTTTTTTCGGACACGAATTCGGTTATCCTTATTTTGACGGCATCGCTTCGATTTTGATTGGACTGCTGCTCGGACTCGTCGCTTTGTTTTTAGGTTATGAAACGAAAAGTCTTTTAATCGGCGAGGCGTTGGAAAAGGGAAAATTAGATGACATTCGCAAAATTGTCACCAGCGAGCGAAGCGTCGAAAAAGTTTTGAACGCGCTGACGATTTATATCGGTCCCGACGATGTCGTGCTGACGCTCGAACTGCAATTCGTCAAAAATATTCAGAGCGATGAATTACGCTCGGTGATTCGCCGCATCGAAAAAGAGGTGCGCGAAAAATATCCCGAAATCAAAAAGGTTTTCTACGAAGCGGCTTCGTTATCGAAAGAGGAATTATCGGCAAGTTAGCGGCGACTTAAAATATTATGACCGAACCATTTACCACCAATCCGCTTTTCGAGCGCGTCAAACGGGCGCGGCGGCGAAACCTAAGATTGGAATCGTGATAAAATACGGACGAGGTGAAATATGACTAAAACACTGGAAGCTGTTTTTGACGGCGCGGTTTTTCGCCCTGACGAGAAAATCGACCTTGAGCCGAATACGCGAGTTGAAATTGTCATTCGAGTCAAACCAACCGCCGAGAACGTGCCGAAATCGTTTCTTCGCACGGCGCGCTCTCTGCGCCTGCAAGGTCCAAAGGATTTTTCTTCAAGGATAGACGATTATCTTTACGGCGGAGCGAAAATGGATGGCGAATGAGATTTTCCTTGATACGGCTTACGCGATTGCTTTATCGGTCGAATCGGACGCGCATCACGAACGCGCCGTTGAAATATCTGAAGACTTAGAATCCGATGGAGTTCCGCTTGTCACAACGCGAGCCGTTTTGCTTGAAATCGGAAACGCCTTATCGAAACGGCGTTATCGTCAAGCCGCCGTCGAGTTACTGGACGCGCTCGAACAAGACCAGCAAGTTGAAATCGTACCGTTGGCGGAAGAACTTTATAGGCGGGCGTTTGAATTATTCATCAGCCGACCTGATAAAGATTGGAGTTTGGTTGATTGCGTATCATTCGTCGTGATGCGGGAACGCGGCATAACCGGCGCGCTGACAACTGATGAACATTTTGAGCAGGCGGGCTTCCGTCCGTTGCTGAGAAATTAAATAATGACCGAACCATTTACAACCAATCCGCTTTTCGAGCGCGTCGAACGGGCGCGGCGGCGAAAGCATAAAATCAGAGAAACGCACATCACGCTCGCGCACGGCAGCGGCGGACGGGCGATGCACGACCTTGTGGAAGGTTTATTTTTGGAATATTTCAAAAATCCGCTGCTCGAAAAACTTGAAGACCAGGCTGTTTTTGAAATCCCGAACAGCGCAAAAAAAATCGCTTTTACAACCGATTCCTATGTCGTTGACCCGATATTTTTCCCCGGCGGCGACATCGGCGCGCTTTCGATTCACGGCACGGTTAATGATTTGGCGATGAGCGGGGCGCGTCCGCTTTATTTGTCCGCCGGATTTATTATTGAAGAAGGTTTTCCGGTTGAAGATTTGCGAAAAATCTGCGTTTCGATGCGGAAAGCCGCCGATGAAGCGAACGTCCAAATCGTGACGGGCGATACGAAAGTCGTGCAGAAAGGCGGCGCGGACAAAATTTTTATCAACACGGCGGGCGTCGGCTTGATGGAAACCGAAGCGAATATTTCGGCTTCACGCGCGGCAGCCGGCGACAAAGTTATTGTCAGCGGCACAAT
>JBPCRW010000167.1:0-4456 GCA_050996405.1 Pyrinomonadaceae bacterium | reverse complement strand
CCAAGATATTCTTGGCATCGCATACCGCTTGCCAAAGCAAAAGAAAACATCGTTGCCAGCCGTTCGCCTTCCAAAGTTTCGAGAAATAAAACGGCTTCGTCTTTGCTCAAAACGTCCATTTCTTTTTTCGTCTGTTTGGGCAATTGCACAAGCGTTGCGACGTTTCGCGGCAAGATGTCGAGTTTGACGGCTTCCTTTAACGCGCTTGAAAGCGTGGCGTGTGTGTAGCGAACGATGCGCGGCGAAAGTCCGCGCTCAAGCATTTGACCGTAGAGCATTTGAATTTGAACGGCTTTTAAATCGGAAAGTTTGATGTTTCCGAGCGATTCGCGGACATACCGGCGCAACAAATCGCCGTAATCTTTGAAAGTCCGATGCTGCAATCTTGGTTTAGCTATCGTATCAAGCCAAACGTCCAGATATTCGTTTAGGGTTTGTTTTTGCGAATTGCCGAGCAAGCCTAAGTCGGCATCGCGCAGCATTGAATTTAAGACTTTCTGTGCGTCTTTCTTCGCGCCTTTGACCGTTTTGTTATGAAACTTTCGCTTGCCGTTCGTATCGCGTCCGAGAAATACGCGAACTGTCCAAGAATCGCCGCGTTTGATTATTTGTCCTGCCATAATTTTAATTTTGGATAAGGACACGCTTTCTGATAAAATCGGCGTGTCCTTTGGTTTAGTGATTCATTCCTTTGGATAGTTTCGGGCTTAGGGAAGTTTCCGCTTTCCTAAGCCTTTCGCGTTTATGCGGTTGCCGTTTGACACTCTCTTGCGAGTCCGATGTGCAAACTAAGTGCTGAAACCGCGTGGTAACAAACCAAGCCTTTTTCCGCGCCTTTGCAAGTGCATTCAACCGTCTTATAACCGTTATCTGATTTCTTACAAATCACGGTATAAAATCCGCCTTTGCTGCCGGAAACGCGGTAACGTCCGAAGCAATCGAATTTGACACGCGGGCGAATTTTCAAAGCCTTTGCAATCGCGTTTTCAAGTTGCGCCTCTCCTTTCAAAATAAACATTTCTTTTCCTTCCTTTTTGATTGAAATAAGTTGTTTCCAACTAAGATAAAGTATAGTAGTTCTACTATGTTTATGCAACTCAAAAGGTAGTAGTTTGACTATAATTTCAAAAGAAATTATTCTTGAATTGTTATGGAAAACGACAAACTTTTAAGTGTGAAAGAAGTTGCTCAAATACTCGGTGTCAATCATCAAAGGGTTCAAGCGTTAATTTCTCAAGGACGGCTTCCGGCTCAAAAGATAGGTAACTCTTACGTCATTAAAGAATCGGACTTGCAGCTTGTCGAAGATAGACCGACAGGCAGACCGCCGAAAGACAAAAGCGAAAAATAAGCCTTTTATTTGTCTGGTTAGCTTCCCACAAGACTAAGAATAATCACGCGCTTATTTATCGCATTGCCGCATCTCTCGCAATTCTCAAAAGTTAGTGTTTCGGTTTCTGATTCGCGGTCAATTTCCTTTGCTGTATCAGAATCTTGATAAGGCACGTATTTGCCCGTTGCGTAGGCATCATATTTTATCGGTATTTGCCGTATTTCAATTTGCTGCTCTTGACCGTTGCAATCGCAAAAGCCGGAGTCATTTATCAAGTTAGCGGCAAGCCGTTTTAATCTATTCAAAATGCTCATATTGCTTCCTTTTTAATGTCTGTTAAATTTTCTGATGTCTCGGCATCGCGGGCAAGATTCGCCCAAAAATCAAATTGGTTTTTACAAGCCGGGCAAGGTTTCAAAGCGGAAAAGCCCGGCTCGCCATACCAAATATCAAGCAATGTTTTATTGCAAAAGCACGGCGGTTTGTTTGGGCTTTCCGTTTCAAGTTTCTTTAATCTATTCAAAATGCTCATAATGTTTCTTTTTTGCTTTCCGCCAAATGTTCTTCATAGCTGATATGTTTGCTGACAACGTGCTTGTTTTGCCATTCTTCAAATTCTTCGCGGCTAAAATCCGTTTTTGGCTCAATAACCTCGATATTGTTATTAAAAGAAAAAGTGCATCTAAAAGGTTCGGGCATCGGTTTCTTGCAAAGCTCGCAATAAGTGGTTTCAAGCGTTTCTTCTTTTTGCTCAAAAGGCACAATCTTAAAAACCGTTTCTTTATCACAGCCGCAAAATTCAGAATCGTTTCCGGTTATTTGGCTTTGCAGTTTCTTCAATCTGTTTTTGATGGTCATTTTCCAAAGTCTCCAAGCGTTCTAAAATATCGAAGGTTTCAAAGTCTTTGCGGTTTCCTTCGATAATGATTTGCGCCGCGCGGACTTCAACCGACGAATTTTCACAATTCAAATTCCTTTCGAGCGCATCAACCGCTCCGGCGTGAAGCGATTGGAGACGAAAGATGTTTTGCTCAAATATCCTTCGCCGCGCTTTTTGATATTCTGTCTTAAATTCCGCATCTTCAAGAAAGCGGTAAAGCGTTCTTTCAGATAATCCGCTTTGCTTTGAAGCGTCCGTCACAGATGCCGAATTAAGAAGCGCGTTCAATGCTTTTTCTTTATTGTTTGGTTTAGGCATATTCGTTTTATTTCTGCCAAAATGCGTCAAACTCTGACATCAAACTTCTTTGACAATCGGCAAGCGTTTTCTATCCTGCCAAACGTGAACGAGTTTTCGAGCGTTTGCCGGACAAGCAAAGGCACGGATTGTTTCCATTTCAAACTGCGAAGGCAAGCGATTTGATTTGACTTGAATAAGCAGCACGTCCGACACTGATACGGCTATCACGTCAAACGCGCCTTTGCTTGCCGCCATTCTGAAACATTCGTAGCCGATAGATTCAAGCAAGCGCATCGTTTTATATTCGTTCCGGTTTCCTTTGGCTTTTCGGTTCATATCGTTTTTGTGTAACAGGTCAAACACAACGGGCAAAATAATTGTCCGCCGTCGGTTGTGTCTAAACTTTTATTGCAATCCGGGCATTTTTGCGGGTCGCTTAGATGTTGATTTTCCGCGCTTAGATGTTGATTTGCGGCAACATCAACATCTAAGAGTAAATCGTTGTCATAACTTGTTTTACCGCTATGATTTGCGTTTAGATGTTGATTGCCGCTTTTATCAACATCTAAGCAAGCCGCATCAACATCTAAGCAGACGTTTTTCGGTAACTCCCAAAACCATTGTTTATCTTTTCCGAAACCTTCATTCTTCGGTTCGATTCCGAGTTTGTGCCGCGCCGTTCTCAACCTTTGTTTTGTAATTCCTAATTTATCGGCTTCGGTTATCACATCGCCGGATTTACGTTTGCCGTCGCGCAAGACTTGGCGCAAAAAGGCAACCGCTTCGGTTTGTTCGCCGCGCTCGTCGTCGTCTTTTGGAAGCGATAACATCATTTGCGCCGTCAAACTGCTTTCCTTCCAGAAAAACTCGTTGCCGATAATTTCGTAACCGATAGCTTTCTCGTTTCTTGGCGCAAGATTGTTTTTCGTTTGCACAATCGCCCGCTGCCGTTCGTCGTTCGGGTCTTTTCCGACAAGCAAAACGACACGCGCCGATGCCCGCCAACCGATGCCGTTCAAGCCTGCGTTTCGCGGGTCGCCCATTCCTTTTGATTTGCCGATGTGCCTGACTCCGACGATGGCACATTCATACTTTTCAGCCAGCCGTGTTAGTTCGCCCGTAATAGAACGAATCTCGTTATCGTTGTTCAAATTGATTTTTCCGGCGTAAGAGAAAAGCGGGTCAATGATGACAAGTTTCGGCGCGTGTTCTGCAAGCTCAAATTCCAGCCGCAAAATGCCGTCGGCATCGAGCGTAAAATGTTCGTCAATGGCAATGATTCTTTCGCACGGTGCTTTGACCGCTTCAAGACGCGGTTTGATGACAAACGAAAGCGAATCTTCAGCCGACATCATCAACACATTTGCGGATTCGGTGTTTGGATTGTTCGGCAAACCGTAACCTTGCGCCGTCGCTGCGGCGACAACACAAAGCAGCCAAGTTTTACCAAGTCCTTCTTCACCTTCCAAAATAGTGAACGCGCTTTGCGGAATATAGTCTTGCCACAACCATTTAACTTCCTGCGTTTGCACGTCGGACATCTTGACGGTTTTTAGCCGTTTCAAAGGCTTTTTTTCTTTTGTGTTTGAGCGTGAATCATTGCCCGCGTGTTCACGGCTTGGCAGATGTCCGCTTGGTAATCCGAAAGTCGCTAAAATCTCAAAATAGCCGCACGGATTCGGCTTTTTAATACAAGCGACGGTTCGCTTTGCCGGGTCGTAAAAGAGCGACGAATTGCCGTTGCCGTTATGCGCCGGGCATTTCATTTCAAACGTGCCGCGCCCCGTCGCTCTGGCTTGGCGCAAGATGCGTCGGCAAAGTTCCGAGTGCCTATCTTCGTGAAACTCAAATTCAAGTTGGGCAAGTGTTTCTTGCCCGCTGTCGTTTAATTGATTATTCGCGGTTGTCGGGTTCGCCCGTCTGCCGACAGACGCAAACATTTC
>JBPCRW010000123.1:0-15547 GCA_050996405.1 Pyrinomonadaceae bacterium | reverse complement strand
GAAATTATCCATTTATCGGTGATTGATTCGGCATTTCCCAAACTCGCGGCATCAACTTTTGCGCCTTCGGAATTTAAAAGGCAAAAGCGCGTCGCGTTCCAGATTTTGTTGGCGAAATTGCGAAACGATTCGACCCGTTCGTCGCGCCAGGCGAAATCCGCGCCCGTTGCCGAATCCGCGAGCGTCATTCGAGTCGCGTCAACGCCGAATTTGTCAAAAACGTCGAGCGGGTCAATTCCGTTATTTTTCGTTTTCGACATTCGCTGCCCGTTTTTGTCCAAAACCGTGCCGTGAATAATCACATCTTTGAACGGTTTTTCGCCGACGAATTTCAGCGAAGTCATCACCATCCGTGAAACCCAGAGAAAAATAATGTCGCGTCCCGTGACTAAAACGTCGGTTGGATGAAAAGTTTTTAAATCTTCGGTTTCAGTAATTTCGCCGTTCCAGCCGAGCGTCGAAAACGACCACAGCGCGGACGAAAACCAGGTGTCTAAAACGTCTTCGTCTTGAATCAAATCTCCCGTTCCTGCTTGTTCGACAGCTTCTTTAACGGAACGCGCCACGAAAATATTTCCTTTTAAATCATACCAAGCCGGAATTTGATGTCCCCACCAAAGCTGCCGCGAAATCGTCCAGTCCTTCAGATTTTCGAGCCACGTCGTATAAACTTTTTGATATGGAACTTGCGGGAAAAAATGCGGCTCGCCTTTTTCGCGCATCAGATTCAAAGCCATCTCGCGCATCTCCGACATGTTGACGAACCATTGTTCCGAAAGTAGCGGTTCGAGAACGGTTTTGCAGCGTTCGCAAACGGGCAAAACGATTTCGTAATCCTCAATTTTTTCGAGCAGTCCGAGTTTTTCAAATTTTTCGACGACTTTTTCACGCGCCGCGTAACGGTCTAAACCAATAAATTCCGCGCCCGCGTTTTCATTCATCGTCGCGTCGTCGTTCATCACGCTGATTTGCGGCAAATCGTGGCGCAAACCAATTTCATAATCGTTCGCGTCGTGCGCCGGAGTAATTTTGACCGCGCCCGTGCCGAATTCCGCGTCAACATATTCGTCGGCGATAATCGGAATTTCGCGCCTCGTCAAAGGCAGTTCGATTATCTGCCCGATTAAATTTTTGTAGCGTTCGTCTTTCGGATTGACGGCAACGGCAGTATCGCCGAGCATTGTTTCGGGGCGCGTCGTGGCGACCGTAATTGTTTTCGTATCAGAAGCCCAAGCGTGAGCGCGGGCGGAATCTTCTACACTTTCTGACGGTCGTTTTTCTGCCGCTTCCTTTAACGGATATTTTAGAAAATAAAGTTTGCCGTCTTTGCGTGTTTCCTCTTTGACTTCCAAATCCGACAGCACGGTTTTATCTTTCGGACACCAATTGACGATGCGTTTTCCGCGATAAATCCAGCCTTCTTCGTAAAGACGAACAAAAACTTCGCGCACCGCTTTTGATAAACTTTCGTCCATCGTAAAGCGTTCGCGCGACCAGTCAACCGACGCGCCTTCGCGCCGAATTTGTCTTGTAATCTCGCCGCCGTATTTCTCCTTCCATTCCCAGACGCGCCGCGCGAATTCTTCGCGTCCCAAATCCCAGCGCGTTTTCTTTTCTTCCGCCCAGAGTTTTTTCGTCACCTGAAGCTGCGTCGAAATTCCCGCGTGGTCAACGCCGACGAGCCACAAAGTTTTATATCCCTGCATCCGTTTCCAACGAATCAAAATATCCATCAAGGTATGTTGGAGCGCGTGTCCCATATGCAGACTGCCCGTTACATTCGGCGGCGGAATGACGATTGAATAGACTGGCGCGTTCGGATTTTCGTTAATTTCCGGCGCGAAATATCCGCGCGTCTCCCAAATCTTGTAATGATTTTCTTCGGCTTCCTTCGGATTATATGCTTTGGCGATTTCCATTTCTTTTAACGTCTAACGGTTAATTGAAAACTGAAAAAGTTGCGTTTAACAATTAACGGATTTGTAATTTTAAAACAAAAACGGCTAGTTTTCATCCTGCTTTGGAAAACTAACCGCGACTAATTACCAATTACTAATTACCGATTACTCCTTCAGCTTTTCTTCCGCCAACTTTTTAACAATCAAATCCGCCATTTGCGGAACGACTTCCCAGGCGATTTCCCTGACAATTTTATCGGACAGTCTTTCGACGACTTTCTGCACAATTACATCAATTGTTTCGAGCGACAATTCCGGTGAAGCGGCGAAAGACGCGGCATTCTGATTTTGTTCATTAGCGGGCGCAGATTCCGGCTGCTGTATTTCTGTAATCTCATCAGAAACAGATTCATTTTGTTTCGACAAATCAGCCGTTACGATTTCTGCCTGACGCTCTGTTTCATCTGCTCGATTTTCAGCCGCCGCAGTTTCCGCCCTGTTTTCCGTTTCAATTGACTGATTTTCGGCTGGCGCGGTTTCCGTTTCACCGACCGGCGAAACTTCCGGCTCGGTTTCCGCTTCTTCTTCGTCTTCGTCAAACGGAATTTCTAAAAAATCGTCGTCGTCAAAAGCGGCAGGCGGGCGCGAAAATTTCGCGTCGGAAGTTGTGGTCACATTTTCCGACGCGGATTGTGCCGCCGGATTTTGTATTTCTGAAGTTTCGTCTGACGGCGCAGTCTTTTCTCCGGCTGAAGGCGTTTGAGTTTTCGTCCAATCTTCCGCCGGTTCTGCTTTGGTTTCAAATTTCGACTGTTCGTCAAAAATAAAACCGCTCGGCTGGTTTGTCTGAATCATTTCGTCATCCAGTCCCGCATCGTCAAATTTGGCGGAAGGCGCGACGAAAAGATTATTTTCCGTTTCCGCGATAGGATTTCCGGCGTGTTCCGCACCCGCCGAAGCCGCAGTTTTTCTTTCCGAATTGAGCAGTTCTGTTACTTTGCTGACCAGTTGACGAATCGATTGAAAAGGTTTGGTGAGAAAATCATCCGCGCCGACGCGCCGCGCTTCCGCTTCGTCAAAAGGCTCGAACGAACCGACCAGCAAAATAACCGGAGTTGTGCCGAAATCCGCGCTTTGTTTAATTTTTTCGCAGATTTGGTAGCCGTTCAGTCCCGGCATATTGACATCCGCCATAATCAAATCCGGCTTAAACTCGGTCAATTTTTCCATCGCCGCATCGCCGTCGCCGACCGTCAAAACTTCAATTCCCTCGTCGGCAAAGGTCAAATTAACAACTTTTTGAATCGTTATCGAATCGTCCGCCAGCAATAATTTTCGTTGTGCCACTAAGATTATCCGCTCCTGTCAGTTTATCGAACTACTGAAAATTCGGTTGCGAAAGAAATTTTATTTCGTTTTTGAAAGCTATCATTCGTTGCCCGATACGTCAAGAAAACTTTCGGATATTCAATTATTCCGAAGTTTTTTGAACAAACATTCGCAGCATCGTCTGCAACTGCACGGTTGTAAAAGGTTTCGGCAAAAAGGCGACCGCGCCGAACGCAAAACTTTCCGACGGAAGGCGCGGATTCTGTTCAGCCGTCATCATAATCACGGGAATTTTCATCAGACGTTTTTCCGACTGCATATGTTTAACCAGTTCCGTGCCTTGAATATACGGCATCACCACGTCGAAAATCGCCGCCGCGAATTGCTCGCCCGAAACCAAAAGTTTATAGGCTTCGCGCCCGTCACGCGCCGCCAGCACCGTATAACCTTCTTTTTCGACGATTGTTTTGACCAGACGAAGAATTGCCGGGTCGTCGTCCGCGACTAAAACCTGGGCTTTTATGTCTTTTTGTTCTTCGTTCATTAACTTTTCCCTTTCAGTTTTTCCATTCTACCAGAACTATCAGAATTTTTCTTTACGAATTGTTTGATAATGCGGCGGCTAAATTGACGGCGGCTTTCATACTCGAAGCGTCTGCCGCGTTTTTTCCGGCAATATCGAAAGCCGTGCCGTGGTCAACCGAAGTTCTGACGAGCGGCAAACCGAGCGTCACATTAACCGACGCGCCGAACGACAGACATTTAACGGCAATCGTCGCCTGGTCGTGATAGCAGGCAATGACCGCATCGAATTCGCCGCGATAGCCGCGCAGAAAAATCGTGTCCGGCGAATACGCGCCCGAAACGTCAACGCCAAATTTTGCACGCGCCATTTCAATCGCTGGAACGATTTCCCGCGCTTCTTCGTCGCCGAACAACCCGCATTCCGAAGCGTGCGGATTAAGACCGGCAACGGCGATTTTCACTTTTCTTTTCAGAAGTTTTTCCATTTCACGATTGGTAAAAAGTATCAATCGAACGAGATTTTCTTTTTTCACCGCAATGATTGCGTCGCGCAGAGAAACGTGAATCGAAAGCAGCACGACGCGCAGTTTTTCGGCAAAAAACGACATCGCAAATTCTTTTGTATCGGTCAACTCGGCGAGAAATTCCGTGTGTCCGGGAAAATTGTAGCCGCCCATTTGAATCGCTTTTTTGCTGATTGGCGCGGTCGCAATCGCGTCAATTTCCCTGTCGCGCCACAGCCCGACAGCAGTTTCGATATTTTCAGCCGCCGCCTTTCCGGTCAACGCCGCATCTTGTCCAATTACGATTTCGCCGTTCAGATTCGCCAAATCGTAAATGACGATTGACGAGGAATCCGCCGGAATTTTCTCGCCTTTTTTGACAATCGTAAAATCAATTTGCAAATTCAAATCCCGCATCGCGCGGCGCAGAAAATCCGCATCTCCGATAAGAACGGGGCGGCAGATTTCCCCGATTCGTTCGTCGGCGACGGCTTTGAGCGTGATTTCGGGACCGATGCCGGCGGCATCGCCTATCGTAATGCCGACGCGCGGCAGAGTTTGATTTGAATTATATTTTTGAAAAACGATTTCTTTCGGAGAGATTTTCACCTGCTCGACAAATTTTATCCGCCAAAGATTATTCGCCTGAATAAAATTTTTTGCCTTTTATCTTTTTACTTTTACTTTCCCAATTGTTCGCGGTCTTCTGACTTGAACATATATTTGATGTTGTGTTTTAAAAGCAGAACGTTCGGCGCGTTTTTGCGGTTCACTTTTAAAGCCTCAAGGTCATACCATTCGATTGTGCCTTCGATTTCTTCGCCGTCCTGCAGCACAATCGTCATCAAGGTATGCGAATCAATCTGTTTTCTATAATAGTAAATCTCGGCGTTCGTCTCGGCTGGCGGCGCATTTTTTTTGCGCGCCGCTTCCGAAGCATCCGCAGATTGACGCGAATAGTTTTGCCCGCCGGTTTTTTCTCTTTCATTCATACCTTTATTTTCCCGATAAAATTTTACCCGCTGCGATTTAACAACTCAATTTCAAAACCCGCGTCTCCAATTTTGCATTTTTAATTTTGCATTAAATTCAGTCTGCCTGCCGCCGGATAAAAGTCGGCACGTTAATATCTTCTTCCTTTTTTTCAGCCGGTCTGCCAATCGGCTGCCGGTTAATCATTGACGAGACGGCACCGGAATGCCCAGCCGACGGCTCGGGAATGGCAGCTTGCGCCTGATTATCAAAGCCGGTGGCGATGACCGTAATTTTCACTTCGTCTTCCATTGATTCATCAAATACCGTTCCGAAAATGATGTTCGCGTCGTCGTGCGCTTCTTCGTGAATCAGCGAAATCGCATCTTCGATTTCGTCGAGCGGCATATTTTTCGAGCCGGTGATGTTAATCAGCGCGCCTTTCGCGCCTTTGATAGAATTTTCTTCCAAAAGTTTTGAATCAATCGCGGATTTCATCGCTTTGACCGCCGCGTTTTCGCCCTTCGCATGCCCGATGCCCATCAGCGCGACACCCATTCCCTGCATCACGGCTTTGACATCGGCAAAGTCCAAATTAATCATTCCGGGAACGGTGATTAAATCCGAAATGCCCTGCACGGCTTGCAGCAAAATATCGTCGGCGCGGCGAAACGCTTCCATAATCGAAATTTTTTCTTCGACTTCCTTTAATTTTGAATTCGGAATCGTAATAATCGTATCCACACAATCGCGCAACTCGGCTAAACCTCTTTCGGCTTTTGCCATCCGGCTCTTGCCTTCGACCGAAAACGGTTTCGTGACGACCGCCACCGTCAGCGCGCCGATTTCAATCGCCAGCGAAGCAATGACGGGCGCGGCACCCGTTCCTGTTCCGCCGCCGAGTCCGGTGGTCACAAAAACCATATCCGAATCTTCCAGCACGTCGAGAATTTTCTCGTGGTCTTCCAGCGCGGCATCGCGTCCGATTTTCGGGTCGGCTCCCGCGCCCAAGCCGCGCGTCAATTTACTGCCAAGCTGAATTTTGATTGGAGCTTTTGAATTATTGAGTGCCTGAACGTCCGTGTTCGCCACGATAAACTCAACGCCTTTCACGCCCGCTTCAATCATTCGATTAACGGCATTGCTGCCGCCGCCGCCGACACCAATCACTTTAATTCTTGCCCCGGTGATTGGCGGTTCGTCCATAAAAATTTTGATTCCGTTATTATTCATTTGAAGACCGTCCATTACTAATATAATTGCTTGCGCTTTCCTGATTTTTTTCAAACTGCTCGTGGTGAAACTTCGAGAAGACCGTTTTCGGCAAATCAACAAGATATTGTATCTCCGGCGAAAAAGCATACAACGATTTGCGTATAAAAATCCAGTCCGAAATGTTAATTTCGTGTAAATTTACCGAAATTTTTCTCGAAAATTTTCAAACCACTCGGCAACTCTTTTGGTTGGCGATTTTCCGCCCGCGCCGTGTTCGCGGATTTGCAGGCGCATCGAACCAAACGCCAGCCCGCAGGCGGTTGCCCACGCCGGATTTTGGATTTCGTCAATCAATCCGCCGAAGCGATTTTTCAGCGGAAAACCGACCCGCGTCGGCGCGTCGAAAACCTGTTCGGCAATTTCAACCGTGCCGCGAACGCTCGCGCCGCCGCCGGTTAAAATTACGCCGCTCGAAATCTGCCCGCCGACGTTTTGAATTTCTCCGGCGATGTGATGCAGCAGTTCAATCGCTCGCGGCTGCATTATGTCGCACAAAATTTCTTTTGAAAGTCCGCGTGTTTCGCTGCGTCCAACCGGCGTTATTTCAATGATTTCCTGTTTCTCGTCATCCTGCATCAAAAATCCCGCGACGCAACCGAATTTCTTTTTGATACGCTCGGCATCTGGAATCGAAACGCGCAATCCGTGCGCGATGTCTTTGGTCAAAAGCATTCCGCCAAACGGAAAAACCGCCGTGTGCTGAACCGCGCCGCGCCCGAAAATCATCACGCTGGTGACATCCGAACCGATATTGACCAACGCGCAGCCGTATTCCTTATCGTCTTCGGTCAATACGCTTTCCGCCGCCGCCAGCGGTTCGAGCATCATTTGCTCGATTTCCAAACCCGCGTTATGAATCGCCTTGACGATATTTTGTCTGCCCGCGCTCGGACTCGTGACAATATGGACTTTCGCTTCAAGCCGCGCGCCGGTCATTCCAATCGGCTCGATAATTCCGTCCTGACCGTCAATAATAAATTCCTGCGGAATACGGTTAATAATTTCCCAACCGGCTGGCAATTGCATCGCGCTTGCCGATTCGACGGCACGTTCGACATCTTCATTCGTAATCTCGCGTCCCGCGCCCGCAACCGCGACGACACCGTTTTTATTTTCGCCGCGCAGATGTTCGCCCGAAATGTTGATAGTCACCGCTTGGACTTCCAGCCCGCTGGAACGCTCGGCTTCTTCGACGGCTTTTTTAATTGATTCGGCAACCGCGTCGGTCGTCGTCACGATGCCGCGTCTCAAACCCCGCGATTCCGATTGCCCGAAACCGACGACGTTCATTACGCCGCCGTCCGCCGCTTCGCCGATAACGCATCTGATGCGGCTCGTGCCGATGTCTAATCCGACTGCCTGTATTTCACGATTCATCTCTTTAGTGGTGAGTGGTGAGTGGTGAATGGTGAGTGGAAAGCAAAAACTTACCATTCACCATTCACCGCTTACCACTATTCCCGATATTTCGCCGTCACGCCCGCGCCGTGCGAAATCAGCGATTCGATTTGGTTTCCCTTACCGCCGATAACGTCCAAAGCCCGCTGAAGCCGCTTGCCGTAATCTTCTTTGCCGAGAAAAATATTGACCGCTTTTCCCGAATCTTCAATGGTTGCTTGCGGGTCTTGCAAATCGTTTAAGACGATTGAAGTAACGCGATTCGCCACTCCGCTTTTTTGAAAATCGTCCTGCATTTTGACAAAACATTTGACGCGCTCCTGATTTTCCTTCTGCGCTCGTTCGGTTTTCGATTCATCCCAGCCGCGCAGAATAAAATCGGGTCGCGTATCGTTTTTTTCAACTTTTCCTAAAATCTGCGCGTCGTCGTCAACCCAGACATCCGCGCCATTATTTAGCCGCGCAATAGCTTTCGGAATCCTCTCGTCAACGCGCACTTGAATGGTATTTGGCAAAACGCGCGAAACGGCGACGGATTTAACGTAAGCAAATTTTTCGACATCGTTTCGGATAGTTTCAAGATTGGCGTTCCACACGCCGTTTTTCTCCGTCTGGCTTCGCACGATTCTTTCGACATCATCACGCGAAACGCGATTTGTGCCGCGCACGTCAATCGTTTTAGCGTCGAAAAATGTCGAAGCCGTCACCGTGCGATAACCCATCAACAGCAGGAATCCGAGACAGAACACGATACACGCGATAAAAAATAAAGGAATAAGAATGCCGAAAATACGCGCCGATTCGCCGCGCCTTCGCGTAGCAGAAATGCGCTTTTTTTTCACGCCGTTTGTTTTCGGTCTAATTGTTCTTTTTCGTGCTGCCATAGTATTTTCAATTATTATTTATCACGCCGACGCGCCCTGTTTTAAAGTTTCCAAAATCTGCTCGGAAAGTTTTGTCACGCTTCCCGCGCCTAATGTAATCACTAAGTCATCCGCCTGCAAAGACGGCAAAACTTTTTCCGTCGCCGTTTCAATATCGCCGATATACGTCGCGTTTTTGTGACCGTAAAGTTTGATTTTCTCAGTCAGATTTTCCGCCGTAATGCCTTCAATCGGCTGTTCGCTGGCGGCGTAAATATCGAGAACGAAAAGCGCGTCGGCGTTGTTAAAAGCGAGCGCGAAATCGTTCATCAATTCCTGTGTCCGCGAATAACGATGCGGCTGAAAAATGACGACTGTTCGTTTTCCGCCCGAACCGTTTTTCGCCGCCGAAAGCGTCGCTAAAATTTCCGTCGGATGATGCCCGTAATCATCAACTACCGTGATGCCGTTCGCCTCGCCTTTGAATTGAAAACGGCGATTGGCGTTTTTGAAATTAATAAAGGCTTCGGCAATTTTTTCAAAGGCGATGTCGAGTTCCAGCGCGACAGCGGTTGCCGCTAAAGCGTTATAAATATTGTGCAGTCCGGGAACAGGCAAATTTATTTCGCCCAGAACTTCCGCGCCTTTCCAAACCGAAAATGTCGAGCCGAAATGTTCGTTATACTGAACATCATGCGCCGAAATGTCGGCTTGCGCGGTCATTCCGTAAGTGACGCGGCGGCGTTTAATTTTTGGAATTATCAACTGCACATTCGGGTCGTCAAGGCACAAAATACACGCGCCGTAAAACGGAACTTTGTTGACAAAATCCGTAAAACATTCGACGACATCATCCATCCCTTTGTAGGATTCCATATGCTCTTTATCAATGTTCGTGACGACGGAAATCGTCGGGTTGAGCATTAAAAATGAACGGTCACTTTCGTCTGCTTCGGTGACGAACCAATCGCTCGCGCCGAGTCTGGCGTTTGAGCCGAGAACTTCGACCACGCCGCCGACCACCGTCGTCGGGTCAACTCCGGCGTGTCCGAGAACGGTGGCGACCATTGAAGTCGTCGTCGTCTTTCCGTGCGTTCCGGCGACGGCAACAGAATACGGTTTTAAAGTCATCAATTCGGCAAGCATTTCGGCGCGCGGAATAATCGGAATAGAATTTTCCTTAGCAAAAATAATTTCGGGATTGTCGTCCTTGACGGCGGACGAATAGACGACAACCTGCGCGTCGCCGACGTTTTCCGCCGCGTGTCCTTCACAAATTTTCACGCCGAGTTTTTCCAGCCGGTCTGTGTTTTTCGACTTTGCCAAATCCGAACCCGAAACTTCAAATTCGAGATTACGCAAAACTTCCGCGATGCCGCTCATACCGATGCCGCCGATGCCTATAAAATGAACTTTTTTAACGTGCCGAAACATCTGGATTTTGGATTTTGGATTTTGGATTTTGGATTTGTAAAATCTTTTATCTTTCAATCAAAAATCAGTTTTTATTTTCTTCCTGCCAAATCTTCTATCAAATCAACTGTGACCTGCGCCGCATCTTCGCGCGCTAATTTTTTCGCCGCCCGTTCCATTACCGAAATCTTTTCCGGCGCGTTTATCAAATCTAAAATTTCATTTGCTAAAGTTTCGCCGTCTAAATCTCGCTGCAAAATCATTCGCGCCGCGCCCGCCGATTGTAACGCTTTGGCGTTTTTGCGCTGGTGGTCGTCCGCCGCAGTCGGCAGCGGAATCATAATCGAAGCCTTTCCAGCCGCCGACAGTTCCGCGCAAGTCGTCGCGCCCGCCCTGCAAATCACAAAATCGGCTTTGGCAAATTCCGCAACCATATCGGAAATGTATGCGCGAACATCCGCCGTCCAGCCTTCGCGTTTGTAAATTTCGCTCACTTTTTCAAAATCAAATTCGCCCGTCTGATGCGTAATTTGCAATTTGTCTTTCGGCAATTTCTCCAGCGCGTCCGTCATCGCGTTATTGATTGCCCGCGCGCCTTGCGAACCGCCGAAAATCAAAAGATTTATTTTTTCACTTCGCGCTTTCGACTCAATTTCAAAAAACTCTTTTCGCACGGGATTACCCGTCACAATGCCTTTCTTACCGAAAAACGGCAACGCTTCTTCAAACGTTAAAGCGGCTTTCGTGACAAACGGCGCGAGCCTGCGATTTGTAAAACCCGGCAGCGCGTTTGAATCCATCACGAGCGTCGGAACGCGCAGCAAACTCGCCATCAAAAGCACCGCCCCCGAAACGTAACCTCCCGCGCCGACAACAACATCCGGCTGAAAACTTTTTATCAATGAACGCGCTTCAAGAAAACTTTTCGGCAGAACAAACAAGCCTTTTAATTTTCCCGCAAGACCAACGTTTTTCAATCCGGCACTGTCAATCGTCGAGAGTTCAAAACCATTTTGCGGAACAAGTTTTGTCTCCAATCCGCGAATCGTTCCGACAAATCTCACTACAGACTCGACATCGTGCCGCATAATTTCTTTGGCGATGGCGATTCCCGGATAAATATGTCCGCCTGTTCCACCGGCGGCGATTAGAACTCTCATAAAATTTATTCAAACAGGACAGACAGAACAGATAGAATCAAAACCTAAATTTAATTTGTCGAAGCAATTTTGTTCATCCTGTCAATCCTGTTTGAATTTTTCATTTTCAAACAGCGCGCGCTTTTGATAATCTTCCGCGTTTCTTTCTCGCCGCCATCCTCTCCGCCTCATCATTTTTGATTTCGCGGAAACCCGAATGCTGCGAAATGTTCAGCAAAATTCCGACGGCAAACAGCGTCACGACAATCGAAGAACCGCCGTAGGAAATAAACGGCAGCGGAATACCTTTTGCGGGCAAAATTGAAATCACGACGCTGATATTAAACAATGCCTGCGTAATCAATCCGGTGATAATGCCGATTCCCAAAAGCGTCCCGAATCTGTCCGGCGCGTTCAAAGCCGCGCGTGTTCCGCGCCACAACAGCAATCCGAAAGCCAGCACCACCGCCATCGTTCCGATTAAACCTAATTCTTCGCCGACGACCGCGAAAATAAAATCCGAATACGGATACGGCAAATAAAAAAGTTTCTGCTGTCCCTGCGCGAAACCTTCGCCCAGAACGCCGCCCGAACCGATGGCGTAAAGTCCCTGCACAACTTGATAAGCAGATTTGTCGGCGTTTGCCCACGGGTCTAAAAATGCTAAAACCCGTTCGCGGCGATACGGCGAAAGAATTAGCGCGAACCCGCCGACGACAACGCAACTCGCAATCGCGGGAACAAGATGCAGCATTTTTGCGCCCGCCGCGAAATAGATGACGATGAAAACAGCCGCCAAAACAATTACTGTTCCCAAATCCGGCTCAAACAAAATCAGCCCGCATAAACCGATTAAAACTCCGGCGCACGGCAGCAGAGTTTCCTTTAAGTCGGCAATCGTTTTCTCGTTTTTCGTCAGAAAATACGCCAGAAAAACCGGCACGGCGACCTTGGCGATTTCCGAAGGCTGAAACGAAAATCCCGGAAAACGAATCCAACGCCGCGCCCCGTTAATCGCCGGAAAACCGAACACGGCGAGCAGCAAAACCGCTGTCAAAATCAGTAATCCATAAACGACCGTTTTATTTTGATACCAGTGATACGGAACTCTCGACGTGGCATACATCACCGCTAAACCCGCCAGCGTAAAGCCGAATTGCTTAAAAAAATAAGTAAATTGGGTCGCGCCGTTCGGATTGTCAGCAGATTCTTTCAGCGAAATCATCGCCGAAGCCGAATAAACCATCACCGCGCCGAACAAAGCGAGTCCGGCGGCAATCGCAAACATAAACCAATCTATTCGTAACTTTTTAGCCATTCTTAGTCCAGAGTCCAAAGTCCAGAGTCTAGAGTCATTTGAATTTACTTCCGCGCATTTCCGATTATTGAAGATATTTCATCAATCCGCCGATTACCCGTCCCGTTTCTTCTAAATCGCCTGCGATTTCTTTAAACCTCGCATCATCAATATATTCTTGGTCTAAGGCAACATAAAGCTGTGCATAAACTTCAGCGCAAGAAGCCTTTGCAATCGAAAGAAATTGCACAAATTCTTTATCGCCGTTTCGCTCAAATCCTTCGGCAATATTCGACAGGATTGAAATTGAAGCGCGGCGAATTTGATTTACTAATGCAAAATCACGGCTAAACTTATCGCGCTTAGAAATATCATAAATTTCCCTCGTTATTTTACGAGCCATTTTCCAACCCTCTAAATCCTGAAACCTTTCAATCTTTGCCATTCCACTAAACTCCTCTGACTTTGGACTTTAGACTATGGACTCTGGACTTAAATTCCCTTCCCCGTTCTTCAAACGAGCCGAACATATCGAAACTCGCGCACGCGGGCGCAAGCAAAACCGAATCGCCTTTTTCGGCATTTTCAAAACTTTTTTCAATCGCGTCAGCCATCAAACCGGCGCGAATAATTTCCGTCGAGTTCTTCAATTGCAATTCGATGTTGTCCGCGTCTTCGCCAATCAAAACAAGTGCGCGGACATTCTCTTTTATCAATTTTTTAAGCGGCGCATACGGCGCATTTTTTCCGCGCCCGCCTAACATTAAAATTATTTTTCCCGCGTCTTCTGATAACGCTTCGAGTGCTTTTAAAGTCGCGTCAACCGAAGTCGCTTTTGAATCGTTATAAAATTTCACGCCGTCAATTTCCGCGACAAATTCGAGACGATGTTCGACGGCTTTAAAATTTCTCACGCTCGCGCGCATCGAATCGGGCGACGCGCCGCACGCCAAACCCGCCGCCAGAGAAGCCAAAACATTCTGCACATTGTGCGTGCCGCGCAGATTCATTTCATCGCGCGTCGTCAAAATTTTTTCTTTTCCGTTCGCGCGGGCTATCAAATCGCGCCCGCACAAAAACAAACCTTCGTCCAATTCTCTGGCGGTCGAAAATAAAACGACATTTGCTTTCAAACCGTTTGCCCAGCTCGCCGTCGTTTCGTCGTCGGCGTTCAAAATCGCCGCATCGTCCGCCGTTTGGTTCATAAAAAGACGATGTTTGGCGGCGGCGTAATCTTGAAAAAAATCGTATCTGTCCAGATGATTCGGCGTGACGTTTAAAGCGACGGCGACATTCGGGCGAAAATTTTTTATCGTCTCCAATTGAAAACTTGAAAGTTCGACTACCGTCCAGCCGTCATCGGTTGAAGTTTCCACCAGACTAATCAAAGGTGTTCCGATATTGCCGCCAATCTGCGTTTTAATACCGGAATTTTCCAAAATTTCGCCGATTAAAGTCGTCGTCGTCGTCTTGCCGTTTGAACCCGTGATGCCGACAATTCTTCCTTTCAAAAATCTGTAAGCCAGTTCGACTTCGCCGATAACTTCGCCGTCCTTGCGTTCGACGTAACGCGCCGGAATCGCGTTCGTCGGAACGCCCGGCGAAATCACGACCAAATCAATCTGGTCAAGCAGCCACGACGGAATCTGCCCGTCAAGCAAACCAATATTTTCGTTTTTCAAAGACCGCGCCGCGCCAGTCCATTCGGCAACCGGCTTTTTGTCATGCAGCGCGACAACCGCGCCGCGCGCCGCTAAAAATTTCGCGCTTGCGATGCCGGATTTGCCCGCGCCTAAAACTAAAGTTTTTCGTCCTTGAAGTTCCACTTTCTAAACAAAAATTCAAACAGGATGAACAGGACAGACAGGATTATTTTGTTTTTTCAATCAAGATAATTGAATTTTTCAAACATTTTAGTAACGGGCAGTTTTATCCTGTTCATCCTGTTTGAATTTTTCTCACCGTAATTTCAATGTTGACAAACTTAACAACGCGAAAAGTATCGCAATAATAATGAACCGGAAAACGATTTTCGGTTCTTTCCAGCCCGAAAGCTGGAAATGGTGATGCAAAGGTGCTTGCAGAAAAATCCGCTCGCCTTTGCCCTTTGTCCGGCGCGTAAATTTGAAATACGAAACCTGCGTCATCACCGAAACGGCTTCGATAATAAACACGCCGCCGATAAACGGCAGCAGAAATTCCTGCTTGGTCAAAATCGCCACCGTGCCGAGCGCGCCGCCGATTGCCAGAGAGCCGACATCGCCCATAAAAATCTGCGCGGGCGGCGCGTTATACCATAAAAATCCTAAAGACGCGCCGACCATCGCGCCGCAGAAAACCGTCAGTTCAGCCGCTTCGGGTTTGTGCGTGATGTCGAGATAATCAGCCCAACGCCGGTCGCTGGAAACATATGTCAAGGCTGTCAAAGCCGACATTGCGATAAACGTCACGCTGGTCGCCAAACCGTCCATCCCGTCGGTTAAATTGACGGCGTTTGACGAACCCAAAAGGACGAAAATGATAAAGAGCAAATAAATAAACGCGCCGACATTCGTAATATTCGTAATCGCAGTTTCCTTAAAAAATGGAATACTCAAATTCCAGCGATAATCGATTCCCCAATGCGTCCCCAAATAAAGACAACCCCAAATGACTATCGCGGTTAAAAGTTGTCCGAGAATTTTCTGCCAGCCCGTCAAACCCAAGCTGCGTTTTTTGACGATTTTTATGTAATCGTCCAAAAATCCGATAACGCCGAACGAAACGGTCGCGCCCAAAGCCAGCCATAAATACAAACTGTCGAGCCGCGCCCATAGAATTGTTGAAAGAAAAACCGAGCCGAGAATCAAAACTCCGCCCATCGTCGGCGTGCCTTTTTTTGCTTGATGTTCGTGCGACAACTCTTCGCGGATTTCTTGTCCGACTTTCAATGCGG
>JBPCRW010000096.1:0-21700 GCA_050996405.1 Pyrinomonadaceae bacterium | reverse complement strand
GCTTCAATGTCCTGCGCGACTAAAAAATTTACCAGCGAGGTTTTGCCGCTTCCCGACGAACCGGTCAGCCATAAATGCTTGACACGCTGCGCGTCCGAAAGTTTAATCGTTTGTTTTTGTCCGTGATAACGATTTTCGCCCAAAATGATAGTTCCTTGAGTGGCGGAAAACGCGGCGGGCGCGCTCTTGCTGGACGAAAACGGTCACCCGCTCGGAATCGTGACGACAAATCCCGAAATTAAAAATCAAAGTATCGCCGTTCCGCTTTCAAGCATTTTAGGCTTAATCCGCTCGGCATCTTACAGCAATCCGTCCATCAATTCTTCAATCTACATTCCGTCCTCACCCTCGCCTCAAAACACGCCATATCCAATTCCGCAAAATTCCGTGCAGATGCCGCAGCGCGGTGTCACGCCATTATCTCCGCGCGGTCCCGGTTCGGTCGTTATTAAACCTACATCGCCGAAGGAAATTCTCGCCGCTTCAAAGACGATTTACGTGACGAGCGACACGGTTTTCTTTAAGCCCGAACAACTTGTTAATGAACTTAACAAACGAAAGGAAATTGACGATTGGGGATTGTCGTTTGTCGAAGACAGAGATGTCGCGGATTTGATTTTGGAAATTGACCATCTCGTTTTCACATACAAATTCACATTCAAAATTTACAGCCAGCGGCTCGGCTCGATAATTGCGACGGGCGACGTGATTATTTTCGACGGCAATCTCGGCTCGCCCGATATGGCAAAGCGCGTGATTGAAAAACTCGCCCTCGTTCGCGCGGCAAGCGAGAAGAAATCCGACACGGACAAAAAAGACAGCAATTAAAATGCAGAAACACGCGCGAAGTAAGTGTGACTTTAAAATGCAGAAACACGCGCGATAATCGAGTGGGAAAATGATTAGAGAATACGCCCTTACTTCGTGTGGGCTTCTGCATAAATGAGTTCTATAAAACAAATAGCAAAGGAGAAAATTATGTTGAAAAAATATCTGACTTTAATTATAGCAATTTTAGTCATCAATTTATCTTTCGGCGCAACGGCGTTCGCCGAAACGAAGGCGGAAAAGACGGCGAAGTTTGCGGAAAAGGTCAAAGCGAATATCGCCAAACTCGGCACAGGCAAAGATGCAAAAATCGCCGTCAAGCTGAAAGACGGAACGAAGCTGAAAGGCTACGTCAGCCAAATCAACGAAAACAGTTTTGTCGTCGTTGACGAGAAAACCGGAAGCGCGACTGAAGTTCCGTATCCGAATGCCAAACAGGTGAAATGTAACAATTTGTCCAATGGCGCAAAAGTTGCTATTGCAGTTGGCATTTTAGCTGCCGTAATCTTATTTACGATTTACGCAAGAGGTAAATAAAATCAACATCCAAAAGATGAAGGGCTGAATGATAAATTCGGATTATTCTCCAAAATCATCCAGCCTTTTTCCGTTCCGGTTTGCAGAGAAAATTATTGATTTCTCAAATCTTTCAAGCTAATCTGCCAACGCCGGAAAATCTTCGCTCGGCTGGCTTTTGATTATCGACGGCGCGAGTATTTTCCGGCATAGTTGCTAATTGTATTGTAAAATACTGTTGGAGATTAAATTATGTTGACAGTCAAGGGAAAAGTCGAAAACGGTAAAGTTTTGGCACTTGAACCGATTAGCGATGCTTACGAAGGAAAGGAAGTAATCATTACTTTGCCCGACGAGCCGGATACGGAAAATCAAGCGGGTTGGAAAAGATTGCTTGAGGTTATCAAAGAAAATCAGATTGACGCGGACATTACCGATTTAGCTTACAACCACGACCGTTATTTGTATGGCACGCCGAAGCGTGAAGATTAAGCCGCGCGAAAATGTTTTCGCTGATACGGCGGCTTTCGTCGCGCTGCTTGTTCGCCGCGACGAGTTTCATCAATCGGCGAATAAGATACGGCTGAACTGGGCGAGAAAGACACAAAACTATTTACTACGGAAATGGTTTTGTTTGAACTTGCCAACGCGCTTTCCGCGTCTGAATTTCGAGCCGAAGTTATAATTTCGATTGACGAATTACGCACACTTCCAAACGTGGAAATCATTTGGGCAATCGGCGAATTTTTTGAAAAGGCTTGGTCGTTTTACCGCGAAAGACCGGATAAAGAATGGAGTCTAACTGATTGCGCGAGTTTTGTTGTTATGCGTGAGCGCGAAATAAATTTAGCTTTCACTTCCGACAAGCATTTCGAGCAGGCAGGATTTGTTAGACTTTTGGAGAAATAGAATTATGCGTCGTTACACATTTTATTTGGCGGTTGCGCTGTTGGCTTTCGGCATTGTTTCCTTAATAAAATTACATTAAACTTTGCTTGTCGTAGGCAGTATCAAAACTTAAACTCAAAACCCTTTTAATCCGATATAGGATTATTAACTTCGAATAAGATTATTAACTTCGAATAATATGACAGATAAAATCGCTGCTGAATATGGAGTATTTTATACCGCTGATGGTATTCACAGAGTAGTTGGCGGGATGGAAAGAATGATATTTGAAAGCGGTCCGGCTGAACGGGATAAATTGCGTGAACTTATCAATGCGCTAAAATCGGGAATATCAAAAGAATATGGAGATATGATTGCGATTGTTGATCCTGCACCTGTTCAGTACGACTTTGTGGCAATCGCCGAAACACTAATGGACGACGGGCTTTTTGATGAAGCTATTGAATTTTTGGAGCGCTTTACTCCTGAAAGACCGAATTATTGGAAGCCGAAAGTAGTAGCTCCTCAAGAAGATTATGTATATTTTTGGAATCGCAACGAGTTTGATTCATATATTAATTTTATACGAAAAGGGGAGCCAAAAAACACGCGCTGGTTGTTTCCGTCCTATTCCAAAGCTCACTATCTGTTAGCTTATTTGTATATCGATCAAGGGAATTATCAATCGGGAAAAATTCATCTAAACAAGGGTTTGCTGCTCGAACCTGATCATCCGAAACTCTTAACCGAGAAAGGAATTTTACTTGGACGTATGGGGCTAGAAAGGGAAGCTCTTGAGGTTCTAAAGCGAGTGCCTAATTCCAGATTTTGGAACACCGATCTTCAGAAAGCTTCTGCCTACCGACAACTTGCCGTCACATTTGCTAACTTGGATCAAATAGCCGAAGCCAAGAAGACTTTGCAAAAAGTAATTACTCTATGTCCAGAAGATGATGATTTAAGAGATGATTTGAACTATTTGAGAACGATTGATTAAGGTTTAAAAGACGATAAATCTTTACATATACAAACCGCTTCGCTCTCTCTATAAATTGTTCTTTATCCGAATAATTTGTCAACGAATACGAAATTTGTTAGCCTTTAGCTTGTATTTGCGGCATCAAACATCAAAAATTTCTACTCGGCTTTTTATATCAAAACATTATGTTCAGTGATAATTTCAGACGCGGCGAAGGTGGGAAAGGCAAGGGAAAGACCGGCTCGAAAGCCGCGTCGAAACTTGCCGATATTGGTTGGAAGGCGTTTCAAGCCGTTAATAAAACTTTGCCCGAAGGCGAATCAATTACGCCGAATTGGGCGGCTGAACCGCTTTTGAAATCTTACGAGCGCACCGCGCCACCGTTGGGTTTTCCACGCGAAACCGATTCGCTTTGTCCGACGTGCGTGAAAAACGTGCGCGAAGGCGTTATCAATAAAACAATTCCGCTTGAGATTTTAATGAACGCGCATCCGGGCGAAATCAAGGCGCAGATTGTCGAAGAAAACGGGCAAGTCTTGATGAAGAAAACCTGCCCGACGCACGGCGAATTTGTTGATGTGATGGCGACTGATGCCAAATTTTTAGAACGCATTGAATCGCTGTTTTACGGGCGTGATTTTAAAGCGGCGGAAGACAAGCACGTTCATCATCACGGAACTTCCGATATAAAATTCGGGCGCGGCGCGGTTTTAACCGTTGATTTAACCAATCGCTGCAATATGATGTGCAACCCGTGTTTTATGGACGCGAACCAAGTCGGCTACGTTCACGAGCCGACGTTTGAAGACACGAAACAGATTTTGGACAACGCGATTTCCTTCAAGCCGCGACGACAAATCATCATTTTATTTTCGGGCGGCGAACCGACGATTGCACCGCACTTTTTGGAATCGGTCGCGTATGCGAAGAAGATTGGATTTTACCGAATCTTAGCCGCGACAAACGGTATTCGCTACGCCGAAGACATCGAGTTTTGCAAAGCCGCCAAAGAAGCCGGACAACACGGCGTTTATCTGCAATTCGACGGAACGAGCGAAGAGAAAAACAAGCATCGCGGCGTTGGCAATTTGTTCGATGTAAAATTAAAAGCGATTGAAAATCTCGCGTCGGTTGGAATAAAAGTTACGCTCGTTACGACAATCGTCAACACAATCAACAATGATGCAATCGGCGACATCGTGAAATTCGCGGCGCAGAATATTGATAAAGTTCAGACGATTGCTTTCCAACCTGTCAGCTTTACAGGACGCGACGAAGACGTTTCCGACAAAGACCGCATTCAGCAACGCTACACTTTGGCGGGAATGACGCACGATTTGAAAGACCAACTCGGCGGAACGCTTCAGCCGCTGCGCGATTGGTTTCCGCTTTCTTCATATTCAGCTTTTACTTCCGTGATGGATATGTTGCAAGGCGCGGACGCACCGTGGGGCTGGTCGTCTTGCAACTGTCATCCGAACTGCGGGATTTTTACATTGATTGTCGTCAATAAAAAGACGAGCGCGATGACATCGCTGTTCGACTTTTTTAACTACGAACAATTTATGAAGGATGTCGCCACAATCACCGATACGGCACGCGGCAAAAAGCTGACGATGGCGCAATTGGGAATGGCGATTATGCGAAATTACGACGCATCGAACGCGCCCGACGGTTTTCCCGTTTCGCAAATTTTGAATCTTTTTAAACCGTCGTCGGCTGATTCAAATTCGGATAGAAACGATAGAATGAAAACCGAACCCAAAAATGAAACCGAAGATATGTGGCGCGTCCTGTGCGTCGAAGGAATGTGGTTTCAGGATTTGTTCAATTACGATTTCCGCCGAACCGAAATGTGCGTCATTCCATACGGCACGCAGGAAGGCGAGATTTCATTTTGCGCCTATAACACCGGAGTCGGCTGGCGGCAAATCGTTGAAGAAATGAATAAAACCGCGAGTTTGAGCGAATGGTATAAAGAACACGGGCGGCACGCCGTCTATGCCAAAGGCAAGGAAGTTGCGGGCATCGGCAAAACACGCAGTCTGAGTCTGCCCGTGATTGCTAAAATCGTTGCCGAAGACAACGACGCGCCAAGCGTTTCGCCGTATTTGGTTGAGGAAGAAGAAACCGAGTCGGTTGCGGTTTAAGGGAAATGAAAATCGTCAAAACCATCAAAAACATCAGCAGTCTTGCCAAGTTGATGATGTTCGGAATGCCGGATAACGCCGTCGGCTCGATTGACGCAACCAAACGCTGCAATCTGCGCTGCGAGCATTGTTATTTTTTCGCCGAAGAACACAAGGAAGTTGAACTGACCGTCGAAGAATGGATTGAAAAACTCGAACAAATGAAAGCGGCGGGCGACCCAATGCTGCTCTGCACCTGGGTCGGCGGCGAGCCGTTAGTTAGAAAACCGCTTATCGAAGCCGGACGCAAATATTTCAAGCACAACACAGTCGTCACCAACGGCACAATGGAATTGCCCGATTGGACGGACTGCACCTGGGTGATTTCGATTGACGGCACGGAAGAAGCGTTTGCGAAAATGCGCGCGCCCGGAATTTATCAGAAAATCAAGGAAAACGTGCGCCGCCATCAAAATTTGAAGATTCAGATTTCCTGTGTTTTGACGAGTTTGACAAAAGACTGCATCGAAGATTTAATTGTCGAATGGGGAGATTTAGCGCGCGGCGGAATTATTTTCGATTTCTTTACGCCGGTTAATAAATTAGACGAATCTTTGTGGATTGATTGGACGGAACGCGATGCAATAATTGATAAACTTCTCCGGCTTAAAAAGAAATATCCGGGCAAAATCAATATGCTCGATTCAACGCTCGATTTGATGAAATCGAAAAATGCGAAAAAAGTTACCGACAATTGTTTGTTCAGAGAAAAGGCGTTCACGCTCGGCGCGGACGGAAAACCCAAAGGAAAATGTATGATGGGCGACAACGCCGATTGCGACAAATGCGGCTGCGTCGTGCCGTTTTATATGGCGACGATGAACAGCCCGAAATTAGTTGCGAAAGAGGCTCTGAAAAAAGCCGTCGGAAGAAATTAAATTTAGTCGGATAAAAGGAGAAAATAAAATATGCCGGACGAAAGAGATATAGCGCACGACAAAAAAGTGCTGGACGAACACGAAGGCGAAAAACTTGAAATTGTCGGCGACCACCCGGAACACGCGCCGCAGCCGGGCAAAAAAACGCCGCAGGAACAAGAAGATAAAAACGCGATTGACGAAAGCGGCAAACCGCTTCATCCGAAAGAGAAAGATGAAAATGACGCAGTGTAAATCTCGAAAAACGCAGGTCAAATCAGCCTGCGTTTTCTTTTCAAAATAATTAAGTCTTCAAAAATTATTTCCCGCTTTTAGTCTTCGTCTCAAGGCGCGCCGAAAACACACTTTTCTTCTTTGCAAATCGAGATTTTCGATGTATATTGTTACGGCTCAAAACCATAAACAACAAAGGAATTTCAGATATGTTAAACAAAACACAATTTCTTGCCGGTTTAATTCTTTGCGTCTTTTTTTCGACTTCGCTGCCTGTTAAAGCCGACGGTAATAAAGGCAAACAAGTAAAAATTCATGGTTACATCACCAACGTCATTTCTCCAAAATCTTTCGAGATTGACGATTATAAAATTACAGACGACGATTCGGTCGTTTTGGATTTTGAGAACCAGGATGGAACTTTTCAATTCAAACCCGAAGACATTCGCGTCGGCACGGAAATAGAAGTTCAAGGCGAACTCGACGAAGAAACCAACGAGTTGAAAGCCAAGAAACTGAAGATTGACCTTGAACAGTTTCGCAAATTAAAAAACACGACTATTTTGACTCGCGCTCCCGAAGGAATTGAAAAAACGGAAAACGGCTGGCACGGAGTTTTCTGGGCGGACGGCAGGCGCATCCGCATCGAGCCGACCACGCAGGTTTTATTCGAGCCAAACAAATCTGAAAAAAAAGCGGCGCGAAACGAAGCTAAAAACAAAGAAAAAGTCGAGCCGAAAACGGACGGCGACGAATTTAGCGACGGTGAGCCTTTGAAATCGGTGTCGGACGTGAAAGCGGGAATGTTCGCCGTCTATGAAGGCGTTGAGCAGGCGGACGGCACGATTCTGGCTTCGAGAATCGTTTTTACGAAAGACGAACTCGAAAAGGGTGAAGGAAATCTGTGGAAGTCGCTTAAAATTAAAGAAAAAGCTCCTAACTTTACGGAAGGCAATCCGGGCGAATTGAAAATCAATCAGGTCGGAAAATTCAAGCTGCTTCCGAACAAAGAAGTGCAGGAATACGTCCGGCGCGTCGGGCAAAGTTTGATTCCGGCGTATCAAAAAAATTTGCCCGACGGCGACCCGCAAAAAATACCTTTTAAGTTTTACGTCGTCAGCGAAAAAAGCCCGAACGCTTTCGCTCTAGCAAACGGAATCGTGGTCGTCCATTCAGGAATGATTACGATGCTGGAAAATGAAGCGCAGCTTGCCGCCGTGATGTCGCACGAGATTTCGCACGCGACGCAGGAACACACCTGGCGGCAAATGAATAAGGATAAGGGCAAGCGCACGGCAATCCAAATCGGCGGCATCGCGGCAGCGGCTTTCGGGCTTTACGGCGTGACGGATATTTTGCAGTTGACGCTCGCCGCGATGGTCAACGGTTATCAGCGCAGCCTCGAAAATCAAGCCGACCGCATCGGTCTGGAATATATGACGGCGGCTGGCTACGACCCGCGCGAAGCCCCGCGAGTCTGGAAAGTGATGTCGAAAAAACACGGTGACGCGCCGACTAATTTTTTCTGGTCGAATCACGACAACAACGCGGCGCGGCGCAGCTTTTTGATGGTCGAAATTCGCAACAATTATTCGGAACTCGATTTCAGCCAATTGAAAAAAGGCGATGAAAACGAATATGAAAAAATTATCGCTCTGACGAAAGACGCGGCGGCGAAGAAAAAGAAAATCAAGGTCAAAATTGACGGACAAACGCCGGTTAATTCCGAAAAGCAGTCTTGAAAAAGCTGTTTCAGAAAGACAAACGAAATAATTTTTGGAACGTATTTATCGAAAGCGATACTTTCAGAGTATCGCTTTTTAGTTAGCGGGCTTTGCGGATTTATAATAATTGCGGCGCATCGTCAACTGACAAAAAAGTCGCTACAATCTTTATTTTCGATAAGGTCTTTTATTTGTGGTTTATGGACAATCTCGTTTTTTCAAATATGACACATCGTCCGGCGCGGACGGCAGTCAGCATTATCGGCATCGGCATCGGCGTTTTGCTGATTATTTTTACGGTCGGGCTGGCAAACGGTTCATTGCGCGACAAGGCGCGGCGCGAAGCGAATGTCGGGGCGGAAATTATGTTTAACGCTTCGGGGACGCACGGTTTGAGCGGCTCAGGCTCGTTCCGTTTGCCGGTTTCGCTGAAAAATGAGATTGAGCGGGTCGAAGGCGTTAAAATGGCTGTTCCGATTGGACAAGATACCGATTCGGCAAAGGATAATAGTTTCGGAACGCGCCTGCTTGACGGTATAGATTTCGACGCATACGCACAGATTTCCGGCTTGCAGGTTATCGAGGGACGCAAATTTACGGACGGCGCAGACGAAGTAATGACCGATACGGCGTGGCTGCCGCAGAAGAAATTGAAAATCGGCGACGCGCTGAAAATTTACGAGCGCGATTTTCTCATTGTCGGAACATACGAGCCGAGCGCGGGCGCGCGTGTTAAAATTCCGCTTTCGACGATGCAACGGCAACTCGGCGCGGAAGGCAAAGCCTCGACGATTTTAGTTAAAGTCAAAGACGGTTTTACGGCAGACCAGGTGGCGCAAAATCTGCAAGCAAAATTTCCCGACAACCAGATAATTATGACCAGGGAACTCGAAGAAATTTATATGCAGAGCATCCCCGCGCTAAATGTTTTTCTCAACGTCGTCATCGGCGTGGCGGGCGGCATTAGCGCGCTGATAATTCTGCTGACGATGTTCACGACCGTCACCGAACGCACCAGACAAATCGGCATCTTGAAATCTTTGGGAATGTCGAACGCGCAGATTGCGTGGACGATTGTGCAGGAAGCAATGCTGATTAGTTTTTGCGGAACGGTTTTGGGAGTTTTGCTGACCGTGATTTTAAAAATAATTTTGACAAAATGGACGACGCTGACCGTGCAAATCGAGCCGCGTATTGTGCTAATAGTAGCGATTATCGGGGCTTTCAGCGGAATCGTCGGCGCGTTGTATCCGGCACTCCGCGCGTCAAAATTGGATGCCGTCGAAGCACTCAGCTACGAGTAATTTTCATTGTTTTGAAAGTTCCCGAATTCGTGCCGCAGATGTTTCGTCAAGCTGATAAACGCGGGCTGAAATGACATCTCCCGCTTTGGTTTCGGCGACGGGCGAAATATTATTTTCGAGATATTCAAGATATTGGCTGTTGCTGAAATAGCGGCGACCGCGCGCGGCGACAATGAAATCGCCCGCTGTCAAATTTCCCGCTTCCGCATCGTCGGAAAGCGACACGAATTTTAAATCTTTACGACCGATTTTTTCAGCGTAATACTCAAACAAAGTCGGAGTTTCATTGGCGACAACCGCGTTCGGTCGCGCGCGCGAAGCAATTTCCGCGACGATTTCGCGCGTGCCGGTGTCGTAAAATTCGTCGTGCGGAAAATAGTAGCCCGCCCGATTCATTCCTCCGCCGAGCGTGTTTGTAAAAAGCCTGAAATGCGGCGCGGCGGAAAGCGAATTGAAAATTGGAGGCGCGAGAAAAGCAATGAATAAAATCGTTTGAAAAATTGCGATTACCGACGCTTTACGAAAAAAATTATGCGCGAGCCACTGCATCGTAAAATAAAATCCGGCGGCGGCTGAAATTAAAATTAAAGGTTCGGCAGCCGTGAAATAGCGCGTGAATTTCCCGCCCAAAATCGTGAATGGCATAAACCACATAAACGCCCAGAAAAACAAAAAATAACGCCCGTCACCGAGTTTGCGTTTAAACAGCATCGGCAGTCCGAGCAGGAAAAAAAACAGCGTCACAAGCGAAGTTTTGACGAGAATGAAAACATAATAAAAAGTCCATGGAACGCCGGAGAGCCACGCCGTCATTTGATTGCGGTAGAGCGCGCCCATAAATTCGTAAGAGTCGTGACCGATGCGGTTTTCGCCGGAAAATTTCAGCATCTCGCGCCACGTATCTGGATAGAAAATCGTCGGATTGAAAACCAGAAAACTCAAGCCCATGACAACGCAAAACAGCAGCCAGCGCGGTCTTCCGATACGCCATTCAGTTGCCGGAATCGCCTGAAAAATTATGTAGTAGGCGGCACTAATAGCAAGCAGATGCGGCAGATATTTCGATGCCGTCAGCGCGGCAAAAGCGACTCCCGCGAGCAGCACGTATTTAAACCATTTCGCGTTTCCGCGCTCCGCCGCCGTTTGCCCGCGCAGCCAGAAAATATTTGTCAGCAGAAAAAAGAAAAGCACAAAAGAATCTTCTTTGGCGATGCGGTCAAATCCAATTGCGGTCGGTTCAACTGCCCAGAGCGCGGCGGAAATTAACCCGATAGTTGAACCGAATAATTCTTTGACGAGTAGAAACAACAGAAGAATTGTGAATGTTCCGAACAGCGCGGTCGGAAAACGCAGCGCGTATTCGTCGGAGATTTGCCGGTCGGCGGAGGCGGAAGCGTTCCACTTGTCCGCGACGATAAAACTTATTGTCTGCAAGCCTTTCATCAAAAAAGGATGCTCGCCGTTGCGACCGCTCAAGCCGTTGGCGCGGTAATCGGCGACGGTTTGCAGTTTGTTTAATTCGTCTTCGCTCAAACTTTCCGCGCTCAAATTTGAGACGCGCAAGCCAAAACCGATAATCATCAAAACAACCAGAAACGTGATTAGCGCGTTGCGGTTTCGGCTGAAAAAAACATCGTCTGAAAATTTTTCGGGATTGATTCCGGCGGTTGTGGCAGGCAGAATTTGGGCGGACAAAATAATTTAATTACTCCGGCAGAAAATATATGGGTCAGAACCGACTGCGTGAGCGGGCGGGTCAACTCGCCAACGAAAACCCGCCCGCTCACGCAATCGGTTCTGACTTCCGCGCTCGACGGCTTTGACGAAAGATTAGCGAATTGCCTCGATGCCTGTCAAAAGGCGCGACTCGTTCGCGGTGCTGTGTTAAAATCTCGATTTGGCTTTTCAGATTTGGAGAAAAAGATTTGCTGCTAAGAATTGTCGCCGGAATTTTGCTGGGAATTTGGCTTTTGCTGGTGTTAATCGGCAAGGACGGATTTATCCATCTTTTGCTGTTGAGCGGAATCGGCGTTGCGGTTGTCGAATTGGTTTGCATTTACCGGCGGCGGGTTAAGGTTTAGAATTTTCCGATTCACGGCGCGTGCCGGAGGTTTAAGATTCGCGTCGGGTCAAATGCTGCGTGCCGCGCGCGACTCCGCGCCACAGCAGAATTACAAGTCCGATAATCGTCCAGAAAAGAATCGCCCCGCGCCGCACAAGCGCGAGCGTTACGCCGGTTGCCGTTGGATAGCCGAGCGAATGCAGAATTATTCCGTTGCCGCCCTCGTAAACGCCGACCGTGCCGGGAACAAAACCGAACGCGAAATTTATTACTTTGGTCAGCGATTCGATGATGTAAGCGGTGCTTGCCTGAACCGTAGTCTCGCCGAGCATATGCAGCGCGGCATAAACTTCGACCACGCTTAAAACGTGCGACAAAATAATCAGTCCGAACATTGAAAAAAAAGTCGTTTTGCGATTCGCGTAAAGCTCGTGAATGTTGTCTTCCAGTTCATAAACTCCCCGCTGTTTGGTTTCCATAAAACGCGGCAGCCAGCCTCGCGCGGAAAGTTTTTTGAGCGTCCAGCTTAGAGGTTTAAAGCGCGATTTTGCCGCGACGATAATAGCGACGATGGTTAGCGCGGCGACCGTTGCCACGCCGTATAAAACATCACGCATCGCAGGACTATCGCCACCGCCGTAGACGTAAAACATCACGCCGACTCCGCCTAAAATCAGCAGCGCGACCGAAATATCATACAGAATATTATCGACGACGACCGCCGTTACGCCGTGCGAGAGCGGAATGCGTTTTTTCAGCAGAGCGGCTTTTGTCGCTTCGCCCAAAAGCGGTCCGGTAAAGGTCAAAAAACTGACGGCTTCACCGGCAAGCCGCGCCGATACCGCATAGCGATATTTAAACGAGCGATGACGGACGGGAACTGCGATATACATGCAGAGCGCGCGGATAAAATGGCGCGCGCCGTTAAGCGCGACAATCGCCAGAAATCCCCAGCCGATTCTCGCAAAAGCGTCGAACAGCGTGTGAAGCCCGATTCTGTAAATAACGAAAACCAGCAGCGCGAAACCTAAGATAAAAGTTATCAACTGTATCCACAGCATCGGATTTGCGAATTTCGATTTATTTTCGGCGACGGAATTTTCGATTGGCAGAGATTCGTTTTCCGTCAAATTCTCAACGCTCATAGTAAAACCGCTTTCGCCGAAAGCATTTCGGCAAACAATAAGTTTAATCAATTATGACGGAATATCTAAATCAAATTTTTCAAAAGTTCGAGTCCGGCTTTTACGTCTTTGTCCAAATGCGCGCGCAAAGCGCGTCGGTTTCTATCCAACAACACTTGAAAATCGCCACGCGCCTGCGCCGCTTTGACAACGCCGAAAGTATATTTTTGTTCCGGCACATCGAAATCAATCGCGTCGTCCGATGTGATTTGCAGAAACACACCTTCGTTTCCGCCGCCTTTGTAGGCTTGTCCGGTCGAATGCAGAAAGCGCGGACCAAAACCGAGACAAGTCGCGCATTTTTTTTCGCGCAGAACTTTATGACGAATCGCCTGAAGCAGATTTTCATTTTCCGCGCTCATTTCGATAAACGCCAGAAGCGCGAAATAATCGCCCTTTTTAATGCGCGAAATGTGCGCCTTCAGATAATTGGCGAGCGATTTTTCTTCGCCGACAATTTTATTTAATTCCGAGACGTTTTTTTCGCCGGAAAATAATTTAATTCCGTCCGATTCAAAAAACGGAGTTTCGTCAGGCAGTTTTCCCGTCCGTTCGTATTCGTCGGTGAGTTTTCGGGCTTCAATCTTCGCCGCTTCGACATCGGGCTGGTTAAACGGATTAATTTGCATAATCGCGCCCGCGACGGCGATGGCGAATTCCCAGCGGAAAAATTCCTGTCCGAGATTTATTTCGTCAGGTAAAACAATACGAATAACGGGTTGACCGGCTTTTTCTAGTTCGGCGACGGCACGTTCTTCTTTTTCGTCAACGCGATTTTTCAAACTTAAATAAACAAACACGCGGTCGCCGCCGTATTCGTCCGGCGACTGGACGGCTTCGCGGTCAACCGGAATAATCGCCTTGCCGTTTTTGCCCGTCGATTCGGCGGTTAATTGTTCGAGCCACGCACCCAAATCAAAAATGTCGGGCGATGTGAAAATTGTTAATTTATCTTTTCCAAGCGTCTGGCAAACGCCCAAAATTGTTCCGAGAATCGCGCCCGGATTTTCTGCCGGAATGTGCGATTTGCAGGCGCGAACCATTTCCATGGCACGTTTTAAAAATTCTTCAACGTCCAAATTCATCGCCGCGCCCGCCGCCAATCCAAACGGCGAAAGCGCGGAAAATCTGCCGCCAATTTGCGGGTCGCCGAAAAAGATTTTGCGGAAATTATCCTGTTCGGCAACCTTCTGCATTTTGGAATTCGGGTCGGTGACGGCGACAAATTGTTTTCCGGCGTTTTCGCGTCCGACTTTTTTCGAGAGTTTTTCAAAAAAGTATTGCTTGAAACAATTCGGCTCTAATGTCGAACCCGATTTCGACGCGACAATAAAAAGCGTTTTTTCCAAATTGATTTTTTCTTCGACGGCTTTGATTTGCGCCGGAACGGTCGAATCTAAAACGTGAAAATTTGTTTTGCCGAAGGTGAGCGACAAAACTTCTGGACACAGAGACGAGCCGCCCATTCCCATCAGCAAAACGTCTGTGAAACCCGCGCTTTGAACGTCTTCGGCGAAGTTTTTGTATTCCTGAATATTGTTTAAAGCGGTTTCGACCGAATCGAGCCAGCCGAGCCATTTCGCTTCGTCCGTATTTGTCCAAACGCTCGCGTCCTTTGACCAAACGCGAAAAATTTTGTCGTTTTTCTGCCAGTCGTTAAACATTTCCCGCACGGCTTTTTCTAGTTCTTCCGGCAATTTATATGAAAGCGAATTGATAGTCATCTTTAGTGTTCTCCGCACCTAATCTATCTAGCAATCTTGTGATAATTTGAATCGCGCTGTCAAACAAACGATTTCAGAAATCGGACTTGTAAATTTGTTTTTGTAGAAGGGCAGGATTATTTCTTTAGAAATAGGGTAGCGTGTCAATGGCGGGAGAGGCAGAAGATGCGTTGGGCAAGGGCGGAGAAACTTCCACCCTCCCTCACGGTCAGGTCTCTGTCTCGTCTCCAGTTTTGAACTGCTACCGAGTTCCGAATTTGAGCGACGACGTTCCGCATCCGACGCGCCGCGCTTAAATCTCGAATGATGAAGTTTTTAACCAGACCGTTGGAGTAAAAAACACAGACGACGGCACTTTTTACCCGATAGACGGCGTTTTTTGCGCGAATCTTGCGGTTCACGGGCGCAGTCGGACGGAAGTTTCTCAAAATGCGGAAACACGCACAATAGTCGAGTGTGTTTTTATTTGCTATTGCGCCCTTACTCCGTGCGGACTTCTGCAAAAATGAGAAAGTCCTATTTATGTTGAAACAATTGTGAAAATAGAGTTAAAGTAGGGAAAATGAACATTCGACAAGTTGAATTAGCGGATGCCGCGCAGATTGCCGACATCTATAATTATTATATTTTGAACACGCATCATACTTTTGAAACCGAAGCGTTGAGCGCGGAAGAAATGCGGGAGCGCATCAATGAATTCAGCGCGAATTTTCCGTATCTGGTGGCGGAAGAAGACGGCGAGATTCAGGGCTACGTCTATGCCGCGCAGTTTAAAATGCGGCAGGCGTATGAGCATTCGGTCGAGGCTTCGATTTACGTCAGACATCAGGCAAAACAAAAAGGAGTTGGTTCAAAACTCTACGAAAAATTTCTCGCCGAACTTGCCGAAACCGATACTCACGCGATAATGGCGGGAATTTCATTGCCGAACGATGCCAGCGTCCGTTTTCACGAAAAAATCGGCTTTGAAAAAGTCGCGCATTTTAGAGAAGTCGGCTACAAACTCGGCAGATGGATTGATGTCGGTTTCTGGGAGATGCTGAATAAATTTTCCGAGAAATAGTTCTTTAAAGCTGAAATTTCAAAGTAAATTCTAAAAATAATTCACGCATTTTGACCGCTTTTTGAGCGATTTGGAAAGTTTTTTTCAATTTGATGTTAAACAATGTAAATAACTGTTGACACAGATTGATAAGTGTTGTAACTTAAATTCTGTCGATGACCGCAAAAGTCGTCAACATTCGTCACCTTAAAGCACGAAAAGATTTTCCGAAAGCGCAGCCGAAATTAAAAACATTGTTAATGTCGCACTCCATAAAGACTAAAAAATAGAAACAATCGGATTTTCGTCAGTCGGCGTAAGCCACTCCAAAAGTCTTGTGTTTAAAGACAAATCAAAAGGGTGATAAACGTATCTTAAAAAGTCGAAAAAATCTTCTCGTTTGGTAAGACAGCAAGTAATAGAGACAGATTAAGAAAGCCGCAAGGAGCTAAAAAAATAATGAAGTTCGGTAAAAAGAAAAGCGTTGCCGGTTTGGACATCGGTTCGAGTTCGATAAAAGTCGTTGAGCTTGACGGCAAAATGAACAGCCTGAATCTAGCGGGTTTAGGATTTGAAAATCTGCCGGGCGACACGGTTGTTGACGGGCAGATTATGGAATTGAACGCCGTCAGCGAAGCGATTAACAACATTTGCAAAGACCACCAGATAAAAGCCGGACAGGTCGTGACAGGCGTGAGCGGTCATTCGGTAATTATCAAAAATATCGTGCTGCCGCCGATGAGCCGCGACGAACTCGAAGAATCAATCGACTGGCACGCCGAAGAACATATTCCATACGATTTGTCGGACGTGACGCTCGATTATCAGGTAACGGGCGAAAACGCGCAGGCGACGCACGTTTTAATCGCCGCCTGCAAGCGCGAGCGGATTGATAACTTAAAACAGGCGATTCAGCTTTCGGGCAAACAGCCGATCGTGATAGACGTTGACACTTTCGCTTTGCAAAACTGCTACGAAGTCAATTACCAGCCGGATGAATCGCAGGTCGTCACCTTGCTCAACATTGGCGCGTCAACAATGAATATCAATATCGTGCAGGGAACTCGTTCACTTTTTACGCGCGACATCACCGTCGGCGGCAGTCAATTCACGGATATTCTGCAAAGAAATTTGGGAATCAGTTTTCAGCAGGCGGAAGCCGTCAAGCGCGGCGTGGCGAGCGATTCGGAAACGGTCGAAGAAAAAGCGATTGAGCCTTTGATGGATAACGTGATGGATATGGTCGCGCTGGAAATTCAAAAAACATTCGACTTTTACCGCGCGACAGCCGAAGACGGCGGCGTGGCGGCGCAGAAAATTTTGGTGTCAGGCGGCGGCTCAAAACTCGAAGGCTTGCGCGAAGGCTTGGCAAAGCGTCTCGAACTGCCGGTCGAAACTTTAGACCCGTTTCGCCAAATCAAAGTTGACGCGCGAAAATTTGACCCCGATTATTTGAGTGAAATTATGCCGGAGATGGCGGTTGCCGTCGGACTGGCATTGAGGGGAGTGGAATTAAGATGATTAAAATAAACCTTTTAGAATCGGTTACGGATAGACAGGGCGGCGCGGTCGTCGCGGTCGAAAGACGCGCCGCGAGTCCGATGACGCGGCTGCTGCTGATGTCGCTGGCGGTTTTGGCATTGGCAATAGCGGTTATTGCTTTTGACATTATCAACACCTCGATGCAGAAAGACGAAGCGACCAAAGCTCTCGAAGAACAAAAACAAATTGCGGTTCAATATGACGCGATGCTGAAAGAATTGAACGACCTCGACGCAAAAATCAAAAATATCGATACTCGCGTTACCGCCATTAAACAGCTTCGTTCGACGCAAGCCGGTCCGAGCGCGGTTCTCGAAGCGTTAAAAGAAAGAATTCTGGCGAATCCGGGACTTTATCTCGACAGCGTCGAGCAAAAAGGCGAGCAGCTAACCATTAACGGAAATTCGCCGGACGAATCGGTCGTCACCAAATTCGGGCGCGATTTAGAATTTTCCGACGGGCTGTTTTCAAATTTGAATATCGAAACGCAGCGCAAAGATAATCCGTATGTGCAGGCTTCGTCCGACCCGAACGCGCCGCGACCGGAAATCGTTAATTTTACAATCCACTGCGCCTACACGCCTTCCAAAGCAAGCGGCGCAAACAATATGAACGGCGCGACTCCGGCAAACGCTCCGGCGGGCGCGCCGCCGGTTTCAAACGCGCCGACGGCAAGTAGCGTGCAGCCCGCCGCGCCAAATTCCGGCAACGCGAATCCGCCGCAGGTTGCGAGAAAAGAATAACTCGAAATAAGCGAAAATGGATTTTAGAAAATCACCTTCAGAAAATTTTTTACGGTCAACCTGAAAAGGAAACTAAAACGATGGAAAAGATAAAATCATTAGATTGGTATTGGCAGCTTGCCATTTTAGCCGGTATCGCCGCCGTGTTGGTTTATGGCGTTCGGTATTTTGTCACCAATGACGTTCGCGCCGAGACCGAAATATTGAACGACCAGACGGCTCAACTGCGAACTAAAAATGACGATGCTAAACGCAAGACTGAACGCCTTAGCGAAACACGCGCCCTGTATGCCGCCAAACAGCAGGAATACGACGAATTGAAAGTTTTGCTGCCGGAACAGCGCGAAATCACCAATGTTTTGCAGGGTTTGCAGGACACGGCGCGAGACAGCCGCTTGATTATCAGCCGCTTTTTCCCGAAAGAAGATACACAGCAAAATTCGATTATGGAAAAGCCCGTCGAGATTGAAGTTGACAGCAATTTCAATAACCTGCGCGACTTTTTCGACCGGATGGCGAAACTGCCCAGAATCGTTTCGATTAAGGATTTCACTTTAAAACAACTGGACAAACAGACGGCTGACCGGACGCTGCATTCGACATTTACGCTGACGGCTTATTACGCTTCGCCGGAAAATCTCGCGCCGCCGACAACTCCGGGCGCGCCCGCGCCGACCGGAACGCAACCCGCGCCGAACCAACCGGCGACCGCTCCGGCAGCAGCGAAATAATCCGGCGCGACAAGTTGAGATAAAGATTTTATTTGAGAGAGAAAGATATGATAAACAAGTCGAGAAAATTAAAATTTTTGAGTTTGCCGCTTGCCGTTATCGGATTGCTGCTGGCGAGCGGAGAATCGGCGCGAGTTTTCGCCCAGCGCGACCCGTTTTCCAAGCCCGCCGCCGCCGCGCCGCGAACTTCCGCGCCGCGAACTTCCGCTCCGGCATCCGCGTCGTCGCCCGCCGCGAAACCGAAACCCGCCGGACCGAGTGTCGTCACCGCTCCGCCGATTCAGGACCGCATCGCGTATTACAAACGCTTGCGTGAAGCGGCGGCGTTGAACAATCAGCCGCTTCCGAAAGTGACCAGCGTTCTGACGCTCGACGAAATGAGCGTCACGGGAATTTTTCACACGCCGCGCGGTTACGCCGCAATGGTCGAAGCCAAGCCGATTAAACTTTCCTATACGATTTATCCGGGCGAGAAATTTTTTGACGGGCAGCTTGTGGCGATTGAGGAAAACAAACTCGTTTTTCGTAAAGTGACGAAAATGACCAACGGAAAATTTATCGCCGCCGAAGAAAATAAAACTTTGCGCGAATATACGGTTGACCAGGAAGTTCAGGGAACCGCGCCGGTTGAACCTTCGGGCAAAACGGAAAGTGCCGCCAACGCCGCGCCCGCGAATCCGTCGGATGATAAAACCAAGCCCGCGAATTCCGCCATAATTTCTTCGCCGCTCGAAGAAATGAACAAGCAGGCGGCTGAACCGAAAGATTCCGCCAAATCCGACAAAAAAGTTCGGGCAAGCAGCGTTAAAAAATCTACTGCCAAAGCATCTTCTTCCGCGCGAAAAACCGAGAAAAAATCGGTTAAAGTCGCCACTAACACCGACCAGTAATCCAATTTTCGAGGCGCGAACTTTAAAAACTCGCGCCGTCATTCCAACTAAAATTTACTTTGTAATCTTTCGCCCCAAAAATCGGCGGAGATGGTTTCCAGGGAGGAAATTATGACTTTTCTTCAATGTTTAAGCGGGTTCGGCAAAAAAGCTCTATTCGCTTTAGCAATCATCAGTTGTCTCGCTTTGACTGCTTTCGCGCAGAAAGTCGCGCCGCAGCAAGAAGGCAAACATTACGGCGACCCGGGATTTCGCGGCGAGCCGATAAATTTGAATGTCGTCAATACGGACATCCGCGACATTCTCAATTATATTACCGAGCAATACGGCGTAAATTTCGTGATTGATAAATCGGTCAGCAACGTTCCGATTACGGTCAACGTCTCGGACGTGCCGTGGAATGTCGCGCTCGATTCGATTCTGCAATCGCAGGATTTAGGCGTTCAAACAAACGGCTCGATTTTGCGAATCGCCCAGCGCACGGTGCTTGCCAACGAAGCGACAGTCGCCAGACAAATCCGCGATAACCAGCTTGACACATCGCCGCTCTACACGGAATTTATCCGCTTGAATTACGCCCGCGCTTCGGGCAGTCTGACAAGCGCGGCAGGCGGCAACGCCGGTCAGTTTCAAGGCGGCGCGCCTTCCGGCGAAAGCGCGGGCGGCGGCACAACTTCCGCTGGCGGCGACAAGGGAATTTTGGGAATTATCTCCAAACGACTTTCGCGGCGCGGCTCGGTCGAAGTTGACGGGCGCAGCAACACTTTGATTGTTACCGACGTGCGGGAAAATATAGATGCCGTGCGCCAACTCGTCGGACTTCTCGACCAGCCCGAACCGCAGGTTGAAATCGAAGCCCGCATCGTTATCGCTTCACGAAATTTCAGCCGCGACATCGGCGTGCAGCTTGCCGCCGTCGCGCTCGGCAGAAATGGTCAGGCTTATTCGGCTGGCAATCTTCCCGGCGGCGCGCCCGGCACAAATGGCAGCGCAAATCTAAATCCGGGCGGAATTCCAACCGGAGTCGGAGTAAATCCGATTAACACGCTGGCTTCGCAAATTCCGAATACGGTTATCGGTTTGACGACCGGCATTTTCGGAACAGCGCAAATCAGCGCGCTGATTACGGCGGGCGAACAGAAAGGACAGGCGAAAACGATTGCCACGCCGCGCATCACGACTTTGAATAATCGCTCGGCGACGATTGAAAGCGGTCAGCAAATTCCGATTGTGACGACGCAGACGGGAACTAACGGCGGCGGCGTAGTCTTTACGACGCAGTATGTTTCAGTTCCGTTGCGGCTCGCCGTCACACCGCAGATTACCGATGCCAACACGGTCGTTTTAAACGTCGTGACGGAAAATAACTCGGTCAGTTCAACGGTGGCGGCAGGCGGAACGCCTGCTATCAACTCGCAGAGAATGCAGACCGAAGTAATGGTTCCCGACGGCGGAACGACGGTTGTCGGCGGAGCTTTGCTGGATGTCGAAGGCGACGACCAGTTCAGCACGCCGGGACTCTCTAAAATTCCGGTTTTAAAGAACTTGTTCAGACGCAAAGCGGTTTCGCGCACATCGAATGAAATTCTGTTTTTCATCACGCCGCGCATTTACCGCCCCGATTATCAGGGCAACCCGACCAGTTCGACCGTCAGCACGGGAACGCGCACGACGACGATACTTCAGCCCGTTCCGATGGGAAATCCGTCGTCGAATTCCGCGCCGACACCGGAAGTTGTTCCGCAATCTCCGGCAACGTCGCTTGTGCCGAACGGACAGCCGCAGCAGCAGGTCACAACGACTACGACGACACCGGCAATTCCGGTTAAACCGTAACGGAGTAAAGCACCAATGTTTAAAGAAGTTCTGCAAACAGCATTAAATCACGTCGAAGGCTGCTTCGGCGTGCTGATAATGGGAACGGACGGAATCGTTGTCGAAAGCGTCTGGCAGCCGGAGATGAAGGAAGCCAATCTCGACGTGGCGGTCGCGGAATATATTTCGCTAATCAGAAACACGAGACGCGCCAACCGCGAAATGGGACTCGGCAAACTTCACGAAGTCACGCTATCAGGCGAAAGCGGTATTTTTATCTTGCGCTTTATCGGCGAAGATTATTTTATCGCAATGATTTTATCGCCCGAAGGTAATTTCGGACGCGGTCGCTACGAACTCCGGCGGTCAGAACTTCTTTTGGAAAAAGAATTCGTTCTTTAACTTGACGGTAAAATTTCTTCCCCGCTTATCCCTCGCCTTGAATTTA
>JBPCRW010000269.1:0-3467 GCA_050996405.1 Pyrinomonadaceae bacterium | reverse complement strand
TTCGTTGGCGGGAATAAAATAGTCGAAACGTCGGTCTTAACTTTATGGAGTCGTGAAAACAGAGAGAAAAGCCATTGCCGGAAAAAAATAAAATCGTCGATTTTGAACAAATCGTTCTGCCGCATCTTGATGCCGCCTACAATCTGGCGCGGTGGCTGTCGCGCAGCGACGCGGACGCGGACGACATCGTGCAGGAATCATATTTGCGGGCTTTCAAATTTTTCGACGGCTTTCACGGCGGCGACAGTCGCGCATGGACTTTGAAAATTGTCCGCAACACTTGTTACTCGTGGCTGCAAAAAAATCGGGCGCGAGAAATCGCCGCCGAATTTGACGAAGAGATTCACAGCGTCGAATGCAATAATCCCGAAACGATTTTAATCGGGAAAATTGACGGGCAAATTCTCAAAAAAATTCTCGACGAATTGCCGGTTGAGTTTCGTGAAATCGTTGTCCTGCGCGAACTTGAAGGATTGTCGTATAAAGAGATTTCGGGCATCGCCGATGTGCCTCTGGGAACGGTGATGTCGCGTCTGGCGCGGGCGCGGCGGCGTTTGCTCAAACTGGCGAAAGGAGATTCAAAATGAATTGTCAAACCACTCAAAATTTGCTGGACGGTTACGCGGACGGCGAATTGGATTTGCTCAACCATTTGCAAATCGAGCAGCATTTAAAAGATTGTCCGTCGTGCGCGCGAATTTACGAAAATCTCTCGACGCTGAAATCTGCGTTTGCCGATAACTCTCTCTATTTTCACGCGCCGCCCGATTTGCGAAAGCGCGTTCAGACGGCTTTGCGCGAAGCGAATCCACAACCGGCGACAAACAAATTTTGGCAATGGCGCCTGCTGGCGTTGGCGACATCTTTCGCCGCAATCGTCGTTTTAAGTTTGATATTTTTTCAGGCGCGTTCAAGCAATGAAGACCTTCTGGCACAAGAATTCGTCTCCGGTCATATCCGCTCGATGATGGCGAATCATCTGACCGACGTGCCGTCTTCTGACCAGCACACGGTCAAACCTTGGTTTGACGGCAAACTCGATTTTTCGCCGCCGGTCGTTGATTTAACCGCGCAAGGTTTTCCGCTCGTCGGCGGTCGTCTTGATTATATTGCGAGCCGTCCGGTCGCCGCGCTCGTCTATCAACGCCGACAGCATTTTATCAATCTGTTTGTTTTTCCGACGACAAACAATGCCGACACCGGAAACAAAATATTGGTGCGGCAAGGCTATAATTTAATTTACTGGAACAAATCGGGAATGACTTTTTGGGCGGTTTCAGACCTTAATCTCAACGAATTGCAGGAATTCACTCAAACTACTCAGAAATAGTGGGAAAGCTTGCTTAACTGACCATTAGGGTAAATTTCTAAAAGTTGGAGTAAGATAATTGATAAAAAGAGACTCACAAGCAAAATCTCCTGACAAACAGTTGAGTTTAAACTACGGGTGAGTCAAATCAGTTATCGCCTTTATTTTCTTCAATCTAAAATTGTATTTCCGTCCAATGCTTCAAGCCAGTGAGGGCAGGAAAGGCGATTGCCGCATCTATCGCACTGATACGGGTCGGCTTCGATTACAAATCGGCTGAGCGCGAAATTTTTCAGTTTCTCTCGCAGGCGCGTCGCTTCGGTTTCAAAATTCGGCTGTTTAACCCACTGAAACGGGTAAATTTCACCGTCCGCGCCGGAAAAAATAAACGCCTGCAAATCGGGTTCGACTGATTTGACAAGCACGAGCGACGCGCGGCGCGGGTTGGATAATCCGCTCCAAGGCAGACCTTTTTCCCGAACTTTAGCTTTTAGTGATTCGGGACGAAACAGGATGGCGGTCGGCGAGCCGCCGCCCGCGCGGTAAGCACAAACGAGGTCAAGCCGCACTGCCGGTTGATTTTCGCCCGGTTCGATTACCAAATCCGAAAACTCTATATGCCCCATTTGAGGCAGAAAATTCCGCGCAAAATTTTCGACGTAATTTCGCGCCAGTCCGTAATAAATTTCGTGATGCGAATGATTTTGAACATTCGCTTTTCTCCATTCCGCGTCAAGAATTTGAAACGCTTCGATATCGAAAACGGGCGGGGATAAACTCGGCTCGTTTGAGTCGCACAAAGACTCGCTCAGATTCCGTTTTTCATTCAGAATTTTTGAAGTGTTGTTTTTGTCGAGATTTCGCGTTTCGGAATTTTCCGCTTTCGCCCGTTCGAGTTCACGAACCTTTTCGACAAGGACTTCGGATTCGATTGGCGAAGATGGTTTTTGCCTGCGGCTTTTTGTTCGTTTTGCTTTTCTTCGTTCATACGGCTGTGGCTTCTCCTTCGGTTTTATTTAAAGACGAGACGGGAATTTTATTTTCGACCGTCACGGCTTCGCAACCTGTAATCATCGAGCGAAAATTGCTCCAACCGACAATCGCAACCTGCACGACATGGACGACGAAAAAGCCGACAAAGGCAATCATTAGCCAGAAATGTTCCCGGCGCGCCCATTCGTAACCGCCCAGGATGTTCGTCAAAAAAGCCGTCTGCGTCGGTTTATAAATCGCCAGTCCGGTGATAATCGAACCCGCGCCCAGCAAGATTAAGCCGGTGTAGGTGATGCGTTGCGCGTCGTTGTATTTCCCCTGAGGCGGCAGTTTTTTAACGATGTGCATCGTGGAGAGTAACGAGCATCGCGCGTTTGAACGAACCGTGAACGGGCAGCGTCGCCCGCCACTCGCCCGAAATTGCTAAGTAGAGGACATACGCGATGCCGTTTATCAAAAACAGCCGCATAAAAAAGAAATGAAGCTGCAAGCCTTCGGCGAGACGAAACGGAATGCCCAAAAATTCATAAAACCACGCGGGGAAAAGTGAAACAATTCGTAGCCGAAAATTTTCACGCTGAAAACTTGATTCGCCCAGTAAATTAAAATCCCGCTCCAAATCATCATCATCAAAAGCGGAAAATTTATCCAATGAATCCGGCGTTTCGCCTGCGAATGTTTTTTTCCAGTTGTTTCGCCATTTTGTTTCCTAATTCTCCTTTTTTACTCAATCATTTACAAAAATGCTTAACGCTATAAATGGCACGAGTTTGAAATTTTATTCCCGCCGAACTTGAATTTTTTTTCAATCGTGTCGCCGTCGAAGTTTACGATTTACCTCGAACGTGAAAACGTCCGGTCGCGCGTAGTGACCGGATGTGTCGAGCGTCATTTTCTCGCGGTCAATCGTTGATAAATCAATTTCCGCCGTCAAAATCTTTTCCTCGTTGTAAAACGGCTTGACAATGAAATTTCCGTCGGGCGCGATGATGCAGCTTCCGCCGCGCAAAACAATCTCGGTCGAATCAACTGCCGCATCTTTTATTAGCTCTGCCGGTAAATCCTCGGCTTTCATTATCAAACCGACGGCGAGAACGAAACATCTGCCCTCGAAGGCATATTGGCGGCAGGCGATTTGGTGCATTTCGTGGACGGTCGGGAAGAC
>JBPCRW010000245.1:0-5639 GCA_050996405.1 Pyrinomonadaceae bacterium | reverse complement strand
CCCTTACTTCGCGCGGGCTTCCGCATTAGTCGCATGATTTTCAGCCGCGCGAATTAGTTTATCGTCAGCACAATTTTGCCGAACGCTTTTTCTTCGATAACGGCGTGATGAGCCTGTGCCGCGTCTTTCAGTTCAAACTCTTTGCCGACGATTGGATTCAAAAAACCTTTCGATAAACCGTCAAAAATCGCCGCGTGAATTTTGTTCATTTCTCCGGCGGGCGCGTTAAACAAAGACATTCCGAAAATCGAAGCGTCTTTGCCCATCGCCAGACGCGGGTTAAAATCCAGACTTCCGCGATTGCCGATAATCGAGATTCTGCCGAACATCGCCAGCACTTCAAAATCTTTGACGAGATTTTTATTGGCGAGCATTTCCAAAATGATTTCAACGCCTTTGCCGCCGGTCGCCGCTTTAATCTCGTCCAAATAATTTTCGCCTTGATGGTCGAAAACGAAATCTGCGCCTTGCTCTTTAACTAACTTTTTTCCTTCGTCCGAACTCGTTGTGCCGATAATTTCCAAGCCCGCGTTTTTCGCCCATTGAATTGCCGCAATCCCGACTCCGCCCGACGCGCCGTGAATCAGAACTGTTTCGCCGGATTTGCCTTTCGCCTTTTGAAACAAAGCGCGATACGAAGTCGCATACGGCACAAAAACGCCCGCGCCCTGTTCAAACGAAATATTGTCGGGCAAGTTTATGAGATGTTTTTCCTCGCACAAACAAAATTCGGCGTAAGTTCCCGAAATCGAATCGGCGGTTAAAACTCTGTCGCCGGTTTTGAATTTCGTAATATTCGCGCCCGTTTTTTCGACAATTCCCGCCGCGTCTTTGCCGGGCGTGTATGGCAAATTCGGCTTGCTGGCGTATTGACCGGAACGAACGTAAGTGTCAACCGGATTTACGCCCGCCGCTTTGACACGCACGAGAATTTGATTTTCGTTTGGCTCTAAATTCGGCGTTTCTTCGAGTTTTAAAACTTCCGGCGCACCGAATTCCCTGACGATAATAGCTTTCATACTTACTCTTATAAAATAGGACGCGGATGAACACCGATTTTAGCGGGTTTTCGCAGATTCTTTTCGAGTAATCCGCGTTAATCCGCTTCAAATCCGTCAAATCCGCGTTCCATTCCTGTTCTATTATTCTCATTTCCAATCGTGCCCAAATTTTCGTTTTCTTCGATGCGCGGATGTTCGCGGGAAATGCGAATACACGCCGCGAAATGTTTCGGTTTGATTTCGACCAGTTTCGGTTCGACGCGCTTGCAGTCGTTAATCGCAAACGGGCAGCGCGTGTGAAAATGACAGCCAGACGGCGGATTTATAGGGCTGGGAACATCGCCTTTTAAAATTATGCGTTGGCGGGTCGCTTCAATCTTCGGGTCTGGAACGGGAACGGCGGAAATCAGGGCTTTTGTGTAAGGCATCAGCGGTTCACGATAAACTTCCTTCGAGTTTCCGAGTTCGACAATTTTTCCGAGATACATCACCGCAACTCTATCGGAAACGTGGCGAATCGCCCGCAAATCGTGCGAGATAAAAAGATACGTCAGATTTTTTTCATCCTGCAGGCGGTTCATCAGATTCATAATCTGCGCCTGAATCGAAACGTCGAGCGCGGAAATCGGTTCATCGGCAACAATAAATTCCGGGTCAACGGCGAGCGCGCGGGCGATGCCGATTCTCTGACGCTGCCCGCCGGAAAATTCGTGCGGATAACGCTTGACGAAACGCGGACTCATCCCGACGGTTTCCATCAATTCCTGCACACGCGCTTCGGCGGATTTCCCGTTCGCCAGACCGAAAGTTCTTAAAGGCTCGCCGATAATTTGTCCGACCGTCATTCGCGGATTTAAAGACGCATACGGGTCTTGAAAAATCATCTGCAAATTTTTACGCTGCTCGCGCATTTCGGTTTCACTTAAATTTGCAATGTCCTTGCCGTTATAAAAAGTCTTGCCGCCCGTAATCGGCGTGAGGCGCAAAAGTGCTTTGCCGAGCGTGGATTTTCCGCAGCCCGATTCTCCGACCAGTCCGAGCGTTTCACCTTTTTCAATATCTAATGAAACGCCGTCCACCGCTTTAACATGCTTGGTTTCTTTGAAAAGTCCGCCGCCGATTTTGAAGTGAACCTTTAAATCTTGAATTGAGATTAAATTTTTTCCGTTTGTTTCAGACATTTTTCGATTCGTTCTCCTGCAAAGATTCGGCATAAATTTCCGGCGCGAAATGGCACAGCGAATAATGATTTTCGTTGATTTGTGCAAACGACGGAAATTCGCGGCGACAAATTTCTTCGGCGCGATAGCAACGCGGCGCAAACGGACAGCCGGGCGGCAGATGCGCGACATCGGGCGGCAAGCCCGGAATTTGATAAAGTTCCGTGCCGTCTTCGTGCGCGGGGTCGGGAACGCTCTTTAACAATCCTTTCGTGTATGGATTGGCGGGAGTCGCAAATAATTCCTTTGTCGGGGCTTGCTCAAAAACTTTTCCGGCATACATCACGATAATTTTTTCGGTCATTCCGGCAACCACGCCTAAATCGTGCGTAATCAAAATTACCGAAGTTCCCATTCGCGTTTTTAAATCTTTGATGAGTTCGAGAATCTGCGCTTGAATCGTTACGTCGAGCGCGGTCGTCGGCTCGTCGGCAATCAGCAATTCAGGGTCACAGCTTAACGCCATCGCAATCATTACGCGCTGGCGCATTCCGCCGGAAAATTCGTGCGGATAGCCTTCGATGCGATTTTCCGCGTCGGGAATGCCGACCATTTTCAGCATTTTTATCGCGTGTTCGCGGGCTTGCTGTTTCGTGTGTCCGAGATGCAGGCGCGTCACTTCCATCAACTGTGTCGAGATTTTCAGAAACGGATTTAAGGAAGTCATCGGGTCTTGAAAAATCATCGCCATCCGCCGCCCGCGAATTTTCCGCACGTCGTCAATCGAAAGTTTTCTGACATCAACGCCGTCGAAAATAATTTCGCCTTCGACAATTTTTCCCGGCGGTTCGGGAATCAGGCGCATGACCGAAAGATTCGTGACACTTTTGCCCGATCCCGATTCGCCGACGATGCCGATGGTTTCGCCTTTTTCAAGATTAAACGTGATGCCGTCAACCGCTTTGACCACGCCGTCTTCGGTCTGAAAATACGTTTTCAGATTATTGACCGTTAAAATATTTCCGTTTTGATTGCTCATTTATATTTTGATTTTTACTAGAATTTGCGTGTCTGCGGGTCGAGCGCGTCACGCAAACCGTCGCCGAGAAAGTTTAGAGAGAAAAGCGTCAAAGCCATCGTCACGCCCGGAAAAATCATTTGCCAGGGAAAAATTGCGATGTTTTTAATGCCGTCCGACGCGAGGCTTCCCCACGAAGCGTAAGGTGCTTGCACGCCGATTCCCAGAAACGAAAGAAAGGCTTCGGAAAGCATGACGCTCGGTATTGTTAAGGTCGCATAAACAATCACGGGTCCAAGCGCGTTCGGCACGAGATGACGAAAAATAATCGCCGGAGCGGAAACGCCCGTCGCGCGCGCCGCCAACACAAATTCCTGATTTTTGAGCGAGAGAATCTGCCCGCGCACCACGCGCGCCATCGTCAGCCACGAAACTAATCCGAGCGCGAAAAACAGTAGAAATATCTGGCTCAAACCCTGATTGCCCGCGCCGCCGAATTTGTCCGCCAGAAATTGAATCCAATCCGGCGTGTTCGGTCCGCCAAAAACCGAGAGCAGAACAATCACGATTAAAATGTATGGAATCGAATAAAGAATATCTACGAAACGCATCATCACGTTGTCAATTCTGCCGCCCAGATAGCCCGCCGTCGCGCCGTAAGACACGCCGACAATCAGCGAAACCAGCGTCGAGATAACGCCGACCATCAGCGAAATTCTGCCGCCCTGCAAAACTCTTGCAAGAACGTCGCGTCCCGCATCGTCCGTTCCCATCGGATGCGCGAGCGACGGCGGAAATGAATTTACCAGATTTCTGTCGGACGGAATCGAATCAAAAGTGTAGCCGGTTATCGCCTTGATAATCGGCGGTCCGATGATGACGGCGATGGTCATCAGAATAATTACCACCATTCCGAAAACGGCAAGTTTATTTTTCAGCAGACGCTTCCAGGCATCACGCCAGAGCGATGCGCCTTTGATAACTTCTTGTTGTTCCATAAAATTTTACGAACCTAAAATTTCTTCGATTTTTAACGTCAAATTCTCAATCGCGGCGGATTGAAGCGTTTCGCCTTTTTCCAAAATCCGCGCTAAATGATAGCTGCCGTTTTTCGGCTGTGAATAAATTTCAATCGTGTTTTCCTTCAAATTTACCAGCCAAAATTCCGCGATTTCGGCGGCGGCATAAAGCGTCTTTTTTATCTCTCGGTTAAAACCAACCGTCGAATCGGAAACTTCGATAACCAGTAAAACGTCTTCTGGCGCAGGCAGATTTTCAGCATAAAAATCCTCGCGCGGTTTGAGCAGAGCGATGTCCGGTTCGGGTTCATTAAATTCGTCAACGTGAACCGGATTTTGCACCGCTACAATTACACTTTTTCCAAGCAAAACCACTAATGTCTGATTCAATCTGTTCACTACGCTTGCGTGTTTGCTTCCGATAGTCATACGATGAATTATCTCTCCGTCAACGAGTTCCCAACCGCTTTCTTCGGGCAAAATTCCGACTTTCATCATTTTGCGGATTTCATCGGTGCAAAATTTCTTTCGCGTGATTGGCGAAGATTCTATTTTTTCTAACTCAATAACTGTTTGCATAAATTTATTCGTAGCGAATGCGCGGGTCTAAAAAACCATAGGAAATATCGACCAGCAGATTAAAAATCATAATCAGAATTGAAAGAAAAGCGACGATGCCTAAAATTAAAGGCTCGTCACGATTTAAAACCGCTTGGATAAAAATATTGCCCAAACCCGGAATGGCGAAAACCCTTTCGACGACGACCGTTCCGGCTAAAAGCGCGGCGAGAGCGGGACCTGTGAAGGAAATAACCGGAATCAAACCGCCGCGAATAGCGTGACGCAGCAAAACCGTCTTTTCATCTAAGCCTTTGGCGCGCGCCGTGCGAATGTAATCCGAACGCAACACTTCGAGCATTCCGGCTCGCGTCAGCCGCGCGATGTAAGCCGCGTAAATCGCCGACAAAGTGATGACCGGCAAAATTAAACCCGCGATGCCGTCCCAGCGCGCCGGTGGAAGCCAGTAAAGCCAAAGCGAGAAAATCAGCACCAGAATCGGACCCAGCACGAAATTCGGCACGGAAAGCCCAAGCATCGCCAGCGACATTGAACCGTAATCGAAAATTGAATTTTGTTTCAGCGAAGCGATGATGCCCGAAGCGAGTCCGATGATTAATGCTAGTAAATAGGCGAGAATTCCGATAGCTGCCGAATACGGCAAATGCCGCGCGATAATTTCGTTGACCGATTGTCCTTCGTATTTGAGCGAATCGCCGAAATCGCCGCGCGCGATATTCCACATCATCATCCCATATTGCTGATACCAGGGTTTGTCAAGCCCGTATTTTTTGCGGATATTCGCTTCAATCGCCGGTGGAAGTTTTTTTTCCTGCGTGTAAAAATTTCCCGGCGCGAGCCGCACCAAAGCCCACGTCACGGT
>JBPCRW010000243.1:0-20803 GCA_050996405.1 Pyrinomonadaceae bacterium | reverse complement strand
GTTCAGCGACAAATCATTAAGTGCCGTCACTTCGTCGTAACGAAAAGTTACATTGCGGACTTCAAAAATATTATTTGACACAATTCTAAAAAACGCGGAAACACGCACGAAGTAAGTGTGTTTTTTCTAAAAAATGCGGAAACACGCACGAAGTAAGTGTGTTTTTTCATTGCCTGTGCCCTTACTTCGTGCGGGCTTCTGCAAAAAGTTCCACTTAAAAAATCAGCAGCGATTTTAGCGAATCCTGCCGCCCAAACCAAAACGCCAGCAACGCCAGCAATAAAAACCCCAACAACGCAAACCAATCGCGCCGCTGCATTTGAAAATCATCAAGCGTATAAACTTCGCCGCGAAAACCGCGCGACTGCATCGCCATAAAAACTTCGTTATTTAAATGAATGCTTTTAGTCAACAAAACGCCGATGCTGGCGGCGGCGATACGGCGGCTTTCCTTTTCCTCGAGCGCGCCGACTAATCTCGATTGACGCGCCTCACACATATTCCGCGCCTTCTCCCGCATCAAGAAAATATAACGATACGTCATTCCCAAAATAACGACAAAAACGACGGGAACGCGCAGGACGCGCAGAGCCTTTAAAACGTGCGTCCAAAGCGTGCAAAGCACCAGCAGCAGCGAAAGCGTAACGGTTGTTTCGACGCGCATTATTAAATAAAACGCGCTGTTGATTCCCTGCTCGGTAATCGCCCAGTTTAATAACGGCAGCCGCCACGCGACATCGCCCGGCGTAATAAAAATTACCGGCAAAGCAATCGTTCCCGTAAAAGCCAAAGCACCGAGCCACGCCCGCGCCGCCAGAGTTTTAATTGGAATCCTTGATAAAACCGCCAGCAAAATAGCGGCAGCGAAAATAAAAGAAATCGTAAAAAAGTTGCGCGCTAAAGTAACGTCGAGAATCAACGCGAGCAGCCCGATAATTTTCACGCGCGGGTCGAGTTTCTGCAAAAATCCACTTTGCCGCGCCAATTCTTCGGCAAAAAGCGCGCGTTCCGTTTTGCGAACCAGTGTCGAGAGCGTCCGCCCGACAAAATTTCCGCGACGTTTTTTGCGCGGTGCGGATTTTAGTTTTTGATTTGTTGAAACAGCATTCACTAAAGTTATTTATCTATTTCGATGCGTGAGATTTTATGTCGGCGTTTGATTATTTCCGCGTAATCCAGCCAACCAGCAGAAAAATCAAAATGATAATTCCTATCCCGAACATCGCCGACAAAATATAGCCGAATGCCGGATTGCTCATAAACGGCGGCGCGTAATCCGCCATTGGCGCAGTCCAGATGCCGGAAAGTCTGGCGAGTCCTTCGGGCGGCGCGGCGGGCGGCGTTTGATTGTGTGAAGCGGCGGCGATTTGTCCGCGCATTTCGGGATTGGCAAAATCCCGCGCCGACCATTCGCCCCACGCAGTTCCGGCGGCGACGAGTCCGAGCGGCGTTAAAATCATTAATGCCGCAAGTCCAATCCACAAAGGGCGCGTGGAACGCCAGCCGCTTTTTTCAATAACATTTTCGCCCGGCGCGTCCGGCGCGGTAAATTTCAAAAGCGACGGATTGGAACGCTGCAAGTATGCGACCACGCCGCCCGCCGTAATCAATTCGGCAAGTCCGGCAAATGTTAAATGTCCAATCATCATTGCCGGAATCGCAATGCTTAACGGATAAGGCGCGTAAAGCGGCGCGCCGCTCGCGTCATGAAACAAAAGCGGCTGCAAACCAAATTCGATACTCGCGCAAAATGCGGAGACGTTGATTGCCGCGTAACCGGCGAGCGCGGCGGCAACAACCCGACGAGTTGAAGTAATTTCCGCGCGATTCGCAACAATTCGATAAACCGCCGCCGCGACGCAGGACCCGACAATCGCCATATTAAAAGAATTCGCGCCGAACGCCGTAATTCCGCCGTCGCCGAAAAACAGAGCCTGAATAAGGAGCGCGACCGAAATCGCCAGCATCGAACCCCACGGTCCGAGAACAATTGTCGCAATCCCGACTCCGACGGCGTGTCCGGTCGTGCCGCCCGGCAGCGGAATATTGAACATCATTATGACAAACGAAAACGCCGCAAAAACCGACAGTAGCGGCACGAATCGCGTATTCAAAAGTCGCTTTACGCGCCGTAGCGCAATCGCCCAAAATGGAATCGCCGCCGCGTAGAGAACCGCGCAGGTGACAGGACTTAAATAACCGTCGGGAATGTGCATATTTTTGAAAAGCCGAAACACGCACGAAGTAAGTGTGTTTGCGCCCTTACTTCGTGCGGACTTCTGCACGGCGAATTTCAACTCTATTTTTTATCTTCATTCTGCTGCTGAATCTGCATCACTTCCGCAATCGAAGCGAGCAGTTTTTGCTTAAACGATTTCGGTTTTTCCGTGTCGCTCGCGTGAATGCCGAGCAAAACGTGAATTACTTTGACGGCGCATAAAACCGTCTGGTCAACGTCTTTGGTCGAATACCAGGGGTTTATCGCAACGTGAACTTTCCCTTCGGTGTCGCGCCACGCTTCGATATTTTCCAAATCAATCGCGCGGGCGATTTTTTCCGTGTCCGCCGTTTCCGGCAAATCCAGTTTAACCGAACATTTTTCGCCGACGACGAGCGCGCAATCCACGCCGACGGTTTCCATCAAACCTTCGCGCACATCGGCATAAATTTCTTTGAGCGTCGCCTTTGTCTGCTCGCCCAAGCGTTTCTGACGCGCCAGAACTTTTGAATTTTCGGGCGCGTTTAATTTGCCCGTTTCCAAATCGTTCCAGATTTTCGGAACGCGCCACGCGAGAAGTTTCGTCCCCCGCACGGGAGGACCGCCCGTCAAGGCGAGTTCTCAATAATTTTCCCAACGTCCGACCCAACGGCTCATTTTTCTAAAACCCCTTTGAAATAAAATTATTTATCAACTTCAAGATTTTATTCTACGAAACTTTTCATTCGGATTCATTTCTAATCATCCGAATTATTTCTAATGCCGGATGACAGGGCTTTCTAAAAACTTTTCCAACCGGCTTCGCCGCACATTAACAAAGCCAAAATCTTTACTTTTTAATATTACAAATTACTATTTCGTAGCACCAAAGTAAAAACCGCGTAAAGTTAAATACAATAATCCGCCTGACATTTTATATAAATATTTCAAGTCAAATCGCATTTAATGTCGATGTTTATGATTGTGAGTATGTCCGTTTGAAGCTGACTTTCGACTAATCATTTGCTGCGTATTAAAAGTTACAAAAAGTCTGCCGTGTTTGACTCCCTTCAAACTGAGCAGCGCGTCGGACAAACTGCGGATTTCGCGCACCGCGCCACGCAAAACGATGACTTCCATACAATCATCGTGGCTGACGTGGACGTGCAGCACTGACACCACTAAATTATGATGGTCGTGCTGAATTTCTTTCATTTTGTCGTTCAAATCGCTGGCGTGATGGTCATAAACGAGCGTTAAACTGCCGAGTGCTTCGCCGGTGTCGGGCAAACTTTCAAGCCTTGATTTAACGAGCGCGTCGCGCATCAAATCGCGCAGAGCTTCCGAACGATTGGCGTAACCTTGACCGCTGATTAACTGGTCAAAACTTTGTAATAATTCTTCTTCGACGCTGACGCCGAATCTTGATAAATCGCTCATTTAATTTCCAATTTTAATTTCTAATTTTTCGTGCCTAATCTAAAAGTCAAGCCGACGTTGAAAGCGCGCGAATAACCGGGCGTGGCGTGAATCCGCGAAACGACATCGCACGTCGGACAAATGCGCGACTCGAAATAACTCTGCGTTTCGTAATATTTTTTATTCAGCAGATTATCAATCGAAAAATTCAAATCAACCCATTTTTTCAGACGCTTGGCGACGCTGAAATCAACGACATCGTGACCGCTTGCTCTGATAGAATCGTCTTCGCCGTCGAGTCTGTAATTTGAAATATGCCGCCAGTTCAATGATGAATTTATACCATAAAATTCGCTGACGATAAAACTTCCGTTGGCGACCGTGTGCGGCGCGCTGTCGATTAAAATGCGGCGCGGCGATGCGCCCGTCGAAAATTGACCCGGATAAAAAGCGTCGAGAACCTGCGTCAGACCGGCGTTAAAACTCAGCCATTTTGTCAATTTCGCGGAAGTCCGCAATTCGATTCCGTAGGAACGCGAGCGACCCGCAAATTCCAAACTTCCGTCGTCTGGAATATAAACCTGTTCGTTTGAACGGTCAATAAAAAAGAAACTCGCCACGCCGGAAACGCGGCGAGCGTTGTAAGACATTCCGGCTTGATAAAAATCGGTCGTCGAAATTTTCGGCGCGTCAGGATTTCGGACGACACCGCGCGCGTCCTGCGAAGAAATTCCGCGTCCGTAATTGAAATAAAACACCATCGGAGTTTTCTCGAACGGCGACAAGGCAAGCCCAAGTTTCGGCTGAAATTTCGCCGCCGATTCTTTTCCCCGTAAAATCGTTTTAACGTCGCTCTGCTCGAAACCGTTGACATCGAAACCGAAATAATCCCAGCGCAAACCCGTTTCGATATGCAGATGACCATCGTATAAATCAATTCCGTTTTGAACGTAGCCCGCGTAATTGCCGATGTTCGCCTGCGCGGAAGTGTAAAGAACATTTGGATTATCGATATTTCCGGGCAGAAATTTGCGATTCGGATTTCTTGCGACGCTCGGATAAAGCCCGACGTTGATTTGATTGAAATGCAGGTTTCCGCCAAACGTCAAAAGCGATTGCCTGCCGAATAATTTATAAGGTTTCAGATATTGCGCGTTTGCGCCTTCCTGAAGTCTTGAATCGTGCTGCTGGATTTCGTCGCCGTAAGTCGGGTCGAGCAGAAAGAATGTAAAATTTGAAAATAAATCGAACAGCGAACGCCCGATAAAAGCGTCGGCTTTGAAAATTCCGCCCGATTTCCATTCCTTGCGATAATACGCGCTCGTCGTTCCAAGCTGGACTTTGCCGCCGTTTTCCGGGTCTATAAAACCGAAACGGTCGAGTCTTCCGGCGGCAACTTCGTCAAGCGGGATTTGACCGGACGAGAAAAAATCGTTGCGTCCGGCGTTGAATTTAAAGCCGACGGCTTGCGTTTCGTCAATTTTATAAGTGAAATTCCCCGTGAAATTGTCGCGCCGGTATCGCAAAGGATTGATAAACGGTCCGTCCGAATAACTCGGCTCGTAAGCGATAAAGGCGGAAACGTTTTTAATTTTCGGACTGTAAGCGAAAAAGCCGCGTCCCGTATTAAAACTGCCGTATTGAACTCGCGCCGTAAATTCCTGCGGCAGAGATTCCTTTTGACGAATCTGCACCACGCCCAAGCCTGAAAAATCTCCGTAAGCGGCGGAAAATGGTCCGTTGATAATTGAAACTTCTTCGACCAGTTCGGGCGACAAACTTTTTAACGCGCCCAAATAACCTTGTCCGTGTCCCTGCGTCGCCTGATTCTGCTGAACATTGTCAACCAGAATTTTCAGCCCGCCATTCACGCCGCCGTGGTCTAGATTGAATCCGAAACGGCGGATTTCCAGAGATTTTCCGCCGCCTTCGTGCTGTCCGGCGTTGATTCCGGCGTTTAAGGTTTGAATCAATTGGTCGTCGCGCCCGAACAAAGTATTTTTATAAACCGTTTCGTTGCGCTGCTCGATTTCCGGTGTCAGCGTGCTGGCTTCAATCGTGACGTTTTCGTTAATCGGCGCGACCGTGTAATTTACTTTGATTTGAAGATTTTCAGTTGCTTCCGAAGCAGCAAAAATCCGCGTCACCGGCACGATATTACTGCCGGAAAATTTCACCGACAAAGGCTCGTTCGGAACTTGCAATGAAAAACTTCCGTCCGCGCCGCCCGCAGTTGTCAGTTTTCCGTCCGAAGTCTGCGCTTCAATCGAAACATTCGGCACGAGTTCAAATTGCTGTGTCACGACAACGCCCGAAAACGTGCGAGCAGAGCCGGAATTTTGCGCGAAAACGCCGACGTTAAAAATTATCCCAATCAACAGTAAAATTTTGAATGCGGAAACGAATTTTGATTTTTTCATACGCTTTGATTGCCGCGCCGGATTTACAATTTAAATTTTGATTCAATACGCAAAGACACTATCACACGATTGGCACGAAAGACAAATTCGTAACACTAGGTTTTAAATTTATGATTTAAAGATATTTCTGACGGTAAAAACGCGGCTCGAAATTTGTATCTGTTATGAGGAATAATGACTTACTTTTGATTACATAAAATCTTTGTGAGAAAGTTTGCACGAAGTAAGACGTTTTTTTGTTTCGTCCTTACTTCGCGCGGGCTTCCTCATTATTTGCGCGGCAATTAGTGATTCATCCGCGACGGGCGAAAGCGCATAAAAATCTGAAAGCCGCCGTGCGTTTGCCCGCCGTAGTATGAACTGAAGACAGGCGAATTTCTGTAAAGCGTCGCCTGCGCTCCGAGTCCGACATCAATTCCTTTATCCCGAATTAAATCGCGCATGTAACCGGCAGAATACGCTCCGACCCAGTGAATACCGGGCGGATGCGGATTTACCAGAGCGAGTTCGTGACTGTTTTTCTGAACCCATTCGAGACGGCTGAAAACCGCGTTTTTCTGAAATTGATAATTAGTTTCGTATAAAAATGCGTTGTCGTGTTTGTAGTCAACGTTGGTTTTTTGTCCCCACACGAAACTGTTCGCCCAATTCCTATCATTGCCGAAATTTTTGTTGTAAATTGCCGAAGCGGTTGTTCGACGCTCGTCACGGCAGGATTTCGGCTGCAACGAAATGATATAGGGCAGAGCGTAGCAATTGATATACAGCGTATTCGGTTCGGGATTTCTCAAATAGCCGTGCGAAACTTGAAACGACCATTCCTTTGTCGGATTCCAAGACAATCTGCCGCTGAATGAATTAAATCGCGGTCTATCGAAATTCCAGCGGTTTTCGTCCGGCTCGCTGCCGTTAAACGCGCTGACTTCAAATTTGAATTTGTCATAAACATAGCCCGCCGTCAGCACGCCGAAAGTAATGTGCGTCGAATCCTGCCCCGCTAAAACATTAAACGGCAGCCGCGAAGCGTAAGTGAAAATATAGCTGGCTTGGAAGCCTCCGAAAATGTTCCGCGCGAATTTGTTTTCAAATGTTTTCGGCGCGTTAAATGTTCCGCTTATCGTTAAGCGATGCCGCTGGTCGTTGTCGGATAAACCGCGCTCGCCGCGCGAAATGTTGCCGAAGTTCGGGTCGGGTCGGCAGAGATTTGAATCAATTGCCGACAAACAGCGCGGCACGTTGACGTTGCGCGACAAAATAATATGCAGACCGCGCAAATATAAATAGCCGACGGAAACCGAAGCGTCGAACGGCAGTTCGCGCTCGATTTGCAGATTCGCCTGCTCGCTCGAACTGTTTTGAATTTCCGGGTCAATGCGCGTGACGCTCGGTTTAATTGTCAAAACCGACGGCTGACTTGCCAAAACATTCGGAAAAACGGGCGCGTTCGGCGAAGTCCGCGAAAGAATCGCAACAGTGTATTTCGAGCCGTCGCGCTGCAAAGCGTTTGACGTGGCGCGCAGCGGAACGCGGTCGTAATAAAGCTCGAAACCGCCGCGCACAACGGTTTTTTCGTCGGGCGAATACGCAAATCCAAAACGCGGCGCGATGTTGTTCGTGTCGGTTTTAATCGGCGCGGGCAAATCCTGCAAGTCGTAGCGCAAGCCGAAATTGAGCATCAGATTTTTGCGCGGTTTCCATTCGTCCTGTGCAAAAACACCGAAATTTGGATTTTTCTGTTTTTGGAAAGGCGTGCCGAAAGCCTGTTGAAACTGGCTGTAATTTCCACTCTGAAAATTGGCTAAACTCGTAAAAGTATAAACGCCCTGCGTCGCGCCCGGAAAGACGATATTTAAATTGTTGTAAAGAAATTCCGCGCCGAATTTGAGCGTGTGTTTTCAAACGAAGTGCTGAAAGCGTCGCTCAATTGAAATAAATCAACGTCGCGTTCGGTTGGCGAAAAAGTCGCCACGCCGAAACTCGCCGCGCCGGAGATATTGACCGCCGGACCCGCATTGTCAATCGTGGGCGCGGCTAAAAGACTGCGGCGAAATTGAAAGCGCGCTTCGTTTAAACTGCGCGAACCGATGGTTGTAATATTTTGCAGATTTATCGTGTGGTCTTTATTATCGAGATTCGTGCCGCGACTGACGGCATTTAAACCGCCGACGTTTCGCGCATTCGTCGCGTTAATATCATAAAAATTATAAGTCGCCGCAAAATTATTTTTCGCGTTGAATTGATGGTCAAAGCGCGCGAAAAAATTTGTCGTGTCGTAACCGCCCGGCACGAGTCCGGTTTGAATCAGTTGTCCTTTGTAGCCGGTCGCCGTCAAACGATTATTGATGGTGAAAACATTTGACGGAAGAATCGTGATGACGTTTGAATCATTGCGGCGCGTTTGCTCAAAATTCCCGAAGAAAAATGTGCGGTTTTTGATAATCGGCGCGTCGGCGGGGCGGTTTATCGGCAAAAGAAAGCGGCGCGCAGTTGTCGTAAGATTGCTGCGAGCGTTTTCCGATATTTGAAAAACTGCTGCTCGCGGCGCAAGTCGTTTGGTCGCATCTTCCCGCAGGTTTTGCGTTCAGAAATAAAATATTTTGATTGTCATCGGAATCTGAGCGATTTTGGTGATAGTAAATCGGAACGCCCGATTTCTCTATTTTAAAAACAGCATTTTCAAAGGTTTTGACCGCCTGTTTTTTTGAGACGAGATTTTTTTTGCCCGATTTTTCCGCGCTCATCATTGATTTGCGCGAAACATTTTTTTCATTCATCATATTCATCATCGGACACGAATCCATTGATGAATTTTTTGAATGCCGCTTAAGCCGGCAGCAAGCCATCTGACAATCTTCGGCTGGTCTGAGAGACATCGCGGCGAGCGGCAGAAAATTGTTTCCGAACAAAATTAATAACGCCGCGCCCATCAAAAGGCGTGTGAAAAATAATCGAAAATTTTGCCCGAATTTAAGAAACAAAATACTATCCGCAACAAAGATGAAATTTATTTCAAGACAGCATAGCTTAATACTTATTGCAGAGCAAACTGAATTTTAATTTGCGGAAAATCTGAATAAATTTAACTCAAAATTCGCGTCTCCGGCTTTCGCGTCTCCGGCTTTTAGGAATTTAAAAAAGCTCTGCCGCCCGAACAGAATAATTTTTATCTCGAAGATATTTTCTTTATTGTTCCGGTCGATTTTTACATTTCAACCGGCGAAAATTTTGCATAGTTTATTTCTCTAACTTGCAAAATGCCGATTCAAAACGGACAATGCTTATGATGAATCGCGGTGGTAAAAATCGACAAAAGATAGTGTTAATAAACCTGCCGGATTATTAACTCACGTAATAATTTCTCTGTATGTAGTATTTTATATTTTATCTGAATAAACAAATCTTTTGAGATTTCTAAAACTATTTGCGTTTAATAATTATCTAAATTGCAATGTTATCAAATTACTCTGACAAAAAATCAATCGTCTCGACCGGCAATAAGCGACTGCCCGCGCTATACAAAAATAGCGGTGATGGTTTCTTAAAACCCAAAGATACGATTTCGATTGAATCCAGACATTTCATTTCCAGCCTAAATTTACTAAATCTGTGGGAATACCGCGAACTATTTTATTTTTTGGCTCTGCGGGATATTAAAATCCGCTACAAACAAACTTTAATCGGGATTGCGTGGGTTTTATTGCAGCCGATTATCACGACCGTTATTTTTACGACCATCGCCTTTAAGCTCGGCACTGGACAGGACCCGAAAGTTCCGTATCCGCTGTTTGCATTCAGCGGTTTGATGCTCTGGATTTTTATCAATTCGGCAATCAGCAATTGCAGCAACAGCCTGATAAATCACAGTGGATTGATTACAAAAGTTTATTTTCCCAGACTAATAATTCCGCTTTCAGCCGTCGGCGCGACTCTCGTAGATTTATTTTTCGGATTCGTCAGTTTGCTGATTGCAATGCTGCTTTACGGCGTGACACCGTCATGGAAAAATCTGCTGATTCTGCCGTTGATGATTCCGACTTTGCTTTTAACGCTCGGACTCGGAATTTTAACGGCGGCTCTAAACGTTAAATACCGCGACGTTAAATATATTTTACCGTTTATCTTACAGGTTTTCTTTTTTATCTCGCCGATTTTTTATTCGCTGTCGATAATTCCTGCGGAATCGCTCTGGTTATGGAAACTGAATCCGCTGACCGGATTGATGGAAAATTTCAGAGCGTTGCTGTTTAATCAAAATATTGACTGGTCTAGTTTGAGTATTTCCATCGTCATTTCGCTTTTGCTGTTTCTTTTGTCCGTGTTTGTATTTCACCGAATGGAAGACGATTTCGCAGATGTAATTTAATATGTCGACGGTTATTAAAGTAGAAAATCTCTCAAAAAAATTTCGCATCGGAAGACTTCGCCGCGACGAAGGAACACTGCGCGATTTGTTCGGCAACGCGCTGAAACATCCGTTCAAAAATCGCGCGGACAACGAAAACGCCAATACTTTGTGGGCTTTGCGCGACATAAATTTTGAAGTCAAGCAAGGCGACACACTGGGAATTGTCGGCGGCAACGGCGCGGGCAAATCGACTTTGCTGAAAATTTTATCGAGGATCATCCGCCCGACCACCGGCAGAGCCAGACTTATCGGACGGGTCGGCAGTTTGTTAGAAGTCGGCACGGGTTTTCATCAGGATTTGACGGGGCGCGAGAACGTTTTTTTAAACGGCGCGGTTCTCGGAATGCGGCGGCGCGAAACCGAAAAAAAATTCGACGAAATAATCGCGTTTGCCGAAATCGAAAGATTTATTGATACGCCCGTCAAATTTTATTCGACGGGAATGTATATGCGTCTGGCGTTTGCGGTGGCGGCGCATTTAGAGCCGGATATTTTGATTCTCGACGAAGTTTTAGCGGTCGGCGACGCGGCTTTTCAAGACAAATGTTTAGGGAAGATGGACGAAGCCGTCCAAAGCGGAAGAACCGTTCTCTTTGTCAGTCATACTTCATCAATGGTCGAAAGACTTTGCAAAAAAGCCCTATATCTCAAAAACGGCAACCTCGAAGATTTCGGCGAGATGAAAACGGTTTTAGCCCGTTATGAAGCCGATTACCAGACCCCCGCCGCTTTGGAAACGGAAGTCTTAAATACAATTTAGAAAAGAGCGAAGTTACGAATTTTCATTGAAAATTAAACTTGATGTAAAAATTTAATAAAATATTTGTCGATTACCAAACGCTCCCGAAAACGGCTCTGCCAGCATATTTTTATCTCCCTGATTAGTTTTGCGCTGTCGGGAATAATTTATGCCGTTCTATTTCCATTTTACGCCGATGCTCAACGCCGGATTTTTCATCTTCTCAGTTTAACGACCGCCTACGTTTCCGTGATACTGCTTTCGGCAGCGCTGACACTCGGCGCGTGGAATATTTTTCGCGGGCGCGGCAATCCCGTATCGAGCGATTTGCGCCGCGACATCGGCATCTGGTGCGGAATTTTCGCGCTGGCGCACGTTTTATTCGGACTGAATGTTCACCTGCAAAACTGGACGCAGTATTTTATCGACGACACCGGACGTTTATGGACGGACGCATTCGGGCTTGCCAATTATTCGGGGCTTCTGGCAACGTTAATCGTAGTCACATTATTGACGACATCCAACGACGTTTCGCTGCGCTATTTCGGGCGCGGTCGCTGGAAATCAATCCAGCGTTGGAATTATTTTTTCGCGCTGCTTGTGGTTTTGCACGGGTTTGTTTATCAAATTGTTGAAAAACGCCTGATGCCGTATGGTTTTATTTTTGGTGTTATTGTTTTATGGATGGCGGCGATTCAATTTGCGGGTTTTCAAATGAAAAGACGCGAAACGAAAACATCGTAAATCCGCAGATGCGGAAACACGCGCGGAGTAAGTGTGTTTTTTGCTATCGGCTTTTGCGTCCTTACGCGCGTAGCGGGCTTCTGCATTTAATACGCATAAATGAATTTAACTGAAGCAATCAAATTATTGACTCGTTTGCCGAGAAATCCGCGCGGCGTGTATGACGAGTTAAAGGTGCGTCTGGAATTGCGCCGTGAAAATTCGACAATTCCCGCCCCGTCGTATCAGCCGCAGGATTTTGCGGACGTTATTTCGGGAATTGAAAAATGTCTGCAAACAGATTTGCGCGGGTTTCTGGCTGAATCAGCCTTAGCCGAAATCGAAGAACAAATCGAACGCGGCATCCGAAAAATTTCAAACGCCGAAATTCCGTTTCCGCTCGTTCATAACGGCGACCCGAAATTGGGGCGGCTGTGCTATGTTATGTGCCGCGCAATCAAACCCGCCGTGTTTGTCGAAACCGGCGTGGCTTACGGCGTAACTTCGAGTTTTATATTAAAAGCACTCAAAGTTAATAATCACGGAAAACTTTCGAGCGTTGACCGCCCGCCCGCGACGCGCAGCGCGGCGAGTTTTATCGGCACTTTGATACCCGACGAACTGCGCGACAACTGGCAACTGCATCGCGGAGAAAGCCAAAAATTATTGCCCGCGCTATTGTCGGAATTAAAGGAAGTGAACATTTTTCTGCACGACAGCCGTCATACTTACGGCAATATGTCTGCGGAATTTAAGCTGGTCGCGCCGTATCTGACGAATCGCGGCGTTTTGATTGCAGACGACATAAATCGCAACATCGCTTTTCAGGAATGGGTGACGCGGACAAATCCGGCTTTCTGGGCGACGACGACTGAAAAAACTAAGGAAAGTCTGTTCGGCGTGAGCGTGTTTCTGGAAAAACCGGCTTTACGCAGTTGATGCGGAAGCCCGCTACGCATGTAAGGGCGCGATAAGGCGAAAAGACACACTTACTCCGTGCGTGTTTCTGCATTTTTAGAAAGAACACACTTACTCCGTGCGTGTTTCTGCATTTTTGCGAGACGGAATTTATCAATTGAAGAATGTTCAAAATTATTCTGACCATCGGAACAATTCAATCGCTCGCCGTTTTTATTCTGTTCATTAAATCGAAAATCGTCGCCGTTTATCTCGGACCCGCCGGAGTCGGCGTAGTCGGAACGATTGATCAGTTTGTCCAGCTTGCGGCGTTTGTCAGCGTTTTCGGACTGCCCGCCGCGTCAATCAAATTTCTGTCAAAATCGCACAGCGAAGGCGACGCGGAATTTAAGCGAAGCTACGCCGGATTTTTCAAATTCTTGTTCCTGTTATCGGCGGCGGGCGCGTTTTTAACTATCGGCGCGATTCTTTTAAAACCCGACATTTTAGGCGAGGAATTTGAAAAATATAAATTATTTTTGATTCTCGGTTTACTGACATTGCCGACTTTTACGCTGTCCGCGCTGTTTGTCAACGTATTTGCCGCCGCCCAAAAATTTAGAGCATCCTCAATACTAGTTTTAATTACAAATGCGGTTTTAACGATTGCGGCAGTTGCGGGCGTTATTTACGCGGGTATTTTCGGGCTTTATATCGGCAGTATTTTGGCGGGTGTTTTAGTAATCGTCGGCGTGATGATTTATCTCCGCGAAAAATTCGGACTTCCCGTTTATGACCGATGGACGAATATCCGGCGGGAATTTAAAAATAATCCAGTAATTTTCTCGACCGCGCTGTTGTTTTATTTCGCTGCAATAACCGCTTCGCTTTCTTATCTGGCGGCGCGCTACGCGGTTCTCGAAAATTTCGGCGAAGTCGAAGCCGGATTGCTGCACGGCGTAATGGTTTTGTCATTCGCATTCGGAACGGCACTTTATCCCGCCATCAATATTTACTTAAATCCGATTGTCAACCGGAACATCGAAAAAGCCATTAAAATTCAGCAGGTCGTGCAGTTTCAAAGAAAACTGGCTCTTATTCTGAGTCTGGCAGCGTTACCGATTTTGATGTTTCCGAAACTAATGTTGACCATTCTGTTTTCCGCAGAATTTGCAGGTGTCAGTCAACTTGTTTATTTGTTCGTGCTGTCGCAATTTATCGTCCAGTTGGCGGGCGTTTATCAATCGCTTTTAATCGGGCTTGACGACGTAAAATCCTACACTTTGATAACGAGTATCGGACAAATTATTTCGGCTTGCCTGTGTCTGGTTTTAACTCCGTATTTCGGAATCAAAGGAGTCGCTTTCGCCTTTCTGACAGGCAATTCTCTTAACTTTGCGGCAAGTTTAATTCGTCTAATCGTCAAATATAATTTTGCCGTTCCATTAGATATTAGCTTTCTGATTGGATATATTTTTTCAATTTTGCTGTTGACGGGTTTGACGAGCAATCAATTTGCGGAATGGGATATTGCGGTCGTTTCGGCTAAAATAGTATTTTTATTATTGTTCGGCGCGAGTCTGTTTCTTTTTTTAAACAAAGAAGAAAAAGCGTCTCTCGCCAATTTGCGCCGCAAAGTTTTTTAGCGAAATCGAGCAAAGAAATATGATTCTCGGAGTCAACGGAATTCGGTTAATCGGGCGCAAATCAGGAGTCGGACGCTGCGTCGAAAATCTGCTGCGCTCGTTCGGCGAATTAAATCATCCGTTCGACGAAATCCGCGTTTATACGCCCGAACCGCTTGACGACACAATTTATCTGCCGCCGATTGCAGAAAATATCGTGCTGCCTTCAAAAATACCTTTGGCTTTCTGGGAACAATTCACAATGCTCAAAGCGCATGGCGCGAAAAATTTATTATTTTGTCCGAGCTATGTGATTCCGCTTTTGGCGCGATGCCCGACTTTTCTGATTCATCACGGTTCTTACGAAGGTTATCCGCAGGCGTTTTCTTGGTGGACTTTAAACAAAGCCCGCGCGATTTACAGCTTGAGCGCGAAACGGGCGACCGCGCTTTCGACCGTCAGCGAATTCAGCAAACGCGATATGGTCAAATTTTACGGGCTTAATCCAGACAAAATCAACGTCGTTCCCGAAGGCGTTGATACAGATGTCTTTCGTCCGGTTGACAATACGGATTTATTGGCGAAATGGCGCGAAAAAATTTTCGGCGAGGACGCGCCGTTTATTCTTTATGTCGGCAAACCGACGGAAAGACGCAATTTATCCGCGCTCGTCAAAGCGTTTGCCGAACTTAAAAAAGAAGGTTTCCCGCATAAACTTCTGCTGGTCGGAACGGCTCTGCCCGGAACTTCGCCGTTTCGACAAATTATCCGCCAACTGAATCTCGAACGGGAAGTTTTGACGATAGATTATATTACGCACGACGAAATGTTTCTGGTTTATAACGCGGCGGCACTGTTCGTCTATCCGTCTTCGTATGAAGGATTCGGAATGCCCGTGCTGGAAGCGATGGCTTGCGGAACGCCGTTAATCGCATTAAATAACACGGCTTTTCCCGAATTTGCGGGCGGCATCGCGCATCTTTTAAAAGACGCGAAAGTTGAAACTTTGAAGGAAGGAATCAGAGCGGTTTTAAACGATAAAAACTGGCAGGCGCAAATGATGCAGGATGGTCCAAAACGCGCAACAGCCTACGATTGGCGAATCGTCGCCCAAAAATATTTGGATTTAATGATTCCTTTGATTTCCCAAATGTAGAAACACGCACGGAGTAAGCGTGTTCTTTCTAAAAATGCAGAAACACGCACGAAGTAAGTGTGCTCTTTCTAAAAATCTAAAAATGCAGAAACACGCACGGAGTAAGTGTGTTCTTGCGCCCTTACGCGCGTAGCGTGCTTCTGCAAAACTGAAAATTTATGATGAACAAATTCAATTCTCAAACATTTAAAACGCGCGACGCGGCAAGTTATGATTCGGTGACGGAGCAATTCGATTATTTTACCGAACGATTGACTCGCCCGCTGGCGGCGCGGATGGTTGAACTGGCGGAAATTTCTCCGAATGAAAAAATTCTCGATGTCGGCACGGGGACGGGCGTGGTCGCTCTGCAAGCTGCTCGAACAGCGGCGAAAACGGTTTGCGGAATTGACCTTTCAAGGGAAATGCTCGCAAAAGCCGAAGAAAAAGCGCGACAATTGAAAGTCGAGCAAAAAGTAAAATTTCGCCGGATGGATGCCGAAGCGTTGGATTTTGAAAATGAAAAATTCGACGCGGCGGTTTCGCTGTTCGCGCTGCTGCATTTTCCAAATCCGCTGACCGCGCTGCGCGAGATTTTTCGGGTTTTGCGTCCGGACGGCAGATTGGTGATTGCGGTCGGCAGCGGCGTTCCAATTTTCTCTCCGTCCGGCTGGTTTCATATCTTGAAAAAAACTCCCGATATTTTGCAGAGATTGCAGGGAAAACAGCTTGTCGCTCCGCATTTTCTGGATAGTTCTGTTAATAAAAATATTCCGCAAACGGATGAGCCGGAAGAACCTCATTTGGCGAGCAGCCGCCGAAACCGGACGCAAAGCCTTCGCTTATTGGTTGAGAAAGCGGGATTTGAAATTTTAAAAACCGACTGGCGCGGGCATCAGGAAACAATCGAAACGCCTGAAGAATTCTGGGAAATACAGCGCACTTTTTCCAGTATTGCCCGCAAACGCCTGGCTTCGGTTCCCGACGATAAACTCGAATCCTTGCACGCCGCGTTTCTGGAAGAATGCCGCGCGATTCAATCGCGGGGCGGTTGTCTGGTTTATCCTTTCGGCGCGTTTTACGTCGCCGCGCGCCGTCGAAAGTTAGAGGAAAATAATACATAAGTTTTATTTTCAAGACGATAATTTAAAGGAATTGGAAGTTTTTTTCGATTACACTGTTTTGTAACTTAATAAACTTCTAAATTTTAAAAGATATTTAATTTGTGAAAGGTATTAGTTTTGCTACACTTACAAAAATGGACGCTTTTATTCTTTACCTGTGAAAATTATTGCAGGCGATATATTTGTTTAACTTTAGCCACCGGACAAGTAAAATGAAAGTTATTATTTCAGAGTTTTTAAAAAGGGAGTTTTAGGCTTATAAAGGATGAAAAATCATTTGCGCGGCGAACTCAATCAAACGCGCCGGAAATCACAAATTGAAAATGGGAAAACTGCCAATCGAATCCTCGCTGAAGATTTAGCAGTCGCTGATTTCCGGTCGCAGTATAAACACGAAACTATCTCCTGGCTGACTCGAAAACAATCCCGCTTTGCCGCGCTTTACGACACTTCTCTATATTTCTGGCAAACGAAAGGTTTCGTCGCTCTTTCCAGACACATCTATCATTTTCTCAAAGGTGAAAGGCACAACAGCGGAATTCTTCCCGTGACAAATTCACAGATAAAATCCGCGCTAATCAAAAACGCAGCTATCGAGAAGGCTTTATATGGCGAATGGATTTTAAAAAATGAACCCGACCAACTCGCCCTTAACATTCAGAAACAGACCGAGCGCAAATTTAAGTATCGCCCGCTTATCAGCATTATTACGCCCGTCTATAACACCGACGAGATTATTTTGGAAAAAATGATTCGCAGCGTGCTTGCCCAAACATATTCAAATTGGGAGTTATGCATCGCCGGCGGCGGTTCTGAAAAACTTTACATTCGCTCTTTGCTTAGCAAATACGCGCAGCAGGATAGCCGCATTAAAGTTAAGTTTTTAGATAATAATCTGGGGATTTCCGGCAATTCCAACCAAGCCGTCGAAATGGCTCAAGGCGAATTCATTGGTTTGCTCGACCACGACGACACGCTGACTCCGAACGCTCTTTACGAAAATATTTTATTACTCGAAGCTCATCCCGATGCCGACATAATTTACAGCGACGAAGACAAAATAGACTTAAAAGACATTCGCTGCCATCCTCTTTTCAAACCGGATTGGTCGCCTGATTTGCTTAGGTCAATTATGTATACCTGTCATTTTGGAGTTTATCGAACCAGTCTTGTAAAAAGCGTCGGTAATTTTCGGAATGGTTTCGACGGCTCGCAAGACCACGATTTGGTGCTGCGTTTAATGGAAAAAACCTCGCGCATTTATCACATTCCCAAAATTCTATATCATTGGCGAATGACGCGCGGCTCGACTGCCCTAAACATGCAAGCCAAAGATTATGCGGAAGCGGCGCGTGTTAGAGCGGTGCAGGAACATTGCGAACGAAGCGGTTTAAAGGGAATTGCCGAAGCCGGTCTTTTCAACGGAGCGGTTCGTTTTAAATACTTGCCGGAGAATAAACCGCTGGTCAGTATAATTATTCCGACGCGCGATAAGCCTGCGATTCTCAAACAATGTCTCGACAGCATTTTGAAGTTAAGCACTTACCGAAATTACGAAATTCTCGTCGTCGATAACAATAGCTCCGAACAGAAGACTCTGGATTATTTTCATTTGCTTAAAACGCGGGCGAATGTTCGCGTCATAAAATACTCCGGCGAGTTTAATTTTTCGGCTATCAATAATTTCGCGGCGGCGCAGGCGGACGGCGAACTTTTGCTTTTTCTAAATAACGATACGGAAGTTATTTCCCCCGATTGGCTGGAATCAATGATTGAACACGCCGCGCGAGCGGATGTCGGAGCGGTCGGCGCGCGTTTATTGTATCCCGATAAAACCATCCAGCACGCCGGAGTGATAATCGGAATGGGCGGCGTTGCCGGACACGCTCATTTAAGATTGCCGCACGGTAATGCCGGTTATTTCGGCAGGGCAAAACTAATCCAAAATTTTTCGGCGGTGACGGGAGCTTGTCTGATGACCAAAGCCGAGACGTTCAAATCATTAAATGGATTTAACGAGCGGGATTTGGCAATTGCCTTTAACGATGTGGATTATTGTCTGCGGCTGCGGCGGGAAAATCTGCTGGTTGTTTATACTCCATACGCCGAATTATATCATTATGAATCACTTAGTCGCGGCTCGGACCTCGACCCGAATAATATCGAACGTTTTAAGCGCGAAATTAAATATATGGAAGATAACTGGTCAGAAATAATTCAGCGCGATCCGTATTACAATCCCAATCTAAGTCTCGATTTGTCGCTGGAAACGTTTATGTTCGCGCTGCCGAAGCATTTAGCGAATGGAAAGTAAAATGAAAAAAATGTTATATTTGTTTTTTTCGGACAAATAAAAAATAGCGTCTACCGGAAATTCTTTTGACGAACAGAAATGTTTCTATTGTTAAAGAGAGGAAATATGTATAAAAAACAAATCAGGCTGTATGTCGTCGGACTTTTATTGTTCTTTCAAGTTTTGTTTCCTCAGGAAAAATCGGCGCATCCGGTTTTACAAAATGATGAAACATTTATTTGCGGACTCAATTCCGATTCGCTAACCTCTGGAAATCTGGGTGAAATTTTACCGGGTAAAACGGGCAACAGGCAGTTGGATGTAGCTATTCAAAGCGATGTTCTGGAATTGCAAAAGACATTCGGCGTGTCGGCTCGGATGTTTCTGCTGCGAGAGGTTAATGGTCCAAACGCTTTAGCCGTGCGCTCGCCTCTGCCGCAGGTTTTAGAGAAATTTCATATTCCGTTCCAGAACACGGCGGACGGGATGGTATTTTTCGGCATAGATTTACTAAAAGTCCAGTATGCTACTTCTAAAAGAGGTTATGCCATTCCGTCTATTATGAGCCATGAATACGCGCATATTTTGCAATACAAGCTGAATTTTCCGTTCAGAGGAAAATGGCAAGAACTGCACGCCGATTTTTTGGCTGGCTGGTATACGGCTCATCGCGCTCGTTTTATGCCGCAAAATATGGGCGAATCAATGACGACATTTTTTGATAACGGCGATACTGATTTTAATAGCTCGCAGCATCACGGAAGCCCGCAGGAAAGAGAAGAAGCATTTTTGGCGGGAGCTAAACTCAATCTTCAAAACGGATATGTGTCCGGCAGAGAGGCTTATAATCAGGGAATATTATATTTAAAATCACAAGGAGCTAATTAAAATTCAGGGTAGTGGGTCAAGAATCAGAAGCCCGCGCGTGAGCAATGGCAGAGAAACTTCCACCCTCCCTGACAGTCGGGTTTCTGATTTATCTCTTGTCTTTGAAATTCAGATGCCGCAGAACCTTTTATTACGACATATTTTAACTTAGAGATTGTTTTCCGGCTTTCTGGAAATCGTTAAAATTTTACTTAGCAGCAGCGAAACAATATTTACCTGCATCAGCAAAGTTGCCGGATACATAAAACGATAATCGGGCGTGGTGGCGGCTAATAAATACGAAAAGTAATAGGAAAGCGGAATTAAGAATAACAGAAATATAAACACCGATTCTAAATTTCTTTTAACAAAAACTCTTGTCAAAAAGTAAATTGCCGCTAAGATATTTAAAATCAGCCAAACGACATGCAACCCCGAAATCCAGATAAAATACCATTTATTTCCGGTTTCCCACGATAAACTATTTAATTTATATCTGATTGCGCTGTGATTTTCATTGCTCTTTAAACCGTATTGATTAGCGATAACGTCGTAAGCCAGTTTTTGTTTCCGGGCATTCTCGATTGATAACATCTGCCCGAAACGGTAAAATTTAGCCGATAAAAGTTGAACCGGATGCGCGGAAAAAGTTTTGGTATATTCATTCTGCAGTTCCGTATTGTCATCGCCAAGCTGGATAATCAAATCTTTCGGATTTGGTCTGGGTGTATTTCGATGGCGAATAGTTGCCGGATAGTCTGCTTCGAGTTCGGGATAAAGCCGCAGCATCGTAGTTAAATCGGTTGCCACTATTAAATTCCCTGCTTTGACATGCTTAACGTTAAAAACGCGGTCAGCAATTGGATTTAAAACAAAAGCCAGCAGCAAAGGCAAAGTGCCGAAAATCAGTCCAAGATTACCAATCTTTACCTTACTAAAAGCAGCAACTATTAAACCGA
>JBPCRW010000238.1:0-7218 GCA_050996405.1 Pyrinomonadaceae bacterium | reverse complement strand
GACTCTTAATTATCAAACACCAAATGAAGTTTATTTCAAAGAACAGGAGCAATTACGAAAAGTTGCACTTACTACTTGAATCTAAGATTCTTTATATAGCGGACACAGTATTTTATGCCTGCGTTATCGAACATTTCCAAGAATAGGGCGGGAATTTTGCGGGCATAAGAATAAATGTTGGAGATACTAACACATCCAATAAACAATTCCGGTTTTATATTAGACTCGGAAATCGCCAACAAATTACAAAAACTATTCTAAAAAGGAGAGAAATAAGATGTTAAAGAAAACATTGTCAATGCTGCTTGCCATATTGCTGGTAAATTTAGCGGTTACGCCGTCGGTTTTTGCGAATAACAATCCTGAAAAAGATGCGAGATTTGCGGCGAAAGTGAAAACCGAAATTGCCAAATTAGGAGTTGGAACGGATGCAAAAGTAGAGGTCAAACTCAAAGATTGAACAAAACTGAAGGGCTATGTTTCGGAGATAACCGATGGTGGATTTGTCGTCACGGACAAAGTCGGAAACTCAACTCCCGTGCCTTATCCTAATGCCAAATAAGTCAGCGGTCACAATACAAAAACAGGCATTATTATCCTTGTTGGAATACTTGCATTCTTTACTATTGTAATAATTCTGGCTGCTACCAAGCCTTCAAGGAGTTCTCAAAAGCAGCATTTTTAACGCAAAGATGCAATGGCGTAAGGATTTAGAAAGCGATTTCTCCTTTGCGGCTTGCCGTTAAATTGTATTTGAGAACGTCCTAGTTTTAAATGATTTTCAAACTCCAAACAGCCGTTAACTTCGATGTTTGAACTAACGGCTGAATCTTTATTTTTCTCATCCTGTTTATCCTGCCTACCTTGTTTGAGTTTTTTCTTTCTAATCAACAAATCCTTGCTTCCCAAATTTCCCTCTCAAAAATTTTTTCGTAAAATCTTTGTTTCACACTTGAAACGCGAAACAACTTATGTTAGATTTGTTGCATCAATGAAACGAAATGTCTTTCGAGACATTCATTTAACGGACGGAAATTCAGGGGAAACATTAGGGAATAAACAGCAAAATAGGAGAAAGAAAATGAAACCGAAAATAAATCCATTAAGTCGTGTGCCGCGCCAGCAAAGATTGGTGATGGCGATTCGCGGCGGCGCGGGCGTTGGCAAAAGTCATTTTATCAGTTCGATGAGCGAAGCGGGCTTAGGCAAACTTTGCATTTTTGATACGGAACGAAAGGCGCGTCTGCTGCGCGGAGTCGGCGTTCAGTTCGACGCTTTGGAAATTGAACAAACCGACGAACTGCCCGAATTTATTGATTGGGCGATTTCCGGCGAGGGACGCGAGCAGAATTACGGCTGTTTCGCGCTCGACAGTTGGGCGGCATATTTCGGCGCGAAACATTCCGAGATGATCAAAGCCGTCAGAGAAAGAACGGGCGACCCGCTCGCGCAGCCGAGCGCGGAAGAACTCGCTGCCGACCAGATGATTTTGCAGGGCGTTTTGCGGCGGCTTTGCATCGAATCGGGAAAATGCGTCGTCATCGCCGACCAGATTCCGGCGAAGGGAAAAGAAGCGAAGGAAGACAATGAAATCGGGCGCGTGCTGCCGATGACGGCTTCGGGCTTGGAGTATTTCGTGGACGTGATGATTGAAGTTTCATTGCAGGAACGCGACGGCGAAATTCTTCGCGTTTTCCAAGTCGTCAAATCAAACAGTCCGGCGTTTGAAGTCGGTTACGAGATGACGGGAAACATCACGTTTAAAGATTTTCTAGACCATATGCGCGGCGAGCAGGCTTTGGAACTGGCGTTTGAAACGCCCGCCAAATCAAGCGCGCCGGAATTCCTCAGGGAAAAAACTCCGCTTTCGATTGCGCCGCAGCAAATGACGGTTGAAGATTTAATCAAAAAAGCGGAAGCCAACGGTTTCAAACAAGCCGACATCGTGACGGGCGCGAAAATTTATCACAATCAATCGAATATTTATCATTTGACGACGGAACAAATTGCCGATTTGGACAGAAGAATGTCGGCGCGAATCGAAAAAACAAACGCGCAGACGAAGGAAGAAAAATCAATCAAACGCGCAAAGGTCGCGTAAAAATTTTGCTGTAGGCAAAGGCAAAAGCGTTGGCGGAAAGAATCGGGAAAAATCTTTTCTTCAACGCTTTTTTATTTTTTCAAGCCAGAGGGGAAGCGGCAGCCAATTTGCAGATTTTCCGTAAGTTCGCTCGTTTAATTTTTCAATTTTCGCTTCGACTTCCGTCTGTAATTCGTCGGGCGGCAAATCTTCGCGCCGTTCGTAACAGGCGTGTTGAATGCACGGAACGGGTTTGACGGCGTGAACAAGACAGCCCGCGCCTTTTTCAAAAAGCGGACACGCGAAAGTTTTAACAAATGTGTCGCCGCCTGTTTTTAAATCGTATTTTTCAATTGTTTCGGCGTTGCGTTCATAAATTTCTTTTTGCTTCTCGGTGGAAAGTTTTTGAAGGCTTTCACGCATTGAAACGGCTTCAAGACGTGAAATATGAACGTTGACAAAATGCGCGTCGGCGCAGCAAATTCCCTGAACATCGCACGTCAGGCAATTTTTCGCCTTCGGTTCAAACTCGTTTTGAATCACGCCGCGATAAGCGGATTTAATTTTTTCGAGTTGCGCCAAAGCCCGGGATTCGCTCAAAAATTTCATAAAATCCTTTCCGCAAAAATCAAACAAAGACGCTGAAAACCTCGTTTGAATAAATCATTCCTTTCTGCGTCAAACGCAATTTGTTTCCGGCAAATCCGACAAGTTTTAATTCTTCCAAACGCGCTAAATCTTCCGCGTATCTTTCGCGCAAATCAAATCCGAATCGCTTTTCGTATTCGCCTAAATCCAATCCTTTTGTCAGACGTAAGCCGAGAAAAATTATTTCAGATTTCAAATCTGTTTCATCGCAGAAAACCTGCGGATTCGCGCCCGATTCAATCAGCGAAACATAAAGATTCGTGTCGCGTTCATTGGCAAAACGCTTTTCGCCGTCGAACGAATGCGCCGAAACGCCGAACGCGAAAACCGGCTCGCACAGCCAGTATTTTGAATTGTGTTTCGATTCGTAATCCGGCAGGCAGAAATTTGAAATTTCGTATTGCGCGTAACTTTTTTCGGCTGTCTTTTCAATCATCAATTCATACATTTCCGCCGCTAAATCCTCGTCGGGAGGCGGCTGGCGTTTTGAGCGAATTTGTTCGGCGAGCGGCGTTCCTTCGTGAATTTCCAAAAGATAAAGCGAAAGATGTTCGGGCTTTAATTTCAACGCTTCATCAAGATTTCGTTCCCACTCTTTTAAAGTTTGGCGCGGAAGTCCGGCGATTAAATCGAATGAAACATTTTGAAAATCGGAGTGGCGCAAAAGCTCGATTGTTTCGCGCGCGTCTTGCGCCGTATGACGACGACCGAGCCTTTTCAGTTCCGTGTCGTCAAAAGTCTGCGCGCCGAAACTCGCGCGATTAACTCCGAGTTTTCGATATTCACGAACCGTTTCCAGAGTCATTGTGGCAGGATTCATTTCCATCGTGACTTCGGAATTTTCGTCAACGGAAAATTTTTTGTGAATCGAATTTAAGATTTTTTCGAGTTGTTTCGCGGAAAGAAGCGAAGGCGTTCCGCCGCCGAAATAAATTGTATCAATTTGGAAGACGGAGTTTGAAATTTGAAATTTGAAATTTGAAATTTCTTTGCAAAGCGCGTTTACGTAACGCTCGACCGTTTCATTATTTTTATAAACGTCAGTCGCAAAATCGCAGTATGAACAGCGCGATTTGCAAAACGGAATATGAAGATAAATTCCTGCTTTCATTTTCTATATTTTACGCGGAAAGTTTTCGAAACAAAACCCGGCGTTCGTCGTATCGATTTCTGATTTTCGACAAAAAATTATGGAACAAATTTCTTATTACGCGGGCGCAATTTCTTTTGCGATTGTGATTTTGACCTGGTTGGTTTTCGATGGAATTTTTCTGCTAAGGAAAAAGCCTGCTTCCTCCGCGCCGGAGAAAGTTCGCGCGGCGAAATCACTTATCGGTATTGCGCTGCAAGTCGTTTCGTTCGTGTTGGTTTGGGCTTTGCACCGCGATCCGTTTTTATCGCCGTTTGTTGACGACCAATTCATTTTAAACATCATCTTGCAGATTGCGGCGATACTACTCGCCATCGGTTCGGTCTGGACAGCGAATTCGGCAATCAAAGAATTGGGAAAACAGTGGAGTTTTCAGGCGCGGCTGATTGAAGACCACCGGCTTGTGACAAGCGGAGTTTATCAAATCGTTCGTCATCCGATTTACGCGGCAATGCTCGGAATGCTCATCGCCACCGCGCTGGTTTTAAGTCATTGGCTGGTGACGATTATCGCCGTGATTATCTTTATTGCGGGAACGAAAATCCGCACCGTTTCGGAAGAAAAACTTCTTCGTGACGCTTTTCCCGGCGAGTATAAAGATTATGCCCGACGAGTTTCGGCATTCATTCCGTTCGTTAAAATTTAATTTTCCAGTTGTTTTTCCAGCGAATTTTTCCAAGTGTTTTCGAGTTCGGCAATCGAAGCGGAAATTTTTTCTTCGCCGCCAATTTTAATTTTCAAACTTTCGCCCGAAACTTTGCCGATGATTTCAAACGGGCAGTTTGCCGCGATTTCTTTTACCTTTTTGAGATTTTCCGCCGCAAAACTTATGACAATGCGCGATGGAGTTTCGCCGAAAAATAAAGATTCCGTCAGAAGATTTTTATTATTTAACTCAATTTCCGCGCCGATGCTTGCGCGATTGAGCGACGAAAAACAACTTTCGGCAATCGTTATCGCCAAGCCGCCGTCAGAACAATCGTGAGCCGATTTCAGCAAAAATTCATCGGCTAATTTCAGACAAGTTTGCTGAACTTTTTTTTCTAAATTCAAATCAATTTCGGGAAGAATTCCGTTTTCAATTAGCTCGTCGGTCGTCAAATCCAAGACGGTTTGCGCGTATTCGCTCGCCGCCAAATCGTCTTTCGTTTCGCCTAAAAGCGCGATTAAATCGCCTTCCGTTTTGAAACCGTGAGAAATAATCTTCCGCGTATCTTCAATCAATCCAATCATTCCAATGGTCGGAGTCGGCAAAATTCCCCGCCCGTCGGTTTCATTGTAAAACGAAACATTTCCCGAAATAACCGGCGTTTCAAACGCTTCGCAGGCTTCCGTAATCCCGTCAATCGTTTCCGAAAAACTCCACATCACTTCCGGTCTTTCCGGTGAAGCGAAGTTCAAACAATTCGTTACGGCAATCGGTTTCGCGCCGACGCAGACGTTATTTCGCGCAGATTCGGCGACAATCAATTTCGCGCCCATTCGCGGATTTATCGCCGAAAATTTTCCGTTTCCGTCCAGACACATTGCGACGGCGCGGCGCGTTTCCTTGACGCGAATAACCGCCGCGTCCGCGCCCGGCAAAACCGCCGTGTTCGTGCGAACCATCGTGTCGTATTGCTCATAAACCCAACGCTTCGAGCAGATATTCAGCGCGGCAAGCAACTTCCGCAGAGCATCGTTGCAATCAAGAGTCGAGAGTCCTGAGTCATAAGTCTCGGACTTTGGACTTTGGACTTTGGACTTTGGACCTGGCGCAGCCATCGGACGCGAGTATTTCGGCGCAGAATCCGTCACGGTATCAACCGGAATATCGGCTTCCAAAATCCCGTTGTGAAAAACTTTCAAGCGATTTCCTTCGACGACCTTACCGATAACAACCGCATCCAAATCCCATTTTTTAAAAATATCAACAACCTGTTTTTCGCGTCCCTGTTTGGCGACAATCAACATTCTTTCCTGCGATTCGCTCAACATCATTTCATAAGCCGTCATTTCAGTTTCGCGCTGCGGAACGAGCGTTAAATCAATCTCTAAACCTGTTCCGGCGCGCGCCGCCATTTCGACGCTTGATGATGTCAAACCAGCCGCGCCCATATCCTGAATTCCGGCAATCGCGCCCGAACGCATCGCTTCGAGACAAGCCTCTAACAAAAGTTTTTCCAAAAACGGGTCGCCAACTTGAACCGTCGGACGTTTTTCGAGTGCTTCGTCGTCAAATTCCGCGCTCGCCATCGTCGCGCCGTGAATTCCGTCGCGCCCCGTCTTTGCGCCGACATACAAAACGGGATTTCCGATGCCTTCCGCTTTGCCGAAAAAAATCTGGTCTTTGCGGACAACACCGAGAGCGAAAGCGTTGACGAGCGGATTCAAATTATACGCTTCGTCGAAAACAACTTCACCGCCGATTGTCGGCACGCCGAAACAATTTCCGTAATGCGCGATTCCGTCAACACAGCCTTTCAAAATTGACTTGTTTCTGCGCCCGTGTTTTTCGTCCGTCAATTTCCCGAATCTTAATGAATTCATCGCCGCGACTGGGCGCGCGCCCATCGTGAAAACGTCGCGCAAAATTCCGCCGACTCCGGTTGCCGCGCCTTGAAATGGTTCGATAAACGACGGATGATTGTGCGATTCGACTTTGAACGCTACGCACCAATCGTCGCCAATATCAACCACGCCCGCGTTTTCACCCGGCGGCACGATGACTCTTTCGCCCGTTGTCGGAAGCCTTTTAAGATGAACACGCGAAGATTTATACGAGCAATGCTCCGACCACATCACAGAAAAAATCCCGAGTTCGGTCATTGAAGGTTCGCGCCCCACTATTTCCAAAACTTTTTCGTATTCTTCCGGCGTGAATCCGTGTTGAGCGACGATTTCGGGCGTGATTTGCGAATTATTATTCATTATATTCAAAATGCGGCAAAATCAAATTTTTAATTGTAAATGATTTGCCGTTTATCTCAAATTCACAAACTAAAAATGGCAGCCTAATTTATAAGCTGCCAGAGCATAGATTGCCTTGAATCCCTTCTCACTTGAGAATCAATATCAAACAAAGTGAAATTCTTTCGACGGTATTTCTTGAAGGTTTTTATAAGAAACCTTGTATATATTCCACATCACCGTATTGGTAAATGACTTTGCTTTTGGTAAAGGATTCTTAATACTACATTTCAAATAGGTTAGGACTTACGCAGTTGGAAGAAGCAAATACTGGGGATTCGATAAATAAACTCTGACCGCATCCCGAATGATATTTGTTTTTGCCTGAATCCAACTGATTTTTTCCCGATAACAATGACTTTCAAGTCTGACAAACGCTCTGATACACAAA
>JBPCRW010000236.1:0-7043 GCA_050996405.1 Pyrinomonadaceae bacterium | reverse complement strand
AGTTGTTATTATCGGCGCGGGTCCTGCGGGTTTGACCGCCGCTTACGAGCTTTGCAAACTCGGCGTGAAATCCGTCGTGCTGGAAAAAGACGCGGTGGTCGGCGGAATTTCGCGCACCGTGAATCACAAAGGCTATCTGTTTGACATCGGCGGGCATCGTTTTTTTACGAAGGTCAAAGCGGTTGAAGATTTGTGGCGGGAAATTTTAGAGGAAGGAAAATTTTTGCGCCGCAACCGGCTTTCGAGAATTTACTACAACAAAAAATTTTTCAACTATCCGCTTCAGGCGACGAACGCGCTGTTCGGTCTGGGAATTTTTAACAGTGTTCTGACTTTTTTGAGTTACACGAAAGCGCAGATGTTTCCGATTAAACCGGAAATAAGCGTCGAAGATTGGGTGACGAATCGTTTCGGAAAACGGCTTTACGAGACGTTTTTCAAAAATTACACGGAAAAGGTTTGGGGCATTCCGTGCAGTGAGATTTCGGCGGAATGGGCGGCGCAACGCATCAAGGGTTTATCACTTCTGTCAGCAGTTAAAAACGCGCTCGTTTCAAGTCAGCCGAAGGCTAAAGCTAACGTCATCAAAACTTTAATTGACTCGTTCGAGTATCCCGAAAAAGGTCCCGGTCAGATGTGGGAAACGGCGGCGGCGGTTATTCAAACAAAGGGCGGCGAATTAAAATTAAAGGCGAGCGTCGAGAAAATTCTGTGGCGCGGCGATAAAGTAACGGCGGTTGAAATTGAGGTTGAAGGCAAAAGAGAAACGGTTGCGGGAACTGATTTTATCAGTAGTATGCCAATTCGGGAATTGGTGCGAAAAATGTCGCCGGAAGTTCCCGAAGAAGTGCGCCGCGCGGCTGATATTTTAAGTTACAGAGATTTTCTGACCGTCTCATTAATTGTCAATCAAGCCGATTTATTTGCCGATAACTGGATTTATATTCACGATTCTTCGGTTAAAGTCGGCAGGATTCAAAACTTTAAAAACTGGAGTCCGGCAATGGTCCCGGACGCGAATAAAACTTGTCTGGGTTTGGAGTATTTTTGTTTTGAAGGCGACAATTTATGGACGACGGCAGACGCGGATTTGATAAAACTCGGAACAAAGGAACTGGAAATTCTCGGCTTGGTTGACCCGAAAGATGTCGAGGGCGGCGCGGTTGTGCGGATGCCGAAAGCCTATCCGGTTTATGATTCAAAATACGCGGACGCGATTAAAACTATCAGAAATTTTTTGGACAATCTCGGCAATCTGTATCCGGTCGGGCGCAACGGAATGCACAAATATAATAATCAAGACCATTCGATGCTAACGGCGATGCTCTCGGTCAAAAATATAATGGGCGCGAATTTCGATGTCTGGGATGTCAATGTCGAGCAGGAATATCACGAAGAAATAGGCGGCGAAAATGCGAAAACAGCCGACGAAAACAGAGAGCAAATGGCTTTGCTTAATTCGACGCAGCCGCTAGTTCCGAAAAGAATCGAGGCGGTAGAAACCGGCAATTCCAAAAAGGTGAAAGGCAATGGCAGATAAAATTAAGTATTCGACAACCGGACAAACTGCAAATTCGGGCGCGGTTAATCAGGAAGATTTTGAAGAAGAACTGCTTGAACATGCGGTTTTGCGGCTGAACGGAAGTGTTTTGGGAATTGTTCTGGGCATCGTCGCCGGGCTGTTAATTTTTGTCGCTACCAATTGGCTGGTAATTAAAGGCGGTTCAAATGTTGGCAGTCATCTTAATCTTTTGAGCCAATTTTTTACCGGTTATTCGGTGACGTTCGTCGGCAGTTTGATTGGTTTATTTTATGGATTTTTAACGGGATTTATCAGCGGTTTTTTAATCGCGTGGATTTATAACCGGATAATTATTTTGAAAAAACACAGTCCAAAAATCTAATACCTTTTAAAAATATCACATCTCGCAACTCATCGAATCTCCCGCTTTCAGCAACGCTTTCATTTTTGGAACTGACGTTGCTTCCGCATAGACGCGCAGGACAGGTTCAGTTCCCGATTGCCTCAAGAGCAGCCACGATTCGTCGGCAAATAATAGTTTCACGCCGTCCAGCGTTTCGATTCCGGCAACTTTTTCTCCGGCTATTTTTAACGGCGGATTGCGTGCAAGATTTGCAATGAAATCTCGTCCGCGATTGATGCCCATTTTTAAGTTCAGGCGTTCAAAATAAAATTCACCGAATTCGCGTTGGATGTCATGAACCAATTTGGAAGGAGTTTTACCGGCGGCTGTCACGGCTTCGAGCAGCAGCAAGCTATTGAGAATGCCGTCGCGCTCAGGCATGTGATTCTGAACGCCGATGCCGCCGGATTCTTCCGCGCCGACGAGAACATTTTCCTTGAGCATCAGAGCGGCGATATGTTTGAAGCCGATAGGCGTTTCGTAAAGCGGCAGATTATGGGCGGCGGCGATGCGTTTGGTGATGACCGATTGCGAAAAAGTATATGCCACCGCGCCCGTCATTTTCCGATTGCGTATCAGGTGAAGCAGCAGCAGCGAAACAATTTGGTGCGTCGTCATCGTTTCCCCGCGCTCGTCGACCGCGCCTAAACGGTCTGCGTCGCCGTCCGTCGCCAGTCCTAAAATAGCTCCGGTTTCTAGGACTCGATTTTTGAGCGCGTACAGATTGCAGTCAATCGGTTCGGGATTAACGCCGCCGAACAACGGGTCGCGTTTTGAACGGATAGTTTCAGCCTTAATTGTTCCTTTCCGCAGAAAACTTTCTATCCATCGAGTGCCGCAGCCGTGCATAGAATCAATAATTACTTTGGCTTTTGCGGAGCGAATAATCTCAAGGTCAATGTAAGAAGAAAGATGCGCGCGATAGCTTTTAATGATGATTCCGGTCATTTCCGCCGAATCGTTTTCTGAAATATTTCCGAGTTCCGGCGATGAATTGAGATTGATGCGGGATTCTACCGCCGACGTAACGTCCGGCGACGCGCTGCCGCCCCATGCGGATTTGATTTTAAAGCCGTTATATTCCGGCGGATTGTGTGACGCGGTAATTACTATGCCGCCCGCCGCGCGCATTTCCCGAATGCCCCAGGAAACCAGCGGAGTCGGCACGGGTTCAGCAAAAAGAGCGACTTTAAGATTATTACCCGCCAAAACTTCCGCCGCCCGCCGCGCAAATTCCGCAGAGAGAAACCGCCCGTCAAAACCAATTATAATAAGCGGAAATTCGTCTGAATTTTGAGAAAGTGATTTGGAACTTTCATCGGCACTTCGACAATCGTTGATATAATCGGCGTAGGCTTGGGCGACACATTTTAAATTTGCGAACGTAAATTCGTCTCCGATAATCGCTCGCCAGCCGTCCGTCCCAAAACGAATAAAATTTGATGATGCGGTCGCGGTTGTTTTCATAAGACTTGGAGGATTTAATCGCTTCAGCCGACAATAAAAGTTCTATAAATATTTCTTCCCGCCGAACTCTTTTACTTTAGCGTGCAATTCTTCAAGTCCCTGCGCGTCATCTTTGCGGGCGATTAAAATCGCATCATCGGTTTCGACAATTACGAGGTCGGAAACTCCGAGTGTCGCAATCAGACGTTTCTGCCCGTAAATCAAACAGCTATCTGTATTAACCGCCACGACCGAGCCGCGAGTTACATTGCCGCCGCCTTGCGATTGAATGTCATAGATTGCAGACCAAGACCCGACATCGCTCCAGTCTAAATCTACGGGAATTGTCGCCATATGCGCCGCCTTCTCAAATATCGCGCGCTCGATTTCCATTCGGTCGAGGTTTTTGAAGGCTTCTTCCATTCTGGCTGCTTCTGAAGAAGTTCCGATTGCTTCGGATACATATTTGAGAGCCGCGTAATGTTCCGGCGTATGCTTTTTAATCAGTTCAAGCAGATTGGAAATTTTCCACACGCTGATGCCTGTGTTCCAAAAATATGACGGGCTTTTTAAAAACTGTTCGGCTCGTTCAATGTTTGGCTTTTCTTCAAAACAGGCAATCTTGAAAGCTCCCTTATGCTCTGGAATTAGTTCGCCCACTTTAATGTAACCATAGGCGGTCGCAGGATATGTGGCTGGAGCGGCAAGGATAACCCCGTCGACTTTGGAAGCCAGAAGCGCAGCCTTTTGCAGCGCGGCATGAAATTCCGATTTCTTGCCAATATAAGAATCCGTCCAGCCGATGACAATTATCGCTTCCGGGCTGTTTCGCGCAATATGAATTACTCCAAGTCCGACCGCCAGATTCTTTCCCAGAGGAAAAGGCTCGGTTATTATTTGCTCCCGCGGAACGCCCGGAGAACATTCGGCAATCCGCATCGCGTAATTTTTGCCGGTCACAATCCAAATATCCTTCGGCTCAAGCAGCGGCTTCATTCTTTCGATGGTCTGCGTCATCAAAGATTTGCTGCCGATAATCGAATGTAGTTGTTTTGGATTGTTTTCGCGGGAAAGGGGCCAAAGGCGTGTCCCGCTTCCGCCCGCGATAAATAACGCAATCATGAAAATTTCTGTTTCAAAAGTTACTAATTTCTGCTGACATTTTAACTTGATTCGGCAATCTGACAAAGAAACGAAAGTAATTTTGTCAGACAAGCAATAGCAGAGAATGCTGCCGCTTTTGAAAATTCACCCAAAAATTTACATTGGATAGGAATGCTGAAATGGTCTAATTTAAGGCTTCCCAGAAAATTTTATCCGTCCGTTTGCGGCAGGCGGGTTTGACTTAAAGCAATTTATCAATCGTTACCGGCAAACTGCGGACGCGCTTTCCGGTCGCGTGAAAAATCGCATTGCCGATTGCCGCCGCGCCGACAATGCCGATTGCGCCGCCGATGTCGGTCGCTCTCGTGTATGAAAAATTGTTCATCGCGCCGCGCCTCCGTTTGTCATCCGCATCGCGTCTTCAATCGCCGCGACGATGTTCGGATACGCGCCGCACCGACATAGATTGCCGCTCATCAATTCGCGGATGTCGTCCGCAGTTTTCGCTTTGCCTTCGCTCATCAAACCGACCGCCGAGCAAATCTGCCCGGGCGTGCAGTAGCCGCACTGAAAAGCGTCGCGTTCGACAAATGCCGCTTGTAGCGGATGCAGATTTTCGCCGTCCGCCAGACCTTCAATCGTCGTAATTTCCGCGCCGTCTTTCATCACCGCCAGAGTCAGACAAGAGTTAATTCGCACGCCGCCAGCCAAAACCGTGCAAGCCCCGCATTGCCCGTGGTCGCAGCCTTTTTTCGTGCCGGTTAAATCCAGCCGCTCGCGCAGCAAATCGAGCAGAGTTATCCAGGGAGCGATTTCGGTTCGCACGTTCGCGCCGTTGATTTTTAGATTGATTGGAATTTTGGCGGGCGGGAAAACCTGTTTATTTTCAGACATTTCACCGCCGGATTGATTATTCATATAAACCCTTTGGAAAGTTTTTGAAACTTAAATTTAAATCTGTCGATTTTTTCAGATTACGGAAAGTATAATTGCCCGAAAGCGTCTGTTCTGTTCGCTGGCAGACAGAAAAAATTTGTCTCGAATCAAGCTCAAAACCGGAAGAATAGACCGCAAATTTGGCGGATTGGGCGGATAAACGCGGACAATTGTTAAATATAGTATCAGCAAAAATCTGCCGAATCCGTAGAATCTGCGGTCTATTCCAATTCTGAGAAAGTCCTGAAATTATCAAGCGCGCAAATAATTCCGATTTTACCTTTGAACCATTGATTGCCGCGCGGTATTGCGTTAGCCTACAATTTAATCCTTCAAAAACCGGCAAACGCCCGAATTTCTAAAAAGGAATTTTTCGATGACTAAAAAAGACTTTAAAAAATCGAATCCGAAAAACTCGGCGAAAAAAATATCTGCCGACAAAGATTTTCTGGTCGTCGGCATCGGCGCGTCGGCGGGCGGCATAAAAGCCTTGAAGGAATTTTTCGCCGCGATGCCGCCGGACAGCGGGATGGCGTTCGTCGTCATTCTGCATTTGTCGCAGACGCACGAATCGATTCTCGCGCATATTTTGCAAGGTCAAACCGAGATGAAGGTCGAGCAGGTGACGAAAACGGTCAAGGTCGAGCCGAACAAGGTTTATGTGATTCCGCCCGCCAAAGGTTTGGCGATGGTCGATAGTCACATCAAACTGACCGAGCCGACGAGCGTTAAGGGCAAGCGCGTGCCGATTGATTTATTTTTCCGCACGCTCGCCGACGCTTACGGCAAAAACGGAATTGCGGTCGTTTTGAGCGGCACGGGTTCGGATGGAACTCTGGGCTTAAATTCGTTATCGCTTATCAAAATCGTTTGAAAAGATGGTTTTGTTTCGAACAAGGGGGATGAGGAAATCTTGGCAGGGATAGGGTTTCCTCAAATTTAACATCTACGTTTTTATCAGGTTACATAAGCAGGTTCAATTATGTCTTTAGCGAATAATTATTTTCTCCCGAATAAATCGGTTAACTGGGAAGATCATACGTTTATGCCGCAAAATGATGGTGAAATTGCTCCGCTGGTGGTGCTGGTCGGAAAAGACGAAGAAACCAGATTTTTGTTAAAAACTTTTCTGGATGTCTGGAAATGCCGCGCCGGAGAAGCGACCAATGAAACGGATTTAATCAAAATCGCCGGCGGCGAGAAACCGAATCTTATTCTGATGGATGTGTCGCTGGCGTTTGAAGAAGATTTGACGTGTCTGCGCCGGATGCGCGCGCTGAACGCATTTAAAAATACACCGATTATAGTGGTTTCCGGTCACGCCCGCGCCTGTAATTCGGCTCTGGCTCTGGCAGCCGGAGCGGATGAATATATGATTAAACCGATTGACTTTGACCGGCTCGAAAATCCTGTAAAAAGATATCCTTTTAATAATCGCCGCGCGGCGACTGAAATGAATTTCGGAGGCTTAGCGTGAACATTGCCTTATCCCTCACTCCCCAAAATTTATCAAGAGTTAGCACAAGACTATGGCTATAATCCGCTTTGGGATTTAGTCGTAGATGTAGTGTGTTCATCAGCAATCGCGCTTAGAGAGCGATTGTTTCTTCGGACGCTAATCAATAGACTTTT
>JBPCRW010000235.1:0-43141 GCA_050996405.1 Pyrinomonadaceae bacterium | reverse complement strand
AAACAAAAAAACACGGTTTCTTTTTTCCTTTTGTTTTTTTTCTTTTTCTCCCTCCGTTCCTCCTCTCCTCTCCGGTTCAATCCTTATGAAAAAAATCTCGCGCAAATTTTATCTGCGCGACGACACTCTCGAAATCGCGCGGGATTTGCTTGGAAAACTCCTTGTCGTTCCGGCTGAAACGGGCGAAAGAATTTCGGGAATGATTGTCGAAGCGGAAGCCTATCTCGGCGTGATTGATAAAGCCGCGCATTCTTACGGAAATCGCCGCACGAAACGCACCGAAACGATGTTCGCGGTCGGCGGGACGGTTTATATTTTTTTCATTTATGGAATGTATTATCAATTTAACGTCGTCGCCGGAAAAATCGGTTCGCCGCACGCGATTTTAATTCGCGCCGTCCAGCCCGTCGAAGGAATTGAAACGATGCGCGAACGGCGCGGACAAATGAAGGACGCGAATCTGACATCGGGACCCGGAAAACTCTGCATCGCTTTTGGAATTGACAAAACTTTTAACAATCTGGATTTGCTCGGCGATAAAATATGGCTCGAAGATTTTAAAAATTTTTCCGACACGGAAATTTCTTTCGGAAAAAGAATCGGGGTAGATTACGCCGAAGAATACGCCGAAAAGCCTTGGCGTTTTTGGGTAAAAGATAATCCATTTGTCAGCCGGAAATAAATCGCAATCGTTTTAAAGGCTCTCTCGTCCACGTTTTTACTCGCCGCGCTAAATTTTTTACGGTCATAATTTTTATAAAAAATTCGGGAATCGGCACGACATTGATAATTTCTTTGAGCCATCGAAGAAATTAAAATTCCGTGCCGCCGAAAGGCATGGAGTAAAAAGGGAACGGTTAGTTTTTTGAAGAAAAGTCGGCTAATCGTTTCCTTGTTTTGTTTGAAAACAAGGAACGGAATTTGCCTGTCTGTCAGTCGAAACAAACAAGCGTATTGATACGTTCCATTTGTTTTGATTTTTCTGAATCAAGGAGGTTTTTATGCCGAAAGGAGATAAATCATCTTATACCGATAAACAAAAACGACAGGCTGAACATATCGAAGAAGGCTACGAAAAAAAAGGCATTTCCGATACGGAAGCCGAGCGGCGCGCTTGGGCGACCGTCAATAAAGAATCGGGCGGCGGTAAAAAGAGCGGCTCGGGTCGCGGCAAAAAGTAGAATGATTATTGAAATGGCAGAGGACAGTTAAACGCTGTCCTTTTTTGAATTATAAAGGAGCGTGTGTTATGAAAACATCAGATGACAAAACTATAAAATTACAAGAACCGAAAGACCCTTATCCGGTCTATGACCCGCCCGCGCCGGAGCCTGTTCCGAATCCCGCGCCGCAGCCCGAACCCAACCCGGAGCCGATGCCGAATCCCAAACCAGAGCCGTTTCCGTCGCCGCCTGAACCGATTCCGAACTTTCCGCCGGATGTAACTTTTTGATTATGTTATTTAGCGAAACGATAATTTTTCAGTTTAAAAATAATTGTGAAATGGATAATTTTTCGAGCTTGAGGTAACAGGAAATGGATTTTTATTTTTTGCTGTTCTCGCTGTTTTTTCCGCGAATCGTGCTGTTGTTTTATTTCCTGACGGGGCATTTTCCGCATAGCACGATTCCGTTATGGGGAGATGCGATTCTCGGCGTGTTTATTCCGCGAGTTTTGATTTTGATTTTTATTTACCAGAATATGGGAACAAATAATATCTGGTTCGCGGCGCATTTATTTGCTCTGATTCTGACTTATTTTGCTGGCGGCACAAAAACGATTCGATGGCGGCGCGGCAGAGAAGTGCAAGTTTAAAATTTACGTTTCAAAAACATTTAAAAAGTCGTTTATTCGCTAATAACGAATAAACGACTTTCCGGTTAGTCTGTTTGGATTGACCTGTGCTGTTTTAAGAGCCGAACAAGTCTCGCAAACCTTTGAGACTTGCTGCTAGGTCGCAGCCACCTCACTGTAATCTTTATTCATAAATGCTTTTTTGGATCACCTCCTTTTAGTGTTGAAAAGATAATAGCCGATGCGGGCGGGCTGCGTCAATACTTTTTTTCTCAAAAAAAATCGATTAAAATATTTGCGCGAAAGAAAAAGTGTTGACCGAAATCAACACTTTTTCCAGACATCTTTCAGTTAAATTATTATCTTGGCGTTGGACTGGTTTGCGGCGGTGTCGTGTTTGAATTCCTGTTCATATTGGAATTCATATTTCTGTTGGAATTTCTGTTTGAATTCATATTTCTGTTGGAATTTCTGTTTGAATTCATCTCCATATTTGAATTCATATTAGAATTTGAATTCATCTCCATATTTGAATTCATATTAGAATTTGAATTCATGCTTGAATTTCCGTTATTGTTTCTGTTCGAGTTGCGGTTGGTGTTTTTCTTTTTCTTGTTTGTATTGCCGTTTTGCTGGCTGTTGTTTTGCTGGCTCTCGCCGGAATTTTGATTTTGGGTATAACCCGTAAAAGACATCGCCGTCATGAACAAAGCCATTAGCAGCGATAATCCGATAATCGTCAATTTTGTTTTTCTCATTTGCTTATTCCCCACATTCGTTAAATTTAAAACCCAAACTTATTCAGCCGTTACAAAAAAACAGCTTCGCAAGTTCGATTTCATCTCATCAGTTCTCTGAAAATGGATGTCTGTATGCTTAACAATAGCACAAACTAATAATTCTGAAAATGTTTTTTTGCCGCCGACAATTTTCGCGCGCGGCATCAAATGAGAGCGTTTCGCGGCGATAACGGAAACAGTCTAAACTAAGATAAAATTTTTAAAACAAGAACCTGATTTGAACGATTAAAATAATTTCGAGTATTATTCGTTATATGAAAACACTTTATCCAGAGATTGAACCGTTCGATTCGGGAATGCTGAAGGTTTCCGACATTCACGAAATTTACTACGAGCGCGTCGGCAATGCGGACGGCATTCCGGTGGTGTTTCTGCACGGCGGACCGGGCGGCGGTTTAATTTCTTCGTATCGGCAGTATTTTGACCCGCAGGCGTATCACGTCATACTTTTCGACCAGCGCGGTTCGGGGCGTTCTACGCCGCACGCCGAATTGCGCGAAAACACGACGTGGGATTTGATTGCGGACATCGAAACTCTGCGCGAAAAATTCGGCATCGAAAAATGGTATGTGTTCGGCGGTTCGTGGGGCAGCACTTTGAGTTTGGCTTACGCCGAAACGCATCCCGACCGCGTTCTGGGTTTAATTTTGCGCGGAATTTTTTTAACCAGACGCAAAGAACTTTCGTGGTTTTATCAATACGGCGCGTCGGAGATTTTCCCAGATTTCTGGGAGCGTTACCGCGATGAAATCCCGCCGGAAGAACGCAATAATTTTATGATGGCTTACTATAATCGCCTGACGAGCGACGATGAAAACGTGAGATTGTCGGCGGCGCGCGCGTGGAGCGTCTGGGAAGGCTCAACGTCGAAACTTTATCCGAGCGCGGATTTGATGCAGCATTGGGAAAACCCGCACGAAGCCCTTTCTTTGGCGCGAATCGAATGTCATTATTTTATGAACAACTCGTTTTTCCCGTCGGAAAATTATTTGATTGAAAATATTGATAAAATCCGTCATATTCCAACCGTCATCGTTCAAGGGCGTTACGATGTCGTCTGTCCGGCGACAAGCGCGTGGGATTTGCATCGAGCGTTTCCCGAAGCCGAATTGATAATTGTTCCCGATGCAGGGCATTCCGTCAGCGAGCCGGGAATTACAGACGCGCTGATAAACGCGATGGATAAATTCAAATCGGCGCAAAACGGAAAATGAGAAATCTTACGTTTTTTATCTACGCTTTCAATTATTCGTTATTAGCGGTATGATAAAAAGAAATTGACGCGCCAACTTTTTGCGTTTTCCAAGCGTCAAATAATTTAAGAGAAGGTTTTGTTATGACAACATTTTTATTTATTTTCAGTAGTCCGATGGAATGGGTGCTGGTTGCTGGCGTGGTTTTTATGCTGTTCGGCGCGAGCAAATTGCCGCAGCTTGCAAAATCTATCGGACAAAGCAAAAAGGCTTTTCAGGAAGGACTGCGCGAAGCCGACGCTGAAGAGGAACTAGCCGCCGCGGAGAAAAAGAAACAAAATTCGGCATCGCCGCCGCAGGTCAGCGAGTTGAGCGACGAAGCTCTGATTGCGGAAATGCGCCGCCGCGCCGAAGCAAAACAAATCAACTAAAGTTTTACAAAAGCTGAATCAAAAAGCGGATGGTCGGAAACGACTTTGCCGCTTTTTATATTTCTTTATCTAACCTTTTTCGCCCGTCATTAAAGTCGCTTTAACAGAAAAGCGAAAACTCAAATCGCCGTCTTCGGCATCAACTAATTGAACGAGTTCCGCGTGAACCCGCTCTTTTTGTTTTTTATTCAGAAATTTTAACCAGACCGGCAAAAGAAAATTCGCAACCAGAGTCGAATTAATAAATTCCGCGCCGTTTTCATATTCAAAAGTTTCATTGCTCGTCTGCGTTTCAATCTTTTTCAAACCCGCATTTTCGGCAATTTCTTCAAGACGCGAAACGGTCGGCAGTCCGGTAATCAAACTCTCGGCTTCCGCGCCATAATTGCCCAAACCGTCGTTAAAAAATATTTCCCAGAGAAACGAAAAAATTTCGCCGAAACTTCCCGCCGTCGGCGTGAAAAGAGCGACCTTGCCGCCGGTTTCGGCGACGCGCGCGGCTTCGTTTAAAAGATTCCGCAAATCGGCTGGGCGCGAAAAACTCGCGTCAACTAAAACCGCGTCGAAAGTTTTGTCTTTGAATTTTCGCGTCGAAAAATTAACGTCGGCTTTGACGGCGGCGGCTTTGTCGCGGGCGATATTTAAAAGGTCTTGATTTTCACTAACGGCGAAAATCTTTGAATCTTTGTCGAGTTTTTCGCGCAGCGCAATCGCATGATTTCCAGTTCCGGCGTTGATGTAAAGAATATTTTTCGCGTCGGAAAGTTTAAGGTTTTTGTCAACAAAATCCGTAAATCTTTCAGTCCACGCGGAATCAACATGCAATTCGCGCAAAAAGGCAAGTTCCTTTTGGGTTTTCGTCATTCGTATATTTTAACCGAAAAAATCTGTAAATCGTCAATCGTGAATCGTCAACGGAGATTTGTTCTACCGGCGATTTACGATTTACTATTTACAAGATTATGAAATACGGCGCGACGACGCTTAATCTGGCTTCAATCATCGAGCATCACGCGCGGCTCGCGCCTGACAAAGAAGCGATTGTCTGCAAGGATGCGCGTTTGACTTACGGACAATTGAACGCGCTTTCCAATCAAGTGGCAAACGCGCTCGTCGAAATGAAAATCGGACGCGGCGATAACGTCGCGCTCTGCTGCCCGAACCTGCCTTTTTTCCCCGTTGTTTATTACGCGATTATGAAAACGGGCGCGGCGGTCGTGCCTTTGAACGTTTTGTTCAAGCCGCGCGAAATTGCTTATCACTTAAAAGATTCGGACGCAAAAGCCGTTTTCGTTTTTGAAGGAACGCCGGAATTGCCGATGGCGCAAATGGTTAAAGAAGGTTTCGACCAAGTTGAATCGTGTAAAGATTTAATCGTTATGACGCTCGATGAAAACGCGCCGTCGCCGTTTGAAAACTGCAAAACTTTAGACGAAATCACGAAAGGTAAATCAGAAGAATTTGAAACTTTTCCGACCGCGCCCGACGACACTTGCGCGATTCTTTACACTTCGGGAACGACCGGACAGCCGAAGGGCGCGGAACTCACGCACTTGAATTTGCTGATGAATTCAATCACGAATTTCAGCCTGCATTTACCGTTTTTGGATTTTACGGACGGCGAGCAGAAAACCGTTTTGATAACCTTGCCGCTTTTTCACACGACGGGGCAAACCGTGCAGATGAACACGAATCTTTACGCTGGAAATCGCTGCGTTTTGCTGCCGCGTTTTGACGCGCGGGCGACGCTCGAAACGATGGAACGAGAGCGCGTAAATTTTTGGATTGGCGTGCCGACGATGTATTGGACGATTTTAAAATTTGTCGAAGAAAATAATTATGATATTTCAAAAATCGCCCAATATTTAAAAGTTCCGACTTCCGGCGGCGCGCCGATGCCAGTCGAAGTGATGCGGCGTTTCGAGAAAATTTTCGGGCTTCGCATTTTGGAAGGCTACGGCTTGTCGGAAACTTCGCCCGTCGCGTGTTTCAATCAATTTGAGAAACCGTCAAAACCCGGCACGGTCGGACAGCCGATTTTCGGCGTTGAAATAAAATGCGTTGACGAAAATGATAATGAAGTTAAACGCGGCACGCGCGGCGAAGTCGTCGTTCGCGGTCACAACGTGATGAAAGGTTATTATAAACGACCGGAAGCGACCGCAGAAGTGTTTCGCGGCGGCTGGTTTCACACGGGCGACATCGGAATTATGGATGCGGAAGATTATCTTTCAATTGTTGACCGCAAAAAAGATATGATTCTGCGCGGCGGTTACAACATTTATCCGCGCGAACTTGAAGAAGTGATAATGACGCACGAAGCCGTCAGTTTGTGCGCGGTCATCGGCATCGCGGACGAGCGTCTGGGCGAGGAAGTTAAAGCCTTTGTCGTCAAAAAACAAGGCGCGAATTTGACGGAAGAAGAATTTATCGCGTGGTGCAAACGGCAGTTTGCAGCAAATAAATATCCGCGTTTCGTCGAATTCCGCGACGAGCTTCCAATCGGCGGAACGGGGAAAATTTTGAAACGCGCTTTGCGCTAGGAAAATTAGTTTTCTACCACAAAGACACAATAAATACGAAGATTTAATTTAGCTTCTTTGTGTTCTTCGTGTCTTTGTGGTGAAATTTTCTGTATGAAAGTGCGAGTTTTATTTTTTGGCGCGACGGCGGATGAAATCGGCGAAAGGGAAATCGAGATTAGTTTAGAAAGGGAAGCAAAGGCGGAGACGGCTTTTTCTCAAATCCTCGAAAAATTTCCGCAGCTTCGTAAACATTCCCTGCTTTTCGCCGTCAATCAGGAATATGCGGGCGGCGGCGAAACGATAAATGATGGAGACGAACTCGCTGTTTTTACAGCCGTTAGCGGCGGATGATTAGCCGCGAAAATGCACAAAAGACACAAAAAAATCAAAATTGTAAAAAGAATACTGTAATAATTTTCTTAAAAATTTTGTGTTTCCCGCGCGTTTTCGCGGCTATCTTGTTTAATGGACTTTTTTGAACTGACAATCAAACCTTTAGATGTCGGCGCGATTGCGCGGCGCGTTGTTCCGGCAAATTGCGGCGCGACTGTGACGCTTGACGGTTATGTCCGTCAATTTACGAAAGGACGCGAAACAAAATATCTGGTTTATGAAGCGTATGAACCGATGGCTTTAAAGGAAATTGAAAAGCTGATTGCAAAGGCGCGCGAGCAGTTTGAAGTCTCTTCCATCGGCATCATCCATCGCCTCGGAAAACTCGAAATCGGCGAAACGAGCGTCGTCGTTTCGGTTGCCGCGCCGCATCGCCGCGCCGCCTTTGAAGCCTGCGAATGGCTGATTAAGGAACTAAAACGCACCATTCCGATTTGGAAAAAAGAAGTTTATCGAGACGGCGAAACGTGGATTGAGGGCGAAACAAAGGCGGAAAATTGAAAATCTTATAATCCGAGTTCGGCTTCAGCTTTGATAGTATAGGACTTTCTCAAAAATACAGAAACACGCTACGCTCGTAAGTGTGTTTTGCGTCATTTACTTTGTGCGGGCTTCTGCAAAAAGTGAGAAAGTCCTATAGTATTCGTATCTCTTTTCTTTTTGTTATTATGTTATTATAATGACGCTTTCGCGCCGAAATTAAAACCGGATGAGCAAAAACGCTTTTCTAATTCGATTAAAATTCAAGCTGTTCTGGACTCGCGGTATGCGGCAAAAGAACTGATGCCGCATATCGAAAAATCGCAAATAAAAAACTCGTCATAATTTTTTATCGTCGTTTGGAGACGGTCGAAAACAACGCCGATTTTTACAAAATCAGGCATTTTTTGAAAGCGTGGCGCAATGGGCAAAGCGACAAAATCGCCACACTTGAAGGGGCGGCGAAATTTCTCGAAATCCTTCAAATATAAAGAGATGAAAGCGGAACGAAATTTGTTAATATAAAATATATGCAAAAACGCCTGATGTTTAAAAACGCGCTTCGTCAATTGCGACACGGTTTCAATCGCCCGTTTATGGTGATGTTTGAAACCACCCTGCACTGCAATATGAAATGCGGCTACTGCGCGATTTGGCAAAACCAGCAGCCGGAAGAAAAAGCCACACGCGAAAGGATTTTTAAAAGAATGGACGAAGCCGCCGAAATGGGCGTGTTCGCGTGGAGTATGTCGGGCGGCGAACCTTTGATGAACCCAAACGTGCCTGATTATATCGAACACGCTTCAAGAAAAGGATTTTTTACTTCGATGCCGACTAACGGTTTGGCTTTGAAAAAATACGCCGAATCCTGCGTCAAACTCGACCAGTTGGAAGTTTCGATTGACACGCTCGACCGCGAAAAATTTAAAGAACGGCGCGGCATCGACGGGCTTCCGACTATTTTAGCCGCGCTCGATTACATCGCCGAAAATAAACTCGAACACAATCTGGTTCAAATCAACGCCGCCGTCAATGAAGAAAATTTGGAAGATTTGCCCGCGCTCGCAAGATTTTGCGCGGAACGCGGATTTCTGCTCCATACCGAAGCGGTTCACAACGTCGTGCGGACGACTTTTCAAACCGAGAACGTCGAAATGGAACAAGCCGTACTCGATAAGGTCGCGGCATATGTTTTGGATTTGAAAAAACAATTCAAATGCGTGCGCTTTTACACCGATTATTACAAGTTTTACCGCAACGACGGCTTCACGAAAAAATTTCCGTGTCGCTCGGCTTCGCATCTGATAAATATGCGCCCCGACGGTTCGATTCAGTTTCCGTGCGCGTTTGTTTCCAAACATCGCGGATTGCCGGAAATGAGTTTAAAGGAAATTTATGATTCGCCCGAAGTGCGCCAAATCATTAAAGAATCGCCCGATATGTGGGATTTCTGCAAGGGCTGCAAAATCGGCTGCCCGTATGAAGTTTCCGCCTATCGCAACAATCCCTGGACTGCCGTCTGGAGCGCGATGGAGTTTTTACAGCTTGTTTGAGATTTTATGAATGTTTCGCCCGAAAAAATTCAAGCCGTGCGCGTCCGAGAACTTTTCAAAAGTTACAAAAACGGCGCGCAGGCGACGCGCGGCATTAATTTTACCGTCAAAAGCGGCGAGTGCGCGGCGATTCTCGGACCGAACGGCGCGGGCAAAACAACTTTTCTGCGGCAATTGACGACGGAACTGAAACCGACTTCGGGCGCGATTGAAGTTTTCGGCATTGACGCGATTCGGGAAGCAAATAAAGCAAAAATTTTGATGGGCATCACGCCGCAGGAAGCCGGAGTTTTCGAGACTCTGACCGTGCGCGAGCATCTCGAACTTTTTGGGAAAATCAAAGGTTTGAATAAAAGCGCGGCGCGCATTCAGACAAATGAAATCATTGAGAATCTGGAACTCGAAAACGAAATAAAAAAGCGTGTCAGCGAGCTTTCCGGCGGACAGCGGCGAAGAATTTTAATCGGTCTCGCGCTTTTGGGAAACCCGCCGCTTTTAATTTTGGACGAGCCGACGACCGGACTCGACCCGCAATCGCGCCGCGCGGTCTGGCAATTGCTCAAAAAAGCGATTAACGACGGAACGACCGTGATTTTCTCGACGCATTATTTAGAAGAAGCCGAACAATTAAGCCATCGAATCGCGTTTATCAACGCCGGAAAAATTGTCGCCGACGGCACTTTGCAGGAATTACGCTCGAAATTTCCGAACAAATACCGCGTCAATTATTTAAACGGCGGAGGAGAAATCGGCGTGCCGCACGTCGAATTTTTTGCGGATTTCGCGGCGGCGCGGGATTTTATCGAGTTGAAAAAGATTAACGAATATCAACTGGCAACGTCTTCGCTCGAAGACGTTTATTTTTCGCTCGTCGGCGAACATTCGGAGACGAACGCGAATGCTTCCGAAACGGCTGAAAAGATAAAAAGATGAAAAAACGGATTTCCGATATTTTCTGCGTTTTTCAAATTCATCTAGCGCGTCTGCGGCGCGAAGCGGGACCGTTTCTGCTGGCGGCAATCGTCTTTCCGATTGGAATGTATCTTTTTGCGAGCGGTATCGCGCGGCAATCGTCGGAAACAATTTCAAACGACGCGCGGCTGCATTTTCTCGCTGCTTCGATTTGTTTTTCGCTCTCGCTGACGGCGATTAGCTGGCTCGGATATTTACTGCTCGAAAATCGTTTTACCGGACGCTTAAAACTGTTTGCGACCTTGCCGCTCGCGGCTTCTTCATACGTTTTCGGCGTGCTGATTTTCGCGCTCGCGCAAGGAACTCTGGGAACGATTTCGATGCTCGTCGCGGCAAAAATTTTGGGCGTGGAAACCAATATCGGCGGCGCGGAGGGAGTTTTATTACTTGCGCTGGTGATTTTCGTCGCGCTTCTTTCGTTGTGCGGCATCAGCGTCATTGTCGCGGCGCGCGTTCGCTCGTTTTCGGAAGGCTCACTTTACACTGACGCGCTCGGCGCGGGGCTGGTGCTGCTCGCGCCGGTTTATTACCGTGCGGAAACTCTGCCGTCCTTTTTGCGGTGGATTGGTTACATTCTGCCGACGACTTATATTGCCGCCGCCGTCAATAAAATTCTCGCGGGGAATTTATTTATCGGCGCGGAAATTTCAGTTTTGGTTTTAATGGCGGCGGCGACGCTGGCGGGCGGTTTCTGGACGATGAATTGGAGGGAAGAATGAGCCGAAAACCGCGTATTTTGGTTCTAACTTTATCGTTCGGCGCGGGTCATGTTTCCGCCGCGCAGAATGTCGTCGCGGAATTTCAAAAACAGATTCCCGAAGCCGATTTACGTCTTTTGGACGCGCTCAAAAACTGTTCTCTATCGTTTCGCGTTTTTTACGTTTGGACTTATTGGGCGGTGATTCGCTACGCGCCGCGCGTCTGGGAAAAGTTTTTTAATTTGCGCTTAGAAAGACGAGACGAGCAAACCGCGCCCGTCTGGATTTGGCGCGCGGGCTGCCGGAAAGTTTTCGACGAAATCCAAAATTTTCAACCGGATTTAATCATCGCAGCGGAAGTCGGCGCGTGCGAAATCGCCGTCATCGCAAGGCGAGAAAATTTAACAAATGCCGAAATCGTCAATGTTATAACCGATTTTGAAGCCGAGCCGATTTGGGTGAAACCTGAAATTTCCGCTTTCGCCGTCGCTGCCGAAGAAGTCAAAAAACAGTTGGAAAATTGGGGCGCGAGCGCGGAAAAAATTAAAGTTTGCGGTATTCCTTTAAGCCGGAACTTCGCTGAAAAACACGACGCGGAAAAAATAAAAACGCAATTTGGTTTGGACGCGCGACCGATAATTTTGCTGATGGGCGGCGGAATGGGTCCGACCAGAATGAATGAAGTCGCCGCGCGTCTTTTGGAAAACGGAAAAAATCTGCAAATCGTCGCGCTGCCCGCCAAAGACGAAAAGACAAAAGTCGCGCTGGAAAAATTGCGCGATGCTGAAACGGTTAGTTTGCGCGTCGTCGGCTGGACAAATTCGATAGCCGAACTAATGCGGACGGCGAAAATTTTAGCGACCAAACCCGGCGGTTTGACTTTATCCGAAGCCGCCGCCTGCGGTTTGCCGCTTGTTTTATTCGACCCGATTCCGGGACCAGAAGAAGCGAATGCGGCGCGATTCGCGCAGGCGGGCGCGGCTGTTTCAACTAAAAATTCGCGGGAGACCGCCTTTGAGATTTTGCGGCTTTTGCGCGACGGCGAAAAACTCGAAGCAATGTCCGCTAGCTGCCTCGCGCTCGCCAGACCAAACGCCGCCCGCGAAATTGTCGAATTGGCTTTGCGGAAAATAAATTTATCAAACGAAAGAAACAAAATTCGATTTCCGCCGAAAAAATTATCGGCTTCGCGCCGCGCATTTGCCGTCTGGCGAAAACTCAAAAGACGCGAGAATTTTCGCGCTGTTTTCTCGACTGATTTAAGACGAAAAAAGTCGGTTGAAAATTTCAAACAATCGTCGCTGGAGGTGAAAATCTGATGAACGCCGCCGGACTTGCAACCGCCGAAATTCCGAAGTTTTTAAACGCCGATTGGTCGTTCGGTAAAGCCGCGCGTCCGATTTTGTTTCTGACTATCAACAACGGCGCGGCGCACACCAGAGCCGCCGAAGCGATTGCGCGGGCGTGGCAAAAAATCAATCGAGACATTCCGACGCGCGTCATCGAAGTTTCCGCGTTTATGTCGCCGCTCGCCCGTTTTACGCACATCACGGCTTATTTATGGCTGGTGAAAAACGCGCCGCGAGTTTGGGAAAAAATTGACGCTTACCAAAAACGCCAAACGCGGACGAGTCCCGAATGGTTTTACCGCCGCGAGTGTCGAAAACTTTTCGAGCTGGTCGAGCAGATTCAGCCCGCCGCAATCGTCACCACGGAAGTCGGATGCGGGGAAATCGCCGCGCTTATCAAACGCGATTTGCAATTAAACGCGCCGCTCGTCGCCGTCAGTCTCGATTACGATGCCGACCGCGCCTGGATTCAGCCGGAAGTCGATTTTTACTGCACAGCTTCCGAACGGGTGCGCGAAAGTTTTATCAAATCAGGAATGGATGCCGAAAAAATTGGAACTTGGGGCGTGCCTTTAGAAGAGGTTTTTGCAGAATCCTTTAGCAAAGAAACGGCGCGACATAAAGTTTGCGAATGGCTGAATTTGCCCGAAAACGCGCCGCTGATTTTAGTCGCGGGCGGCGGCGAAGGTTTGGGAAAAATAAAAGAAATCGCCGCGCGGCTGCTGGAAATTAAATTTAATAAATCAATCGTTGTCCTGACCGGACGCAATCAAAAATTGAAACGCGAATGCGAGCGTTTGGCAGAATACTCAAACGATTTAAAAATTCTCGACTGGACGGAGCGCGTCTCGGAATTATTTCGCGCCGCCGACATTTTAGTTTCCAAACTCGGCATCACTTTTGAGGAAGCCTGCGCCTGCGGACTGCCGGTAGTCGCTTTGCCGCCGCCGCCCGGCGCGGAACGCGCTCAATACGATTTACTTGAAAAAAACGGAATCGGACGCGCCGTTAAAACAGTCGAAGAAGCCGGTCGAGCCGTCGAACAATTGCTCGCCGACAAACAGGCATTGGCGCAAATGAGTTTAAGGGCAAAAGCCTTCAGCCGCGCGGATGCCGCGTCAAAAATTGCCGGATGGTTAGCGGCGGAAATTGTTTAAGTTTTATGAATGATGAATTTCTGATTATCGGCGCGGGATTGCTGTTGACAATAGTCGCTCTGGCGGCGTGGGGGATTATTTATTACATCTTTTATGCCGTGCGGTCACAAATTTTGGGCGAGACAATCTGGCGCGGGCGCGAAGACACTAACGCCGTCGCTGTAACTTTTGACGACGGACCTTCGCCGGACACGGAAAAACTGCTCGATGTTTTGCGCGAAAAAAATGTCAAAGCGACGTTTTTTATGATTGGAAAAGAAGTCAAAAAATATCCGCGCATCGCGCGCCGCGTCGCCCGCGAAGGTCACGAAATCGGCAATCATTCTTACTCGCATAAAATTTTCCTGTTCTGCTCGCGCCGCCGAACGGATTTTGAGATTTACAAAACGCAGGAAATAATTTCCAACCTGACCGGAGTCGCGCCGCGGTTAATTCGTCCGCCGTGCGGCGCGCGGTCGCGTTCGTATTTTAAAAAAGCGAGGAAATTTATGCTCGAAACCGTTCAGTGGTCGGATACGGGCTACGACTGGAAATATCAAACGCCGGAAAAAATCGCCGACGCGGTTTTGAAAACCGTCAAAGCCGGTTCGATTATTCTTTTGCACGACGGCGACGGCGAACAGAAAAATAACCGCCGCGCAACCGTCGAAGCCATTCCGCTGATTCTTAACGGATTGCGGGAAAAGAATTTGCGCGTTGTCTCGCTGGAAACGCTTTGCTCGAAAGCCGAAGCAGAAAACGTTCCAACCAAATTGATAAATCAAACTGTGAACGGAGAAAAATGTATATGAATGTTAATTCTCATTTAACCGAAATTTTTGCCGAACCGGAATCGCCTGTTTTGTTCATAGATTTTGACGGCACGGTTTCGCAAAAGGACGTGATTGACCGGATTTTGGAAGAATTTGCCGACGAACGCTGGCTGGAGATTGAAGAACAGTGGATTTCGGGGAAAATCGGTTCGCGCGAATGTTTGCAGAAACAATTCGCGCTGGTTAAAACCACTCCCGCCGAACTCGACGAATTTCTCGCCACGCTCAAACTCGATGCGGGTTTTTTGCCGCTTCTTCGTTTTTGCAGTCAGGCGAAAATCGACGTTCATATTATTAGCGACGGGTTTGATTATTACATTCGCCGGATGCTCGAAAAGGTGGTTTCAAATCGTCAAATGCTCAACGGTATCGGCATTTGGGCAAACCGCCTGCTGCCCGCCGGACAAAATCTCTGGCGCGCGGAGTTTCCGTATTTTGAAAAAATCTGCCGCGATGGTTGCGCGACGTGCAAGCCAAAGGTGATGAAATTAAATAATCCGCGCGGCGCGGCAAGCATTTTCGTCGGCGATGGACTTTCAGACCGCTTTGCGGCGCGGACGGCGGACGTTGTTTTTGCTAAAAAGAAACTGGCAAATTTTTGCGCGAGGGAAAATATCACCTTCGTTCGATATGAAAATCTCGGCGAAGTGGCGGCGCGTCTCGAACGGGCGTTCGATGCGGCGCGCGAACTATCGACGCTTCCGGCGGAAGGCATTTTCGATATTTTCCCGCTTCCCGCCGAAGCCTGATAATTTTGCCGCGAGCTTGAAATCTGCGGCGGAAAAACAAAACAAAAAAGGAGATAAAAATGAAAAAAATAATTGTTTTAACAGCGATGGTTTTGATGACGGCGATGTGCGTTTTCGCGCAAGGCAATATGTCAAATTCGTCAATGAAAACGACACAAACGAAAACCACTAAATCGCCGAAAGCGTCAAAAATGATGCCGAAAGACGACGCGGGAATAACTGCCTGCATCAACGAAAAACTCGGCAAATCGAAAATGGCGAATGAAGGCTTTCAGGTTGCGGTCAGCGACGGCGCGGCGACTTTTACCGGCTCGACGAAAGTTGCCGGACACAAAGGCGGCGTTTCGAGTATGGCAAAAAGCTGCGGCGCGAAATCGGTCGTCAACAACATCACGATTGAAGGCAAGCCGAGCGTGCCGAAAACGCCGAAAACACCAAAAACATCGAAAACGCTGAAAACCGGCGCGACAACTCCGCCGCAAACAAATTAAAGCGGAAATAATCGAGCGGCGATTTTCTCAAAAATGCGGAAACACGCGCGAAGTGAGTGTGAAAAATCTGCCCTTACTTCGCGCGGGCTTCTGCAAAGATGAGAGAGTTCCATTGCAGATAAAAAAATGAAATGACTACTAACAACACAACCCCGAAACTTTACCAGATTGAGCCGCGCCGCAGCGAAGCGGAACTGCTCGAAATGGAGAAAAAATACTGCTCATACGGTGACACGGTTCACTATTTAGAGCCGCCGAAATTTTTTGAACGCGCCGAAGGAAATTATCTTTTCGACCACGAAGGCACGCCGTTTCTGGATTTGCAGATGTGGTATTCGGCGGCGAGTTTCGGCTATGGCAACGAACGTTTGAACAACGCTTTGAAACGTCAGCTTGACACTTTACCGCAGCTTGCTTCGCAATATCTGCACGCGGAAAAAGTCGAACTGGCGGCGGCAATCGGCAGATTAAATGAATCGAAATTCGGTGAAACCGGCAGAGTTCATTTTAACGTCGGCGGCGCGCAGGCAATTGAAGATTCTCTGAAACTCGTCCGCAATGAAACGGGGAAAAGTTTGATGTTCGCTTTTATGGGCGGCTATCACGGGCGCACGCTGGGCGCGTCGGCGATTACATCGAGTTATCGCTATCGCCGCCGCTACGGGCATTTTAGCGACCGCGCTCATTTCGTTCCGTTTCCGTATTGTTTTCGCTGTCCATACGGCAAAAAACGCGAAGATTGCGGAATGTATTGCGTCGAGCAGTTCGCCAAAAATTTCGATACCGAATACAATTCTTTCTGGGATGCGAAAACGGGTGAAGCCGAGTTTGCGGCGTTTTACGTCGAAGCGATTCAAGGCACGGGCGGCTACATCATTCCGCCGCCGGAGTATTTTCCCGCGCTCAAAAAAGTGTTGGACGAACGCAAAATTTTAATGGTTGACGACGAAATTCAAATGGGTTTTTATCGCGCCGGAAAATTCTGGGCGATGGAAAATTTCGGCGTGACACCCGACATCATCGTGTTCGGCAAGGCTTTGACCAACGGCTTAAATCCGCTGTCGGGCATTTGGGCGCGTGAAGAATTGATTACGCCCGAAAAATTTCCGCCCGGCTCGACGCATTCGACGTTTTCGTCGAACACACTCGGAACAGCCGTCGGATTGGAACTCGTGCGGATGTGCGAAGAAATCGATTACGAAAAAATCACGCGGGAAAAAGGCGCGTATTTTCTCGAACGAATTAAGGAATTGCAGCGCAAATATCCGAAAATTATCGGCGATACGGACGGCATGGGAATGGCACTTAGAATCGAGATTTGCCAGGCGGACGGCTATGAACCCGACCGTGAGTTAACCGACAAAATTTTCGCCGAAGGAATGAAAGGCGACCTCGACGCGCGCGGCACGAAAATGGGTTTGGTGCTGGACGTTGGCGGATACTATAAAAACGTCTTCACGCTCGCGCCGTCGTTTGAGATGACTTTGGAAGAAATCGATTTATCAATCGAGATGCTGGAAATGCTGTTCAAACGCTGCGCGCCCGACAGAGTTTGAGAATAAGTGATAAGTAGTAAGTGATAAGTAATGGGCAAGGAAAATCCTGTCACCTGTTACTTATCACCTATTACCTAAAATATGCTTTCAAAATTAACCGAACGACTTGAAAAACTCGCCCTGCGGACGAATCCGAAATACGCGATTCGGCTTTTCGGGAAAATTCCGCCGTCGGTCATCGTCAAACTGCAAAAGATGCGTTTTCGCAGCACGCTGAAACTGGCAGCAAAGTCGGCGTTTTACTCGGAACAATTTCAAAAACGCGGAATCAACATTGATAAAATTAACCATCCGTCCGAGTTGGGCGATTTTTTCACGACGGGCGAAGATTTGCGCCAATTCGGGGCGGAAGCGTTTGTGGTCGGTCGAGCCGACACCGCTTTTGAAACTACGGGAACGACTTCGGGCGAACCGAAACGGGTTTTTTTCTCAAACCGCGAACTGAACGAAATGGGCAGAGCCAGTGCCATCGGTTTATATAATCTGGGTTTGCGGCGCGAAGATGTCGTGTTAAGCGCGTTCGACGTTTCGTTCTGGGTTTCTCCGGCGGTCGTCCGCACGGCGTTTCAGTATCTGGGCTGCTTTCACGCCGAAGCGGGAAAAATTCCGCCCGAAGAATTTTACGAACGCGCCGTTCATTATAAACCGAACGTGATTTTCGGCGAGCCTTCGTGGATTGCGCGACTATCGGAAATCGCGGCGCGGCGCGGAACTTGGGCGATGAAATTTCTGTTCGCGGGCGGCGAAAATATCGCCGAAGAAACCAGAAAAGAAGTTCAGCGCATCTGGAACGCGCCCGTTTATCTCAACTACGGGCAGACCGAATCATTCGGCGCAATCGGTGTCGAATGCGCCGAACGAAACGGCTATCATCGCAACGATTTCAACTTCTTTTTTGAAACGCCGGAAACGAACTCCGAAGGCGAAGGCGAACTGGTTTATACCACTTTGACGCGCGAGGTAATGCCGCTGGTTCGTTACCGCTCGACCGATGTCACGCGGCTGGTTGACGAGCCTTGCCCGTGCGGACTTTTTGCAAGGCGCATCGCCAAAATCAAAGGACGTGTCGATGAAATGATTGTCTGCGGAATGGGCAACGTCAGCCCCTGGGTTTTCGCCGAGATTCTGCGCGGCGTGCCTGATACGACCGACGAATGGCAGGTTCGGGTATGGCACGAAAATTTGATTGATATTGTCGAACTGCGCGTCGAGATTACTGAATCGCAAAACGGGCATACGCCGTCGACCGTCGTCGAAAACGCGCGGCGAAATTTACGCGAAAGATTTCCCGATTTCTGGAAAAATCTGGAGATGAAACTTTACGATTTTCGCGTTGTTCCGGTCACGCGGATGAGTTTGCGGACGGCTCGCAAATTGAAAAGGTTAGTCGCGCTCGACGCGCCGCCGGTCGATAAAAAATCCAACGCCGAAATATCATCCGCAAAACAGAGCGAACCGGCGAAAACAAACGGCAGCAGTTTTTCCCGCACGGAAACCTGATGAAAAACATCAGCGCGCTCGCAAAATAATTTCGATGTTTTTGGTATAAACCGCATAAAATTCGTTTTTTTTTTTGTAAATTAAACATGCCGCGCTAGATAAGATAATGCGCGGCGTTTTGTTTTGAGCCGGTCAAAATTTATGTTCGATTCAGAAATGCTTTCCGTCAATAAACCTGCACAAAAAATAGATAATGGGTCAATAGCGAACGAATCAGAAACCGCTACCAAAAAAATACAAGTTTCGGTCAACTTTCACAGAATAAAGAATTATTTAACCGAATAATCGGGCGTTCGGTTTATGCCATACTTCCTGCATCGAATCGCTTTAATGGTATAATGAAAGCATATATTTCAGGCGAGTAATTTCGGACGGCGTGTTGAAAATCGGCTGTCGTGATTGAGAGATAAAAAAATACTTTTCGCGGCGGATAATATTTGAAATAATAATTCTGAACAAAGATAACGTTCGAGGAAGGGTAGTATGAATGAACGAGTAAAAATTCTGGTAGCGTATGATGGTTCGACCTGCGCCGACGACGCGCTCGACGATTTGCCGCGAGCGGGACTGCCGCGCGATGCCGACGCGCTGATTATTTATATTCAGGAAAGATGGCTGCCGTCGCCCGCAGGTTATGAAATTGTCGGGGAGACATCCGTTTCGTCAACTTCGGCTGCCGCGAAACCGGCACTCGGCAAAGTAGAACCGGAAGCGAAAGCCGAAGATAAATATTCGGAGAAACTGGAGAGAGCGTCCGAACGCTTGAGTTCTCATTTTCCCGAATGGAAGATAGAAACTTTGAATCTGCAAGGTTCGCCCGCGCGCGAAGTCATCCGCCAAGCCAGAGAATGGAACGCTAATCTCATCATTGCGGGGTCGCACGGACACACGGAAATCAAACGGTCGGCACTTGGTTCGGTTTCGCAGAAAATCTCCAACGAAGCCGAATGTTCGGTTCGCGTAGTGCGCGGTCAGGCTTGGAAAAACGGCGCGCCGAGCCGTCTTTTAGTCGGTTTGGACGGAACGCGCGGAGCGGAAGCGGCGGTTGAAGAAATAGCGCGGCGGATGTGGATTATGGGCAGCGAAGTTCGTCTGATTGTCGCGCGTGACGCTGTCGAGAAAAATTCCGAATGGATGCGCGAGCGTGTCGAAACTGCGCGCAAAATACTGGAACGCGCCGAACTGACCGTCACCGAACTGATTGAAGAAGGCGACCCGAAACAAATTCTCGTGTCGGCGGCGGAAGAATGGGGCGCGGACTGTATTTTTCTCGGCGCGAACGACCTCGAAAATTTTTACGAAAATCTCTTGCTCGGCAGCGTTTCGACGGCAATTGTCGCCCGCGCTCACTGCACGGTCGAGATTGTGCGGAAGAAATAAATAATGTTTGATTTTCTGAAATTCGGCGCGGACGATACAATTCATCAAAATTTGACGGCTGAAGACGAATCGCCGACGCGCGAGGAAGTCTTCAGCCTTGAGCGTTTGCAGGCGCGGGCGGCGGAACTTGCCGCGACGCACCGCGTTGCCGACCGTAAAAAACGCGGATTCGATTTGCTGACGCGGCTCGAAGATAATAAAAACGAGTTGATTAAAATTTATCGCGCTTTGAGCGAGGCAGTGCGCGATGAACCGCTGACACCCGCTGCCGAATGGCTGGTCGATAATTTTCATATCGTCGAGGAGCAGTTGCGCGAAGTCGAGCAGGATTTGCCGCGCAAATTTTACCGCGAGCTTCCAAAACTTGAAACCGGAGCGTTTAAAAACTTTCCGCGCATTTACGAGCTTGCTTTCGAGTTTGCCGCGCATACCGATAACCGGCTTGAACCGGCAACGCTCGAAGCGTTTCTCGAAGCCTATCAAAAGAGCGCGCCGCTCACCATCGGCGAAATCTGGGCGTTTCCTATTTCTCTGCGGCTGGCGTGAATTGAGAATCTGCGCCGCTTCGCCGACAGAATTTATCAGGCTCGCCGCGACCGCAATACCGCCGACGAATTAGCCGACGAACTAGCCCGATACACAGGCAAAGAATTTTCCGGTAAAACCTTTGAACTGCTCGCCGAAAATTTTGACGGCGGACGACTGACCGAAAAATTTTCGCAAACTTTTCTCGTGCAGCTTGCCGCACGACTGCGCGGCGGCGACGAGTTTATCGGCTACGCGCTCGAAAAATTGGAAAACCGCCTGCGCCCCGAAGGTCAAACGCTCGAACATCTCGCGCATCTCGAATACAATCGCCAAGCCGCCGCGCAGGTTTCCGTCTCCAACATAATTACGAGTATGCGCCTGCTTTCGACGCTCGACTGGCACGATTTTTTCGAGCGCGTCAGCGAGGTTGACCGCGTTCTGCGCGAAGACCCGGCAAAGGCGTATAGCGGAATGGATTTTGCCACCCGCGACTATTATCGCCATCACATTGAACGCATCGCCAAACGCGCGTCTGCGAATGAAATTACGGTTGCGCGCCGCGCCGTCGAATTTTCCGCAAAGCAGGCGGACGAACGCAAAAGGCACGTCGGCTATTTTCTCGATACCGATAAAGGTTTGGCTGAACTCGAACGCTCGTTTAATTATCCGCTCAAGCCGACGGAGCGCGTCGAACGTCTCCTGCATCGCCGTCCGACTGCTTTTTATTTGACGACGCTCGCCGCGCTGACAATAATTTTTCTTGCCGTCAATATTTTTGCCGCCCTGAAAACGCCGAACGTTTCCGTTTTAGCATTATTTTTTACCGCGCTGCTGGCAATTATTCCGACCAGCGAACTGGCGGTAACTTTTGTCAATCGGATGATCAACGGCATTTTCAAACCGCGTCTTTTGCCGAAGATGGATTTGAAAAGCGGCATTCCGAAAGAGGCGCGAACCGTCGTCGTCATTCCGACTTTATTGACTGATAAAACGACAATTGAAGCACTCTGCGAAAATCTGGAAGTTTATTATCTTGCCAATCGTGACAAGGAACTTTTTTTTGCTCTGCTCGGCGATTTGAAGGACGCGGACGGCGAAGTTATGGCGACGGACGCGGAATTGCGGGCGGCGGCGCGGCAAAAGATTTCCGAACTCAATCGAAAATATAAGGCGACCAAAGCAAAGCCGCGTTTTCTTTTTTTTACGCGGCGGCGTGAGTGGAACGCGGGCGCGGACAAATGGATTTGCACGGAACGCAAACGCGGGAATCTGCACGAATTTAATCAGCTTTTGCGCGGCGAAACCGAGACGAGTTTTGCCGCGTCCGAAACGGTTAATTTCGAGTTTCTCAAAACAATTCGCTATGTCATAACCTTGGATGCCGATACGCAGATGCCGCGCGACACGGCGCGAAAACTCGTCGGAACAATCGAGCATCCATTAAATCGTCCGATTTTCGAGAAAAGCGTCGGGCGCGTGACGCAGGGTTATGCCGTCCTGCAGCCGCGCATTGAAATCAGTCTGACGAGTGCCATGCGTTCGCCGTTCGCGCGGATTTTTTCGTCAAGCCGTGGTTTTGACCCATACACGACCGCCGTTTCGGACGTTTATCAGGATTTGTTTGAAGAAGGCAATTATGTCGGCAAAGGTTTGTATGATGTGGATGCTTTTGAAGCCGCGCTCGATAAACGGATTCCCGAAAATAAATTGTTAAGTCACGACCTTTTTGAAGGTCTCTACGCCCGCGTCGCCTTGCTGACGGACATCGCGCTCTATGACGATTATCCGACAAATTACGAATCCTATTCTCGCCGCCAGCATCGCTGGACACGCGGCGATTGGCAGATTGCGCGCTGGCTGCTGCCGTTTGTGCCGAACGCCGAAGGACGAATCGTGCGAAATCGCCTGCCGCTGATTGCGCGTTGGAAAATTCTGGATAATCTGCGCCGCAGTCTGGTCGCGCCGACGCTTTTGTTGTGGCTTATTTTCGCGTGGACGTTTGCTATTATTCCGCCGTTTGCCGCGACGATTTTCGCCCTTGTTATTTTGACCGCGCCGCTCTACCTGCATCTGGCTTCGACTTCGCTTCCGGCGGCGAAAAACGACAGGTGGAAAAATTTTCTGATACAGCTTTCAAATCTCTGGAACGATGTGAAAACGATTGTTCCGCAGATGTTTTTTCGTCTCGCGTTTCTGGCGCACGAAGCCGCGCTCGTGACCGACGCGATTTTACGAACCGTTTATCGAAAATTCATTTCGGGAAAACGCCTGCTTGAATGGATGACGGCGGCGCAGAGCGACCGGATGAGCCGACGAGATTTAAGCGGCTATCTTTATTTTATGGCGGCTTCGCCCGCGATCGCGCTCGTCATTTTCGCGCTGGTCGGCGTTCTTCATCCGAAAAGTTTGATTATCGCCGCGCCGTTTCTAATTTTATGGACGTTCGCGCCTTTTATCGCGTTTCGCTTGAGTCTGCCGAGAATTAAAAGAAGGGAAAAAAGCGAGCTTAGCGAAAATGATATTGAATTGCTGCGGCTGGCGGCGCGGCGCACGTGGCGATATTTTGAAACCTTTGTCGGCGAAAGCGAGCATTGGCTGCCGCCCGATAATTTTCAGCAAGACCCCGTCGATGTCGTCGCGCATCGCACGTCGCCGACCAATATCGGTCTGCTATTGCTTTCGACGCTCGCGGCGCGTGATTTCGGGTTTGTGGGAACGCTCGAAACCATCGAGCGCATCGAGTTGACCTGCATGACGCTGGAGCGATTGCAGCGTTGCGAAGGACATTTTTTAAACTGGTATGACACGCACACGCTTGAGCCGCTTGTGCCGCGATACGTTTCGACCGTTGACAGCGGCAATCTGGCGGGACATCTGATTGCCGTCGCCGAAGGTTGTCGGGAACTTGCCGCCGCGCCGCTGTTCGACGCGCGCGTGCGACAGGGTTTTTTTGACGCGCTCGCATTCATCAAAAATGAAGTCAGTCAAATAGAAAAAATCGGTCTGCCGGATTTTGCCGGATTGAAGGAAATCAAAACCGCCGTCGAAGACTGCGAAAACGCGCTGCGCGGAACTGAACCGCAAAATCGGGACGAATGGCGGACGCTTTTTGAAACTTTAATCGAAAAAGGCGGAGCGATAACAGAAATTTTAACTCCATTTTCGGAAACGCGGGCAGAATTTTCCGAATTGATGTTCTGGACGACATCGCTCGTCAATCTGGCAAAAAATTACAGCCGCGATTTGCAGATGCTGATGCCGCCGGATTCCGCAAATGCCGCAAATCGACAATCGAAAACGGCGCGGCAAAATTTTCGGGCGCGGGTGGAAAGCATCGCGCGCTTTTGCCGCCGCCTCGCCGACGATATGAATTTCGCTTTTCTCTACGACGATGAGCGAAAGGTTTTGACCATCGGCTATCGCCCGACCGAAGACACGCGCGATAATTCCTTTTATGACCTTCTCGCTTCGGAAGCGCGTCTGGCAAGTTATATCGCAATCGCTTCGGGCGATGTCGAGCAGGAACATTGGTTTCGGCTTGGGCGCGGGCTGGTTGCCGCCGACGGCAGCCGCGCGCTCGTCTCGTGGTCAGGCACGATGTTCGAGTATCTGATGCCGTTGCTCGTGATGCGGAATTACGAAAATACGCTGCTCGACGAAACTTATCACGCCGTTGTCGGGCGGCAAATCGAATACGGCGAGCAAAACAATGTCGCGTGGGGCGTTTCCGAATCGGCGTATAACGCCCGCGATTTGCAGCTTAATTATCAATACGCGCCATTCGGCGTTCCAGGTTTAGGTTTAAAGCGCGGATTGGCGGAAGACCTCGTGGTCGCGCCGTATGCGACGGCACTCGCGCTCAGCCTCGCGCCGCGGGAAGCGACAGCGAATCTGCGTCGTCTGGCAAACGAAGGAATGTTTGCCCGCTACGGTTTTTTTGAATCGGTGGATTACACAAAAAACCGGCTTCCGCCCGGACAAACCCGCGCCCGCATCGAAGCCTATATGTCACATCATCAGGGAATGATTCTCGTCGCGCTGGACAATTTTCTGCGCGACGGCGTGATGCAGAAGCGTTTTCATCGTGAGCCGATGATAGAATCCGCCGACCTGCTGCTTCAGGAGAGAGTTCCGCGTCTCGCCGAACAGGTCGAGCGTCCGCGCGCGACGGATGTTTTGTCGGGTCGCCGCCGCACCCGCGCGCTGGTCGCGCCGCGCCCGCGCCGCTATACGTCGGCAAATCAAGCCGCGCCGCAGATTTGTCTGCTTTCCAACGGCAATTACACGGTAATGCTGACCACCGCCGGAAGCGGATTTTCGCGGGTTGGAAAACGCGCCGTCACGCGCTGGCGCGAAGATACGGTGCGCGACAACTGGGGAGAATTTTTCTACCTGCGCGACGTGCGAAGCGGCGCAATCTGGTCGAGCGGCGTTCAGCCGACTTTGCGCGAGCCGCAGTATTACGAAGTGGTTTTCACCGAAAGCAAAGCCGAGTTCCGGCGGCGTGATGCGGGAATTTCGACGCGCGCGGAAATTATCGTCTCCACCGAAGACGACGCAGAACTGCGCCGTGTGACGATAACAAACGAATCGAGCCGGACGCGCGAAATCGAAATTACAGGCTACGCGGAAATCGTTCTCAACGAACAAGCCGCCGACGAAGCGCATCCGGCATTCAGCAATATGTTTGTCGAAACCGAATACGTCGCCGCTCAGCAAACTCTGCTTGCCCGCCGCCGCAAGCGTTCCGTCGAAGACGAGGAAATTTGGGGCGCGCAGACGGTTGCCGTCGAAGGCAGAACGGTTGGCGAAATCGGTTTTGAAACCGACCGCGCTGCGTTTCTCGGTCGCAATCGAACCGCGCAAAATCCTGCGGCGGTAACTTCCGACCAGCCGCTGACGGGAACTGTCGGCGCGACACTCGACCCGATTTTCAGCTTGCGCGTTCGCGTTCTTGTTCCGCCGGGCAAATCGGCAATACTGGTTTTTACGACCATCGTTGCCGACTCGCGCGAAAAAACGCTTGTGCTATCGGACAAATACCGCGAGGCGCAAGCCTTTGAACGCGCCGAGAAACTTGCCTGGACGCGCTCGCAGGTCGAACTGCGGCATCTCGGCATCACGACGGACGAAGCCAATCTTTTCCAGCGTCTCGCCGGTCATTTGATTTACTCGGACGAAACTTTGCGTCCGCGCCCGCGCATTTTGAAACTCAATCGCGGAACGGCGCAGACTTTGTGGAAATACGGCATCGGCGGCGATTTGCCGATGATGATTGTGCGCGTCAGCAAAGGCAAGGACGCGCGGCATAACATTCGCCAGATTTTGCGCGGACACGCCTTTCTGCACGGCAAAAACCTATTGTTCGATTTGCTGATTCTGAACGACCAGCCGACCAGTTACGAGCAGTCGTTTAACGAAGATTTGCAGGCGATGATTCGTTCGGACGGAATGCAGACCAGAATGGATACGCCCGGCGGCATCTATTTGCGGCGCGCCGATATGATGACGGAAGCCGACCGTATTACTTTGCACACGGCAGCGCGTGTAACTTTTGTGACCGAGCGCGGCACACTCGAAGAAGAACTGACACGGCAAATCACGAAACCGGAACTTCCGCCTTTGTTTATTCCGCAAAAATCCTCGCGCGTTTATGAAGAAACTCCCGCGCCCGCGCCGGAACTCAAATTTGCCAATGAATTCGGCGGTTTTGTCGAACAGGGAAGCGAGTATCGCATCAAACTCGAAGGCGAAAAATCCACGCCCGCGCCGTGGACAAACGTCATTGCCAACGAAAAGGGTTTCGGCTTTTTGACGACGGAAACCGGAATGGGCGTTACCTGGTCAAACAACAGCCACGAAAACCGCCTGACAAGCTGGTCAAACGATGCGGTCAGCAATCCGCCGCCCGAATGCATTTTTATACGTGACGAAGAAACGGGCAGTTTCTGGACACCGACCGCGCTTCCCATCCGCGAAAATTCGCCGTATTTGATAACGCACGGACAGGGTTATTCGATTTTTGAACACACCAGCCACGGCATCGCGCAGGAACTTTTAGTTTTCGCGCCGGTTGACGGCAGCGTCAAAATTTCGCGCCTGCGATTAAAGAATCTGACGCGCCGCCCGCGCTCACTTTCGGCAACTTATTTTGCCGAACTCGTTCTCGGCGTAAATCGGGCGCAGTCCGCGCCGTTTATTATCACGGAAATTGACGCGGCGACGGGCGCGATTATTGCCGGGAATCCGTATAACAACGAATTTGCAGACCGCGCGGCTTTCGTCGCCACGAGCGCGGCAACGCAGACCTGGACGTGCGACCGGCGGGAATTTATCGGGCGCAACGGCAGTTTGGCGCGACCTTCGGCGATGCTTCGCACGCAGCTTTCAGGCGCGCGCGGCGCGGGACTTGACCCGTGCGCCGCGCTCTCAACCGACATCGAACTCGAAGCGGGCGAAACCCGCGAGATTATTTTTCTGCTCGGCGAAGAAAATTCGCTGGAGAACGCGCAGGGCAGTATTTCGCGCTTTCGTCAAAAACGAATCGTCGAAGAAGAATTCAGCCGCGTTCGGGAATTTTGGAATAAAACTTTGGGCGCGGTTCAGGTCAAAACGCCCGATGAATCGTTGAATTTGCTGATGAATCGCTGGCTCGTCTATCAAACTCTCGCCTGCCGTTTCTGGGCGCGAACCGCGTTTTATCAATCGAGCGGCGCGTTCGGTTTCCGCGACCAGTTGCAGGACGCGATGGCTCTCGTCTATACGCGCCCCGATTTGGCGCGGGCGCATATTCTACGTGCCGCCGCGCATCAATTCAAAGAAGGCGACGTGCAGCATTGGTGGCACGAGCCTTCAAACGCCGGAACGCGGACGCGCATTTCCGACAATCTGCTGTGGCTCGTTTTTGTCACCTGTTTTTACGCCGAAAAAACGGGCGACCGCAGCGTGCTTGACGAAATTGTGCCGTTTCTCGACGCGCCGGTTTTAGCCGAAGGCGAAATGGAAGCCTATATCCGTCCGATTGTTTCGATGGAAAGCGCGAGTTTGTTTGAACACTGCGTTCGCGCGATTGAAAAAAGTTTGGGAGTCGGAGCGCACGGCTTGCCGCTGATTGGCGCGGGCGATTGGAGCGACGGTTTGAACCGCGTCGGCGATGAAGGCAAGGGCGAAAGCGTCTGGCTCGGATGGTTTCTGGCGCGGACTCTGGAAGATTTTTCCAGAGTCTGCGACGGGCGCGACGAACCGGAACGCGCCAAAAAATATCGCGCTCACGCCAAATTTTTAACAAAAAATCTCGAAAAAAACGCATGGGACGGCAATTGGTATCTGCGCGCTTTTTTCGACGACGGAACGCCGCTCGGCTCAAAGCAAAACGACGAATGCAAAATTGATTCAATCGCGCAAAGCTGGAGCGTTATTTCCGGCAAAGGCAAAAAAGACCGCGTTCAGCAGGCGATGCGTTCGGTTGACGAATGGTTAATAAAACCGGACGAAAAACTCGTGCTGCTGCTTACGCCGCCGTTTGATAAAACCACGCTTGAGCCGGGCTACATCAAAGGTTATCCGCCCGGAATCAGGGAAAACGGCGGGCAATACACGCACGCGGCGGCGTGGGCGGTGATTGCTTTTATGCTTTTGGACGACGGCGATAAGGCTGGGGAACTTTTCGCGCTTTTGAATCCGATAAATCACACGCTCAACGGCGACGAGTTAGACCGTTACAAAACCGAGCCGTATGCAATCGCGGCGGATGTTTATTCCAACCCGCAGCATTTAGGGCGCGGCGGCTGGACCTGGTATACGGGCGCGGCGGGCTGGATTTATCGAGCCGCGCTCGAATATCTGCTCGGCTTCAAAAAACAGGGCGAAAGTTTATCATTCGAGCCATGCATTCCGCGCGACTGGAAAGATTTTGAGATTACTTATCGTTACAAATCGACAACTTATTACATTAAAGTTGAAAATCCGCACGGCGTTTGCAGCAGTGCGGCAAGCGTCGAAGCGGACGGCAGAAGGCTTTCATCAAATCGAATCAAACTTGTTGACGATGGAGTGCCGCACAACATTCGCGTAGTTCTCGGCGCGCCGCAGGTCAAAGAAGTTCCCCGGGAAGTTTTGCAGATGAAAGAATTATAATGTCCATCCGCGCGGAATTGCTCGTCTATCCGGCGAATGAGCGCAGGCTGATTATCCCGTTCTACGCGGAAAATAAAACGGACGCGCAACTGTTTTAAAGACGATGCTATTCCGCTTTACAAGTTTTCACACGACGCGGATTATCAATCTAAAACCTCTCAAAATCGACCAATACTATTTTGGCATTAGTCTTGCATAAACTGTGTTTCCGATAGTTTTATAGTAATGTTTTATTACACTGTATTATTTTTAGTCGGGAAATTATTCGAGCGTCGAGCGAGCAATTTCGCGGACATCCAGAATACGGCGAATAAAATTCAGAAAGCGAATAATCCCGCGTAAATGCGGCGCGAATGCAGCGCGAATGCAGGTTATACGAAAAGTCGAAATTAGAATATTTAAGGAGAAACACAATGCAAGCACAACAGAAATTGACGGAACATACGCTGCATAAACTCTTTGAGCAGGTGCGAGGCGCATCTTTTGCGGTTACTTATAAAAACGGCGCGACCGAACATTTCGGCGACGGCGAGCCGCAATTTACGATTCGGTTTAACGATGACAACATTTTTAATTTAATCGGCGACGGCGATATGTTGATGAGTTTCGGCGAAGCGTATATGGACGGGCGCGTAGACGTAGAAGGCGACCTCGCGGATTTAATATCGCCGGCTTTGCGGAGCGGTTTGGCATCCGTCAATCAAACGACGCAGGGTTTCGCCGGAAAGGCTCTCCAACGGGCGGCGGGCAAATTGCGCCTGCTCAAGCACGAAAAAGAAAACATCGCGCATCATTATGATTTGGGCAATGATTTCTTTCGTCTCTGGCTCGACGAATCGCTGACTTATTCATGCGCCTATTTCCGCAGCGATTCCGACACGATTGAGCAAGCCCAAAAACAGAAAATCGAACATTCGCTCAAAAAATTGCGGCTTAAGCCGAATGAAACGCTGCTCGACATCGGCTGCGGCTGGGGCGCGCTCGTGATGCGCGCCGCCGAGCGTTACGGCGCGAAAGCGACCGGAATTACGTTGAGCGAAGAGCAGTTTGCCGGAGCAAACGCGGCAATCGAAAAACGCGGTTTTCAGGATAAAGCAAACGTGCGGCTGGCAAATTACCGGACGCTCGCCGAAGAAGGAAAACAATTCGATAAAATTATCAGCATCGGAATGATTGAGCATGTCGGCAAAGAGCATCTGGCGGAGTTTGTGGAAACGGTGGAAACGCTGCTCAAGCCGAATGGTTTGGCTCTCCTGCATATGATTACCGGCGTGAAAGAAGGTCCGATTAATCACTGGGTCGAAAAATATATTTTCCCGGGTGGTTATATTCCGACGCTTTCGGAAATGATTACGCATTTATCGGCGCGGGATTTTCGCGTTTGGGATGTCGAAAATCTCGCGCCTCATTATCGTCTGACGCTCGACCGCTGGTCGGAACGCTTCGAGCGAGTCGTGCCAACGGTGCTTGAAAAATTTGACGAACGATTTGTGCGAATGTGGCGATTGTATCTGCGGGCTTCTTCGGCGAGTTTCCGCGAAGGCTCGATAGAAATTCATCAAATTCTCGTCTCACGCGGGCAGTCGCGCGATTTGCCGCTGACGCGCGAAGATATTTACAGGAAATATGCGGAAAACACGCACGAAGTAAGTGTGTAATTTCGGAATTTAAGAACACACTCGGCGGCTATCGCGCATGTTTCTGCATTTAACCGCGCAAATTGACGGAGCAGCGATGAAACAAATTATTTATCAAGCGATTATTTTTTCGGTTTTGTGCGCATTTGGCTGTCAACAGCCGCCGAAAGGTTTGGCTGAAAACGAAATCCAAAGGACGCAGAATATCTCAAACGATAATGGCGGCAGCGTCCAGTTTCGCGTTGAAACCGTTGCTGACAATTTAGAAGTTCCCTGGGCGTTCGCGTTTTTGCCCGACGGACGAATGCTTTTTACGGAGCGTCCGGGCAGAGTTCGCATTATCGAAAACGGAAAACTTCGCGCCGCGCCGGTTTTCAAAGTGCCGGATGTCGAGCCTTCGGGCGAAAGCGGTTTGATGGATATTTCGCTGCATCCGAATTTCGCGCAAAACGGTTTTGTTTATCTGGCTTACGCCTATAACGGCGACGGAAAGCGCGTCCGCGTCGCGCGCTATAAATTTGACGGCAATACTTTTACCGAGCCGAAAACAATTATCGAAAATATCTTAGCGGCGCAGTTTCACGCCGGAACGCGCTGCCGTTTCGGTCCCGACGGAAAACTTTACATTACGACGGGCGACGCAACGCAGGGCGCGCTCGCGCAAAACTTAAATTCGCTCAATGGAAAAATTCTGCGTCTGAACGACGACGGCTCGATTCCGCCGGACAATCCGTTTGTTAATCAACAAAACGCCCGACCGGAAATCTGGACTTACGGAAATCGTAACCCGCAGGGAATCGCCTGGCAGCCGGAAACGAATACGATGTTTGAAACCGAACACGGACCTTCGGGTTTTGACGGTCCGGGCGGCGGCGACGAAGTTAATATTATTGAAAAAGGCAAAAATTACGGCTGGAATGTGATTCATCATAAACAGACCCACGAGGGAATGGTTTCGCCGCTTCTGGAATACACTCCGGCTTGCGCGCCCGCCAGCGCGATGTTTTACAACGGAAACGCCTTTCCGCAATTCAAAGGCAATTTCTTTTTCGGCTGTCTGCGCGGCGAGCGAGTTATCCGCGTTTCATTAAATGGCGGAAACGTCGCCGGACAGGAAGATTTATTGAAAGGCACTTACGGCAGAATCCGCGAAATGGAAGAAGGACCCGGCGGCGCGATTTATTTTTCGACATCGAACCGCGACGGACGCGGCTCTCCCGCTTCGACCGACGACCGAATTTTACGGCTCGTGCCGGTCAAGTAAATCAGAAAGCTACATCAGCGGAGGGTTCAAGAAAAGAGAAAATCTTTAACAAAATTATTTATTTGCCGCCGAATATTTTCCGGCGCATTTGTGAAAAAAAATTCTTCTTGAATGTATGCGAATATACCGAAAAAAGAAATAATGCAAAACTACTGCGCCGAATTTGTCATTTTGACGTGATTCGACGCAAATAATTAGAGCTTAATTACTGTTCTGTTTTTCTGTAATCGTAAAATATTTACGGAAGTTTTGATGCCAGCACGTCGCATTTTTCAATTTTCGGCTCGCTTGCCAAAAGCTCCGAAGCCTTTTCCATCAAAGCCGCCGCAATTTTTCCCGAAAGATGCGCTTGTCTGCCTTCTTCGTTCGGGAAAGCGTCGAAAATCGCAAACGTTTTGTTATCAAACTTGACCGCAAACCAAGCTGTCGTATCGGGTTCGGCTTCGGCAAGCGGCAGCGCGCTCTTCAAAAATTCTTCAACTTCCGTTTCCTTTCCCGCTTTCGCTTCCAATCGCACAAATAACGCTTTTTTAACCATGTAAAAATCTCCTTTTGAAAAAATGCGCTGCGGCGAATTACTGAAATCTTCGCCGCAGCGCACCGAAAAAACTATTTTAATTTAACTGGATTTGGCGGAAGTTTTCCCGTTCGCCGAATCGCGCAAATCACGAACTTTGTCGTGCGCCGCCTGAACCTGCGCGTATTGAGTTTGAACGACGCTGGCGATATTCGCCGGAAGATTTTGCTCCAGAGCGTCCTTATATGCTTTTTTCGCCGCGTCTTCGCCGCGTTCGGCTTCGTTTAAAATCGCGCCTTCGTCCTGTCCGGTGACTGCCGATTTAATGTTAATCCAGCCGCGATGCAGCGCGCCCGTCGTGCTGCCCGAATTTTCCGGGTCGCCGCCGAGTTCGCGCACCAAACTCTGCAATTCGCCGGAAAACTTTGAACGCTGCTGCTCAAATTCATAAAAAATCGTTTTCAGATTTGAATCCTTCACGCCTTCCGCAGATTGTTTAAATCCTTCCTGCCCGTCTTTGCAGGTTTCGATTAAATTGTTCAAAGTCGAAATTACATCGTCGTTTGAAACATTCGTGTTTGTCGTCGCGCCGCTCGTTTCGGCATCCGTCGTTATTGGTTTAGTCGCTTCGTAATCGTTAATCATTTTTAATTTCTCCCGTTCGTTAATTTTTAAAGCAAATTTTTGCCTTTAGATTTTTCTACCCGACAATAAATTTTGCGCCGGATAGTTTTTCAATTTGATTCAATACCTTTATCGGTATCCTGAAAACTTCGGAAAATACTTGCCAGAAAACATCGTGTCTTCTTTTCGTTCGTTTTTCGTTATTAATGGTTTTGAAGACAATTTGTATGCCATAATTATTTTTACAAACAATTTTCTTGAAAAACGGATTCGATTGAGCGTTTTTAACCTTGAACAAATTTTGCAGAAAGCAAACTCAAAGCGTTAATGAAAAGCGACGGGCAAAGGGAAAAATCTAGCTGGCAAACGATTCAGGACGAGATAGCCGAAGAGAAAAGCGCGGCTATTGTTCTAGTTGATGAAACTTCGTCCGAAATTGCAATTTCCAATAACAATTCGCTGTGCCGTTTTTTATATTCGTCCGAAGAATTCGCGCCGCGCTGCGCGGAATTTTGCGGCAAGGCTTTTGAGACGGCGCGCGCGGCGGGCAAAGCCGTTCACGTTAAATGTCATGCCGATTTAAATTTTTTGACTGTTCCACTCGAAACCGGAGATAAACACTTTGCGGCAATCGTCGGCAGAGTTTTTTTAAAATCCGAAGATTACCGAACGGCGACGGAACGCGCGATGTCGGGCGACTGGCAGCAGTTTCCGCCGGAAGAATTTTTCTCGAACGTTCTGATTTCGCGCTCGATTAGCGATTTGGAAAAAGCCGCAAAACGTTTGGAAAAATTAAGCGGCGACGAAAAAAACGCGCTTTTAAAATTCGTCGAAAATGAGGTCGAAGGCAAAAAAGTTTCGTCCGAAAATTCGGTGGAAATAGTGAAAAAAAACGCGCTGGAAATTGAAGCATTTGCCGCGTGGCGCGAAGTTTTCGAGTCGTTTCTCGATTCAAATTACACGCAGGCGTGTCGCTCGGTGTTGGAATTTTTGGCGGAGCGTTTTTCGCTTTCAAATCTGGCTTGGCTCGAACCGCGCGGGAATTTCTGGGAAAAGATTTTTGCCGTCGGCGAATTGGAACAGCGCGAGATAAAAATCGAAATGGCGGCGGATGACAAACGGTTTTCGGAAGCGTTGCGGTCGGAAACCGCTTTAGAACTGCGTGAACGTGCTTCCGGCAAAAATGAAATGCCGCAAACGCTGCGAATGTTTCCTGTCGCGGTCGGCGGAAAAATGTGCGGCGCGTTAATCGTCGGCGACGAAATTGAAAACGAAAATATCAAGAAACACATCACCAAATTTTTGCGCTCCGTCGCTTCGGAATTAGAAATTTTGCGTCTTCGCAATCAACTCGAACGCCAGACGAGACTTTCAACAGCCGTGCGGAAATTTAACGCGGGGTTGAAAAACATTGACGCGGAAGATTTTTGGAGTTCTGTCGCGCAAGTTTCCGCCGAACTGATGCAGGCAGAACGCGGCTCGCTGCTGGCGTTTGACGAGAAAGAACAAAAATTTTCCGTCAAAGCCGCCACCGGCAGCCGTGCCGATATTATCAAAGCGGAAACCGAAACGCTCGGCGAAAAAGTAGCGCAGAATGTTTTGGAAAACGGCAGAGCGATTGCCGCCCGCGATATTGAAGAAACAAAATTTCCGCCCGCGCCGCCCGAATGGAAGTATAAGACGAAATCTTTTATCAGTTATCCGATAAAAATCGGTGGGCGCAAAGTTGGCGTTTTTAACGCGGCAGATAAAGCCGACGGCAGTTTTTACGACGATGCGGATTTGGAACTGCTTGAAGCGGTCGCGCCGCAAATCGCCGTCGCGCTCGACCGCACGCGGCTCGAAAAACGCGCCGGAGAATTTGAACAGCTTTCGATTACAGACGCGCTGACCGGACTTCTTAATCGGCGGTATCTCGAAGAACGTCTGGCGGAAGAAATCAGCCGCTCGCAGCGCAACGGTTATCCGGTTAGTTTTATGATGATTGACGTTGATGAATTCAAGTCTTACAACGACCATTTTACGCACCCGGAAGGCGACAAGGCTCTGCAAATCGTCGGGCGATTGATGAAGGAAATTTTGCGCGGCGCGGATGTGGCGGCGCGTTACGGCGGCGAAGAATTTTCGATTCTGCTGCCGCAGACGAATTTGACGGAAGCGCGCGCGATTGCCGAACGTATCCGCGAAAAAATCGAACACGAAAATTTTCCGAATCGCAGAGTAACGGTCAGCATCGGCATCGCTACCGTTTCGCCGCGATTGACGACCCCGCCGGATTTGATTTCGGCGGCGGACAAAGCACTCTATAAAGCGAAACAGGCGGGCAGAAACAATGTGCAGATTTATGAAGATTCTGCATCGGCTTTTTAGCGGCAGTAATTTGAAACTGCTATATTAATCGGTTTAGAAATGAACGAGAATTCAAACATTTTAGCGACGGTCGCGGCGGAAAATTTCGTCGGCAGAGCGCGCGAGACGGAATTGCTTTGGCAGTGTGCTAATGACGAAACGAACGCTCGCGGAATTCTTTTACTATCCGCGCCGTCTGCCGGAGTTTCCGAACTTCTGCGGCAAATTTACGACCGGATTTTTAACGCGCAGCAGAGGATTCCATTTTATTTCGCGTTTAGCCGAAACGATAAAACGGCGAAAGACTGCGCCGCGCGTTTTCTGCAAACATTTCTTTTGCAAACCGTCGCCTTTCGCCGCAGCGATGCTGACTTGCTGAAAATTTCGCCCGACGTTTGCGAAATTAACGAGCTTGCCGCGCCGATTGACGCGCATTGGATTCACCGGTTGACGACCGGCTGCGATAAAGAAACCAAACTCAACGACGAGCGAAGTTTTGTCCGGCAGGCGTTGAGCGCGCCGCTGCGAGCCGCCGCCAACGACGCGCCGGTCGTCGTGCTGCTCGATGATTTGCAAAACGCGCCGCCGGATTTAATCGAAGAACTCAAAAAAATTTACGCGCAATCAAACGTGCCGTTTGTGTTTGCAGGGCGGCGGCGTTTTCTTTTAAACGCGATGCGGAACGGCGAAACGAAATTAAATGATGTCGAAATTTTGCGGCTCGAAGATTTGCAGACGGACGAAGCGGAAATTCTAACCGAACGGCTGGCGCGAAATTTTGACGTTAAAATCACGGACAGCGCGCGCGATTTAATCGTCCGGCAATTCGGCGCAAAGCCCGCGTTTATCGAAACGATTTTACAATCGGCGCGCGGGCGGAAAAAAAGTTTGGAAACTTTTCAAACGGTCGAACAAATTTACGCGGACGCGCTTTTTGGCGGGCGCATCGGTAAATTTTACGACGAAATTTTTTCCGCCGTCGCGCCCGATTCGGAAACGCAAAAGCAAATCGTTAAACTTTTGCGCGACGGGTTTGAAGACGAAGACGGGAAAACTTTAGTCGAAATCTGGCGCGAAAATTTAGTATTGAGCGAAAAAGAATTTAGTCGTCTTTTAGGCGAACTGCACGTTCAGGAAATCATCAATTTCAATTCCGGCACAATTTATTTTCCGCTTGAAAACGAAATTTTAAAAGACTATGTTCGGGCGCGTTACCGGCTCGAAATTTTAAAGGAATCGCGCGCGCTGGTCGTCGGCGACGCGCTGAAAAATTCTCTGGAACGCGCGCCGCGACTGTTGGAACGTTTTTATCGCCGCGCGGCGGCAATCGGGTTGCGCGAACTGCTTTCCGTTTTTGACGGTCGAAACGTTCCGGCGAATTTATTTGATTACGGCGAATTCAAAAAAATTCATAAGGACGAGACGGAAATTTCCGAAGGCGAAACGCCGAAAATAAAACTTCCGCAAATTGTTTATGCGGCGCGAGGCGCGGCGTTTTATCCGCCGATTTCGCAGGTTGCGGACGAAGAACGCTCGGCGGTCGCGCTCGGATTTGAAACGGCGGATTACCGGAAGGAAAACGAGATTGTGTGGATTGCGGCGGAAGTTTATTCCAAACTCGAAGCCGCGAAGGAATTAACGGAATTCTGGTGCGACCGCCTGGAAGCGACTGCGCTGATGTGCAATTTCCCCAAATATCGATTGTGGCTCGTCGCGCCCGAAGGTTTCGCGCCCGAAGCCATTGAAGTTTTGCGCGAGCGACGGGCTTTCGGTTCGAGCCGCAAACAGGTCGAACTTTTGATTAAACATTTGAACGCCGAAAAAATCGTTCAAAATAAAACCGGCGCGAACGAGTATGAAATAATTCTGCCAATGGGCGACGACACGGAATTGATTGCCGCGAGCGCGGTTGAAGAAATTGCCAGACGGCATCATTTCGCGGCAAAGGACATCACGAAAATCAAAACCGCGCTGGTCGAAGCCTACATCAACGCGACGGAACATTCCTTAAGTCCAGACCGCAAAATTTATCAGAAAATTTTGGTTGAAAACGATAAAATTATCATCACGATTTCCAATCGCGGCGTTAAACTTTCACCCGAAAAAATTACCGAGAGCGCGACCCCAATTGAGCCGGAGAGCGAAAGACGCGGTTGGGGATTGAAACTGATGCGAACCTTGATGGACGAAGTAAATTTCGAGCAGGTTGACGACGGCACGCGGATTTCAATGGTCAAATACTTGCGGTAACTTGCGGCAATAAGTAATTGGTAATAGGTAATAAGTAATTGGTAATAGGTAATAAATAATTGGTAATTCGGTAATTATTTATTACCTATTACCAATTACTTATTACTTTTTTATTGACTAAACTGCCGAATTATAGTTTTATTGCAGTTGAACTTTTCGCAGCGCGCTTTCCGCAATTCCAGAATTTTAAGTGACAAATCAAATGTCAGAGAAAAACGAACCGCAAATATCCGCGCAGACGACGGGCGAAACCGCGACCGTTTTTGCCAGCGATTACTTGAATAAAATCACGGGCGAGAAAATTGAACACGAATGTAGAAAGCGGCTCGGCGCGGGCTGTAAAACTTTAATTGTCAATTTCAGAAATACGGAAATCGTCAACAGCATCGGCGTTTCGATTCTGCTCGGCGTGATTGACGCGGCTGCGGACGCAAACGCGAAAGTCGTTTTTTCCGAAGTCAACGACGACACGATTCATCTTTTTGAAATGCTCGGATTGACGCGCCATGTGACGATTAGCGGCGAGTAGCGGGCGGAGAGTTTCGCCTTTTTACTATCCATTCACCGCTAATCACCGCTAAAAAATCGGCAGCGACCCGAAGGCAATACTCAAGCGGCGAAGCGTGATTTTTTTTCCCGTCCGAATTGGCGCGCGAAAAAAATAATTGATTACTGCTCAATAGTTTTCCCTGTTCTTTGAATCAGATGCCGGAAACAGCAAGCGGAAAATTTTGAAATAAACCGCCCCGCAGCAAAACGGCATTATATTGAACTCGAAGCCGATGAAGAACGACTAAAATGCTTTTTGCCGCGTCTAAAAAATGATTGACTTTTTTAGACGATTGAATTATTTGTGAAGGAGAGGGGGGCGTATGAAATTAAATAATTTTCAGCCATCGAACGGCGGATTATTCGGGCTAGTTCTTCCTGTAATTTTACTGGCAGGCGTTGCGTGCGCTTTGCTGATTAACGGCGTAAATAGCGGCGATGCCGCGCGGCGTTTCGATCTGCCGGAGGCAAAGGAGGCGGGCGCAAACTCTCCGTCGAGCGGAGATGATTTATCGTCATCCGACGCGCAAGACATTCATAAAATTAAGCATATCATTATTATTATGCAGGAGAATCGCTCCTTCGATTCGTATTTCGGAACGTTTCCGGGTGCTGACGGTATTCCGATGAGTAACGGCGAGCCGTCAGTTTGCGTTCCCGACGCGCGCTCTAACCAGTGCGTCAAGCCTTATCACGATTCAAACGATTTGAACAGAGGCGGACCGCACGGGCAAGTCAACGCCTCCGCCGATATTGACGGCGGGAAGATGGACGGATTTGTCGCGCAAGCCGAAAACAAGAAAAAAGGATGCAAAGACCCGAACGACCCCGGATGCGGAAACGGGCGAGCGGACGCAACGGGCGATACGGATGTGATGGGCTATCACGACGACCGCGAGATTCCAAACTATTGGGCATACGCCAAAAATTTTGTTTTGCAGGACAAGATGTTTGAGCCGAACGCTTCTTGGAGTCTGCCGGAGCATTTGTTTTTAATCTCCGAATGGTCAGCCAAATGTATGAAGCAAGGCGACCCGATGAGCTGCATTAACGCTCTGCAAAGTCCGGACAATCCGCCCGATTTCGGCAAGCGGCGAAGAAATAAAATGCGCCGCAGAGCCGCCGCCGCGGGCGACCAAATGAATAATGACGCCGAAGCCGAGCCGCCCGATTACGCTTGGACGGATTTGACCTACTTGCTGCATAAAAATCATATTCCGTGGGCTTACTACGTTCTCAAAGGCACTGAACCGGATTGCGAAGACGACACGGAAGCGACCTGCGTCCAGCGCAAACAAAACGCCCGAACGCCCGGCATCTGGAATCCGCTTCCCTTTTTTGACACGGTAAAAGAAGACGGCGAGATGAACAACATTCAATCGCTCGACCAATTCTTCGCCGCCGCAAAATCCGGCAGACTGCCTACGGTTTCTTGGATTTGCCCGTCTGGAGACGTGAGCGAGCATCCGCCGGGATTGGTTAGTAAGGGTCAGGCTTACGTTACCACTCTGATAAATGCGATTATGAAAAGCCCGGACTGGAACAGCACCGCCATCTTTTTAGTCTGGGATGACTGGGGCGGATTTTACGACCACGTAACGCCGCCGCGCGTTGACGAAAACGGTTACGGCTTGCGCGTTCCCGCGATGGTCATTAGTCCTTACGCGAAAAAAGGTTACATTGACCATCAAGTCTTAAGCCACGACGCTTACGTCAAATTTATCGAAGACGCTTTTTTGGGCGGTCAGCGGCTCGACCCGAAAACCGACGGCAGACCCGACCCGCGACCCGACGTGCGGGAAAACGCCTCGCAACTTGGCGATTTGCGTAACGATTTTGATTTTACGCAGCCGCCGAGAAAACCTCTAATGCTTAGTCCGCATCCGGCGAGAAAGACCGAATGAGTTGAATCGAGCCGCGTATCATGCGGGTATCGGCATCTTTGAAGTTTTCACGCGGCGGGATTTTGTCGGCGGCTGCAAAAGCTAAGTCTTCGCGTTGGGCGCGTGCGGCAAAATGATAATATGCCCGCTGATGCCGTGATTGTTCACGGGCGGAATCAATTACAGGAAATTGCTTTCTATTTTTCAAACGGTATTGCTTTATAGTTCGCTGCCAAAAATTTATGGTTGAAAATCAAGATAAACTAATTCACACATTTGCCGCGCTTGCCGATTTGGGGCAGGAAGTTGCGCGCACGGGCAGTTTTCAGGAAATGATCCGCACTTCCTTGCATCTGCTTCTGGGAAGCCTTGCGATTATGCGCGGCGGCGTGGCGCGTTTCTCGCGCTTCGGTCACGAACTGAATTTTCTGGCGATTCGCGGGCTTGGCGAAGATTTTCCGCTTAGTTTAAACGTCACGCGCGACGACCAAAAAGAATGGCTCGAAAACGGACTTGAACCGTTTGATTTGGACGACGGTTTAAATTCTTTAACGCCGTTTTTGCTGCGCTATAAACGGATTTTTGAATCGAAGAAAATTGAACTCGTCGTGCCGTTGATTGTCCGCGATGAACTCGTCGGATTAGTTTTACTGGGCGAAAAAGCCAACGGCGAAAATTTTACTTCCGCCGACAAAGAAATCGTCTGCGCGATGGCGCGGCATATCGGAGTCGGGATTCAGCAACGTAATCTAATGGCGGAACTCGAACGCCGCGCCGAAGAAAATCGGATGCTTTACGACAGTCTGCGCCTGACTTATAAAGATACGGTCAAGGCGTTTGCCGCCGCTATTGACTGCAAGGACAAATACACCGAAGGGCATTCGGCGCGCGTCGGAAAATACTCGGAAATTATCGCGTCGGAACTTGGCTGGAACGAAGAAAGAATTGAAGGCGCGGCGGTTGCCGGATATTTGCACGATGTCGGCAAATTGACGGTTGACCGTTCGGTTATCAATTCACCGGCGCGAATCACCGCCAGCGAACACGAACAGCTTGCCAAACATCCGACCGTCGGTTACGAAATTCTTTCGCCGATTCATCATCCGTTCGCGGACGTGCCGCTTGCCGCCAAAAATCATCACGAACGCCTCGACGGGCGCGGTTATCCTGAAGGACTTTACGACCGCGAAATTCCGTATATCGGAAAATTAGTTTGTTTAGCCGATTCTTTTGACGCGATGACGAGCGACCGACCATATCGCAGACGGCGAACGGCGGAAGAAGTTATTGATGATTTACATCGAAATTCCGGCAAGCAGTTCGCGCCCGAACTCGTGACGGCTTTTTGCACCGGAATTTTAAAGGAATTAACCGGCGAGACAAAACAAAAACGTTTTTCTAAACTGCTCGGAAAAGATTATCTGGAAGCCGCGAAAATTGTCCCGATGCTCAAAAACGTTCTTAACGGAATCGCGCCGACCACGCCTTTGACGCTGGTTAAGTTTTAATTGACTTTGCAATTGGCGTAGCTGAAACCGAGTTCACGTAACTTAAAGTTTGACTGATAACGCGATAATAAGTTGTCTATTCACTTCGTGTTCGATGGTTTGTTAAATCAGGAAAGTATATTCTCTGAATCCGCATATACTTCTATCTTATCAACGGCATAATAAACGAAAAGACACTCATACAGTTCTTGTCCGAGAGCGTATAGGGCTGCTTCGGTCGGCATACGGTCTTCTTCGTTGCCGTTTGGGTCAGATTCAACCTCATCTTCGTTAAACGTAAATTGCAAATTAAATGAGCAATTCACGTTGTAAGTATATCGCTTCTTAGAATTGTTCTCGTTCATATTAAACTTGGCTCATTTGATTTTTTGACGAGAGCCAAAAATTCGACAAATTATAAAGCGACGCGCAGGCAAATTCGACTAACTAACACTAATGCTGACAACGATAAATGAGGTTTTGGATATTATCAACAAAATATTAAATTCTATCAAGGCTTTTCCGCATTTTCGAGCAACTGCACGAATTTCTTTGCCGCGAGCGAAAGATTTCTGTCGCTGCGGTAAATTACGCCGACGGGACGCACCCATTCTTTTTCCGCAAATTCGACAACGGCAAGCTGATTATTTCTTTCTTCGTCAATGACCGACGGATACGGGACGATTGCCAGACCGAAACCGACTTCGACAGCGCGTTTGATGGTTTCGATATTGTCGAATTCGGCTGCTTTGCGAACTTCTACGCCGTGCGATTTCAGGATTTTGTCGGTCGCTTTGCGCGTCGGAACGTCGCGCTCGAACAGCACAAAATCTAGTCCTTTTAATTCTTTGGCTTTAATTTTTTTCAGCTTGGCGAATTTGTGGTCGGGCGGACAAATCAAAACCAGACGGTCGCTTAACATCGGCACAATCGTTAATCCGCGTCGCGGTTCGGGGAAGGCGACCACGCCGAGTTCCATCGTTCCGCTCAAAACATCGCGGACGACGCGCGTTGTTCGAGAGTATTCCAAATCAATTTTCGCGTTCGGAAATTTCGTCATAAACTCGCGCACCTTCGGCGGCAATTCGTGCAAGCCGACCGAATAAACCGTCGCCACTTTGACCGTGCCGCCGACGTTTCCAACCAGCCCGCGCATATTTTCGTGCAGTTCGGCGTAAGCAGCCAGAACATTTTTCGATTCGTGGTAAAAAACTTCTCCGGCGGTTGTCAGGCGAACTTCGCGCCGCCCGCGAACGCGCTCAAGCAAGCGGCGTTTGAACTTTTCTTCGAGCGTCTTTATCTGCTGGCTGACCGCCGATTGAGTAATAAAATTTCGTTCCGCCGCCAGCGAAAAACTCTGCGTTTCGACCAAATCACAAAATACTTTTAATGTTTCGATGTGCATAGATTTCAGTTATCAGTTATCAATTAACAATTATCATCTTTTATTTTTGATAACTGTTAATTGATAACTGAATAATAAGTTTTCCTGAATAATTCGCTCAAGACATTTCATTTTATCTTATCAAAGAAAAACCGTATGATGAAAATTGAAAGGTGGAGGATTGCCGATTTCGGGTTTTGGTTTTAGAATTTTAACAATCAAACCAGAGTTCAAAAATCTAAACTCGAAAATTTTGTTATGGCTATTAAATTAAGCAGGACATTTCTGATGCGGAAACTGCATCAACTAACCGGTATCGTGCCGCTCGGTTTGTTTTTCTTCGGGCATATGTATACGAATTCGGCGGCGATGGGCGGCGAGAAAAATTTCAATGACCACGTGCAGGGAATTCACGACATTCCGTATCTTTTATTTATCGAAATTTTCGGGATTTTTCTGCCGCTGGTTTTCCATTCGGTCTATGGAATTTTTATTTCAATGGAAGCGCGTCCGAATAACGGCAATTACAATTACGGTAGAAACTGGTTTTATCTTTTCCAGCGCGTGACTGGTGTTTTTCTTTTCTTCTTTTTGACATTTCACATTTTGAATTTTCGTTTCGGACTGATTCCGGGACTGAACGAAACGCCAGTTGCCGGACACGCCGGAATCGCGTTCGGCATCGTGGCGCGGGAATTTG